>JAKAEE010000031.1 GCA_021820065.1 Bacteroidota bacterium | reverse complement strand
AAACCGATTCCGCCGCAAACCAAACTAATAGCGTGAACACTTTTGCGACTCGTTTTGTTAGCAAGCCAAATAAGAAAGAATGCCATCACGGCAGCGAAACCGTTATAGACTGCCATCAGAACACCGACCCAGTCGGCACCTTCGTTGTAAAGTGCAGAAGTTGTGTCCTTTGCACCGTAAATGTGATGCGTGACAGCGGGAGTTGTGTATATCCACATTGCAAAAAGAGCGAACCATGAAAAGAATTGCACGTAAGAAAGCTGTACCATTGTCTTCGGCATTTTGAACAGATCGTTCATCACCACAACCAAACCGTTGTTGGTCTTGTTCTGTTTTGTGAGGAAGCCGACAAAAACTTGCAGAAGTCCAAATACAGCTATGCCGCCGAAGAAAACTCCCAGACCGTAATCCATGTAGATAAAAAGATCGAACGCTAAGAATAAAACGACTCCGACAATTGTCCATATCAAACCGTTTCTGAAAAACTTTGAATGTGCTACCGGAGTTTCATCGTAATGTCTATGCGATGATTGGGCATCCGATTCCTCGCTGTATTTTTTAAGTTCTTCCGGAGAATACTCTTTTGATCTGATAACAGTCCATAAGACAGCGAGAAAGAAAACGAGACCGCCGGTGTAAAAAGAAAATTTGACCGATTGCGGAATCATTCCTTCGGGTGCGGTATTACTAATCCCGAACCAGTTAGTCATCATGTATGGAAGAGCTGAAGCAATAACGGCACCGGTTCCGATGAAAAAACTTTGCATCGAAAAACCAACTGTGCGCTGTTCGGAAGGAAGCATATCGCCGACAAAAGCTCTGAACGGCTCCATCGAAATATTTATTGATGCATCCATAATCCATAACATTCCCGCCGCAAACCAGAGAACAGGAGAGTTTGGCATTATTAACAAAGCAAGTGACGCGAGAATGGCGCCGGTTAAAAAGTACGGGCGTCGTCTTCCAAGCCGTCCCCATGTTTTATCGCTCATGTGACCGATGATCGGTTGGACGATTAAACCGGTGATGGGCGCTGCAATCCAGAGAATCGGAATGGCGTCTATCTTTGCGCCGAGAGTTTCAAAAATTCTGCTGACGTTTGCGTTTTGAAGAGCGAAGCCGAACTGAATTCCGAAAAAGCCGAAACTCATATTCCAAATTTGCCAGAAACTTAAGCGGGGCTTTGTCATAACCTTTCCTGTTTGATGGGATGAAATTTTTTGCTGAACAATTTAACCGATTGCTGCTTAAAAATCTTTAGAAAAGTTTCTATTGGATGTTGCCCTCAATTCCGATATAGAAAATAATGGAAGAGAAAAATATTAACATGATAATGGGTTTAATGAACAATAAAATTCACCCACTTGGTGAATTAATTTATGTCGTCCCTAACGTATACAGAGAACTTCTATTCTCATTCCTATATCGGTTTTAAGGATGTTGCTGTACGAAAAGAATCTAATTCAAAAAATATTTATTTTGATTTTCAATTAATGCAAGATTGACGATGTCTAAAAGCAAAACAGCTCAAAGAAAAGCCGAACATATCAAGCTCTGTCTTACCGACAAGGTGCAGTACGAGATAAAGACGAACGGTTTTGACCGGTATGAGTTTGAACATTTTGCCGTGACAGAAATTGAAATTGACAAAATTGATTTGCGTACAAAGTTTTTCGGTAAGAAAATTTCTTTCCCGTTTTTTATTTCGTGCATGACGGGCGGGACGAAAGAAGCTGAAAAGATTAATGAGAAACTTGCAATTGCGGCGCGGGAACTTAATATTCCTATCGGTGTCGGAAGCCAACGGCAAGCGCTCGAAGACAAAAAATATCACTCTACATACAGAGTGATCAGAAAAAATGCGGGCAGCGTCCCCGTGCTGGGTAATATCGGCGCGGCGCAGGTCGCTAAGTCGAAAAATATTATTTCGGAAATTAAGCTGATGATAGATTTGGTTGAAGCGGATGCAATGGTAGTTCACGTTAACCCATTGCAAGAATTACTTCAACCGGAGGGCGAACCGGACTTTAAGGGACTATTGAAATCGCTTTCGATGATCACGAAAAAAATTAGTGTGCCCGTGATTGTAAAAGAAGTTGGTTCCGGAATCAGCAAGCGAGCGGCAAAACTTTTATTGGAATCCGGTGTAAAAGGAATTGACGTTGCAGGTGCAGGCGGGACAAGCTGGGCAGCGGTAGAGTTAATGAGGAAAAAAGAATCGAACAATTATTTCAGAGAGTGGGGACTGCCGACTTCATATTGCATCCGAACCGTTCAAGAACTTAAAAAAGATCTTGATTTTACATTGATCGCATCCGGCGGAATAATGAACGGTGTTGACATCGCAAAATCAATTGCTCTCGGCGCCGATCTTGCCGCGTCTGCCAGACCGATTCTTCAAGAAGTAACAAAAAAAGATGTTGAAGGTGTTGTTAACTTAGTTACCGGTTGGTTCGAAACTGTGAAAAATATAATGTACTTAACCGGCAGCCAACGACTTAATGATCTGAAACAAAACAAACTCAAACGAAAAGAGGAATTGATTTGAAAAATTCTGTTGATGCTGAAAACTATTCTAAAGTTTACAAACAACAATTAAGAATAATCGAAAAACGTCTGGCGAAATTACTTGTGGGCAAGGAACCGGAATCTTTGTATGAACCGTGCGAATACATTCTTCAAGCCGGCGGTAAAAGATTGCGCCCCTTTCTTGTTTTGATTTCAGCGAAAGCATCCGGCGGAAAGTATAACCAGGTTTACAATGCTGCGCTTGCAGTGGAAATTCTTCACAACTTTACGCTCGTGCATGACGACATCATGGACAATTCGATGATGCGCCGCGGGCGTGCGACATTACATAACAAATATGATATTAGTACGGCAATACTTGCCGGCGATAGTTTGATAGCGCTCGCTTATCAAAGTTTGTTCAAGGACTGTAAAGACGATGCTAAAAAAATATTTGCAACGTTCACACAAGGAGTTGTTGAAGTCTGCGAAGGACAGAGTTACGATAAAGAGTTCGAAGTGCAAAAATTGGTTTCAATTCCGGAATACAAAAAGATGATTTATAAAAAGACGGCGGCGCTAACTGAAATGTGCTGCTCTATCGGTGCGCAGATTGCCGGAGCCGATGATGTTCAGTTAAAAGCATTGAAAAATTACGGTAAGAATCTCGGAATGGCATTTCAAATTCATGACGATCTGTTGGACATTACCGCAAAGCAGCATGAGTTCGGGAAAATGATTGGAAGCGATCTTATTGAAGGGAAGAAAACTTATCTGTTCTTGCGCGCGCTCGAAAAAGCTAAAGGTTTAGACAAGAAAGCTTTCTTGAAGGTGATCGATCGGAAAGGAATAAAACGAAACGAAGTTTCGAAGTACAAAGAATTGTATTTTAAACTAGGCGTTGTTCAAGATGCCGAGCGGGAAATTGTTAAATACACTAAATTGGCTCTCAAAAACTTGACGGCTATTAAGAATAAAGATGCAAGGGAAATAATGAATTGGCTTGCGAACTATCTTACTTACAGGAATAAATGATTGAAGAGAGAGTAAAAATTGTAAACAATGCCGGTTTGCATACACGACCGGCGGCAACTATTGTTAAGCTGGCTTCAAAGTACAAGTGCGATTTTTTTCTTAACAAAGACGGATTGCACATCAACGGCAAAAGTATTATAGGCGTGATGACTCTTGCCGCCGAAAAAGGTTCGGAGATTACTCTGATATTTGACGGTGAAGACGAACAGCAAGCGTGTCAAGAAATCTTAGAATTTTTCAAGAGGGGATTTGACGAACTATGAAAACTGAAAGTGAAATAATGCTGAAAGGAATTGCAGCCGCACCCGGTATAGCTATTTCCAAAGCATACATTTATGCGAGACAGAAAGAAGAAGTAGCGGACAGCGCCGTAACCGATCTTGATGAAGCTTTGGAAATGCTTGATACCGCTCTCGAACAATCAAGAAAGGAATTGCGAAAAATATTTTCACTTGCTGTCGATAAACTCGGAGAGAAACGAGCGGCAATTTTCGAAGCGCAAATTATGATTCTTGACGACCCGATTTTGTTGTCAACAATCAAAAATAGAATTACGAATGAAAGACGGGCGCCGGAATATATTGTTAACGATGAAATCTCCAAGTACACCGATTTGATGAATGCGTCTCACGAACTTTACATGAAAGAACGTTCGCATGACATCGAGGATATCAAAAATAGAATTCTCCGTAACTTCAAAAAGAAAAAGTGGAAATCAAGAATTGCAAATGATGTCATCGTGGTGACCTCAACAATTACTCCTTCCGACACAGTTTTGTTTTCGAGAGTTAACGCAAAAGGTTATGTTACAGATTTTGGCGGACTGACCTCTCATGCGGCGATTGTTGCGCGCTCATTGAATATTCCGGCGGTTGTAGGACTTCATGAAGCTACGAGCCGAATCAAGGATGACGATCTGATTATAATTGACGGCTTCAAGGGAGAAATTTTTATCAATCCGGATGAGAAGCTGCTGAAAGAGTATCAGAAGAAGATTGTTAAACTCGCTCAGCGTGATTCGGATTTGCTGAAGTTGAAAGACTTGCCTGCAGTCACTTCCGATGGAAAAGAAATTCAGCTTTTGTCAAACCTCGATATTCTTGACGAGATGGAAATCGTTACACAACATTGTGCGCGCGGAATCGGACTTGTGAGGACCGAAGGATTGTTCGAAGAGTACGAAGCTTTTCCCGATGAGGAAGAACAGTTTAAAGTTTACAAAGAAATTTCCGAACGGATGTTTCCCGGCACGGTTATCATCAGGGCATTTGATATTGGCGGCGATAAAGTTTTGCCGGTTGATCTTCACGAACCGAATCCGTTTCTAGGCTGGCGCGGTATAAGATTGCTTCTCGATAATCCGAGTTTATTCAAAAAACAGATAAGGGCAATTCTTCGCGCGAGCACTCATAAAAATATTAAGTTCATGCTGCCGATGATCGCTTCGCTTGCGGAAATCAGAAGAACAAAAGAAATTGTAAAAGAATGCCAGGAGGAATTGAAAAAAGAAGGAACTGCTTTCGACAAGCACCTTTCACTTGGTGTGATGATCGAAATCCCTTCCGCAGCAGTGTTGATAAAAGATTTTGCGAAGGAAGTCGATTTCGTAAGCATCGGCACAAACGATTTGATTCAATATTTGCTTGCTGTGGATAGAGGCAACGAAATTGTTTCAGCGTTATATCAAGAATTTCATCCGGCGGTTGTTCAAACTATCAATCACATAATTCAAGGTGGAAAGGAAAGCAAAATTTTAGTAAGCATGTGCGGAGCTATGGCGGCAGATCCGTTTGCTGTTCCGCTGTTGATCGGCTTGGGATTAGAATCGCTCAGCGTTTCGGCTTCAGCAGTTCCTTTGATCAAGAGAATCATTAGAAATATTGACTGCAAAGAAGTTCAAGGTTTGGCAAAGGAATGTCTCGCGTTGAGTACCGAAAAAGAAATTAACGACCGGATTCACAAATACTTCAACCACAAACTGCAAGATCAAATCAAAAATCTATACTGAGGAACAAATGAACATTACCGAAATGGTCTCCAAGTACGACCAATCCAATCAATTTAAAGTTTTGAAAGAATCTTTTAAGCAAGTAGAGTACGCATGGAGTTTGGATATTGATCTTAAATCAATAAACACATCAAAAATCAAAAACATAATTGTCACCGGCTTGGGCGGTTCTGCAATCGGCGGCGATCTTATGAGCAATTTTTCCCGGAAAGATCTGCGATTTCCTTACGCGGTAAACCGGAATTATGAATTGCCCGGTTATGCCAACGAGGAAACGCTTGTCGTTGCGTCTTCGTATTCCGGCAATACCGAGGAAACGATTTCGGCGCTGAATAATGCGGTGCAAAAGAAATGTCAAATAGTTTGCATTACCACCGGCGGAAAGATAGAAGAAATTGCAAAAAGTCACGGTTTTCCGGCAGCTAAATTGCAGCCCGGATTCCAACCGCGGTACGCCTTATGGATAAATTTTTTTACATTGCTAAAAATATTCCATAACCTCAAATTGGTACCGGATCAAACGAAAATTGTAAAACAAGTTATCGATCATCTGAAAACTAAAGGCGAGGAGTATTCTAAAGAGAAGAATGAAGCTTTACAGCTTGCAGAAAAGTTAGTCGGTTTCATTCCGCTTGTTTATGCGGTTGCGGATTATACTTCTGTCGTTGCGGCAAGATTGAAAGGACAGTTCAATGAAAACTCGAAACTTCACGCGTTCTATTCGAGCTATCCAGAACTGGATCACAACGAAATTATGGGATGGGAAAGTTTCGGCGCGCAGAAGATGAATCTGAAACTGATTAACATTCTCGATAAGGAATACCACCCACAAGTATCCAAACGTTTTCAGATTACGTCGGAGATCATTGAAAAGAGCGGATGCGAAATAATTAATCTTGAAAGCAAGGAAAATGATTTCAGACTTCGATTGATTGATTTGATTTATCTCGGCGATTGGGCAACGTATTATTTGGCGGTGCTTCGCAGTTTTGATCCGACATCAATTGGAAATATAAATTATCTGAAGGAACATCTTTGATCAAATCTTGGCGGAAATACCTTTTTATTCTGATCTTCATCCCGCAAATTATTTCCGCTCAGTTTTATTTTTTCGGCCGCAACAAAGTTCAGTATGAAAAATTCAACTGGAAAGTAATTCACACCGAGCATTTCAACATTTACTACTACGACGACTTTACGGAATTGGCGGAGATCGGCGCAAGGTACGCCGAAGAATCTTACGACATTCTGAAAGTGAAATTCAATTTCTACGTCATCAACAAAATTCCGCTGATATTTTATAACACGCACACTCACTTTGAGCAGACAAATGTAACTACTTCGTTCATACCGGAAGGCGTCGGCGGATTCTTCGAGTTTATGAAAGGCCGCGTCGTCATTCCATACATGGGTTCGTTGGGACAGTTCAAACATGTAATCCGTCACGAGCTCGTTCACGTTTTTATGACGAGCAAACTCTACAACGTTTTGTACGATCACAGAGTCAGTACAGAAAGAACGCCGCCGCTTTGGTTCACGGAAGGACTTGCTGAATATTGGTCAACGGATTGGGATACGCAATCGGAAATGGTGATGAGAGATGCTGTGCTCAACGGTCAATTTGTTTCGCTAGTTAATCTTGATATGATTTCCGGTTCGTATCTGATGTACAAAGAAGGACAGCGGCTTTTAGGTTTTATAAGTCAAGAATACGGCGAGGATAAAATTCTTGCAATCATGGAAAATTATTGGCGATTCAGCAAGTTCGATGATGATCTGGAATTTACGCTGGGTTCAAAGCTGGAAGATGTTGATAATAAATGGATCTATAAAATCCGGCAAGAATATTATCCTCTCTACAAGAATAATTATCCGCACTTCGTTGAAGGCAAAAAACTTACCGATTTCGGTTTCAATTTCTCGCCGCGGATTTTAGAGCGCAACGGTAAGAAAGAAATTTATTTTGTAGGGAATTATTACGGCTACACTTCTTTGATGAAAATGCCGTACGCTCCCGACACTCTTGAAACAGTAAAACCGGAAGTTGTTGTTCAAGGTGAGAAAGATGCAATCTTCGAAGCGTTTCATCTGCTGGAAAATTCCATTGCGGTTTCTTCCAACGGATACGTTGCGTTTGTAACGGAATCGCAAGGAAGAGACGTGCTTCATTTGTATTCGGTTGATGAAGATGAAGTTGTGAAGAACATCGGTTTCAGTGAATTGATACGGATGAAATCGCCAAGTTTCTCGAAGGACGGAAACGAAATAGTTTTCAACGGTACAGATAAAAAAGGTTTCAGCGATCTCTACAGCTATAATCTCAAAACAGAAGAATTGCAAAGACTGACCGACGATTATTACGACGATATTGATCCGACGTTTAATCTAGACGGTACAAAAATAATTTTCGCATCGGATAGAACCGACGGAATTTTCAAGAAGAAGTACAATTTGTTCCAGATGGATTTAAGCACAAAAGAAATTACCTACCTAACAAACGTTGACGCGAATATTTCAACTCCTCATTTTTCACCGGATTACAAAAATATTTTCTTCACGAGCGACTATGACGGCGTTTACAATATTTGGGAAATGCCTTACGGCAGAGAACCAGCGCAAGGAATGAAACAGATTACAAGATTCATTACCAGCGTTTACGATTTTGATTTTGCCGATCCGCATACGCTGGTTACATCCGGGTTCGAAATGTTCTCGTTTCAGTTTTATTCGATCGATCTAGATAAAAATATTTTACCAGAACAAAAGTTTGTCGCGTTCAAATTGGATGATATCGGTTCTAAGTGGCTCGCTGACCGGATTTTACTCGGCTCTGAAAAGGAAGGTGTCAAATATCAGAAAGAATACACGCTCGATTACGCTGTCAGTCAATTAATTACCGATCCCGTTTACGGAACACGAGGCGGCGCAATCCTAACATTGAGCGATCTTCTCGGCGACGACAGATATATATTTTACATTTTCAACAATGCAGAGGTGCAAAGCGAGATTCTTAAAAACTTCAACGTTGCAATCTCGCGCGTAAATTTGAAAGGCAGATCAAACTACGGATATGGAGTTTTTCAATATGCCGGACGGCGTTACGACATTCGCGACTCGGACGAATATTTTTACGAACGGGCTTTCGGTGGATATTTCTCACTGTTCTATCCTTTGTCAACATTTCAACGGATCGAAGCTGAAGTTGACGTTGCAAATTCCGATAAACAATTGCTGGGAGATATAACCACAAGGAGAGCTCTCCTTGTCAGCAATTCACTTTCATTTGTGAGTGATAACGCAATTTGGTTTGCTACCGGACCGATTGACGGCTCGCGCTTCAGAGTCTTGATCGGTTACACGAACGACGTAAAATACAGCAACGTGAACTACTATTCGCTTATAGTAGATTACAGAAAATATTTCCGTTTGGGATTGCGCACGAGTCTCGCTACGCGCGCAGCATTTTTTATTAACGACGGAAAGGAAGCGAGAAGATATTTTGCCGGCGGCAGCTGGGATTTGAGAGGATGGGATAGATGGTCTATCCGCGGTGAAAAACTTTGGCTCTCCTCGGTTGAACTCCGCTTCCCATTGATAGATCGGCTGTCAATCAATTTTCCGTTTTTAGGTTTAACATTTTTTCAGATTCGCGGCGCTGCATATTTCGATGCCGGCTCTGCGTGGGACACGCAGTACAAAGAAACGCTGGGAAGTCTTGGCGTTGGTATCAGAATCAATTTCTTCAACGCGATTGCGCTGCGTTACGATATCGGTAAAAAAATTGAAAAAAACTTCACACAGTTTCAACCGAAGTTATTTTACCAATTTTTCTTCGGATGGGATTTTTGAAACGAAACCATCTTAAATATGGTATTGCTGCTATTATTGTATTGATTATTGTTTCAGCATGTACACAGCCAATCTTTTTTAGAAACATGGCGATTGGTATGCCCGGACATTTCATGTTCGGTAAAATTCCGGAAAGAAATTTTTACGAAAACGTGTCGATTGGTGATTTCCTCGAACCGAAATGGAGTGCCGTTACGAGCGGAAGTCAAAGCAACACTTCAATTGTAATTTACAACGACATACTTTTTGTTTCGGATTTATCCGGTAAATTGTACGCGTTAGATAGGAAAACAGGAAAGTTGTTTGGTTATGAAAAATTCAGCGGCGCTATTCCGGTTGCGCCGGTTGTAAACAATCTTAGATTATTTTTGATGGTCAACGAATTGAACGAAAAGTATTCTACAATCAAGAATTTTGATATACTCAACGGGAAAGTCTTAGATGAATCAAAAATTTACGGCGGTGTACATAACGAACTGTTAAAACTTGACGATGGAATCATAGTGCTCAGTGATTACGGTGAACTACTAAAATACAATCTTGTTGGAACGAAAGGGTGGAGTACTAACACGAAAGTTGATTCACACTCGTCACCGGCTTCGGATGGGAATGTAATTGTTTTCGGAAATGAAAAAGGAGAATTGATTTCCTGTTCGGCAAAAACGGGCGAGGTTTTATATCGTAAAAAAATCTGCGGCGGTATTGAAGCCGGTTTATCTATCAGCGGTTACAATATTTATTTCGGTGATAAAACGGGGAAAGTATTCTGTGTTAATCTGAATGACGGGAAAATTATTTGGCAGTACGATACAAAAAACAAAATCGTCGTCACGCCGGTGATGAACGCTGAAAACTTATTCATCGGAAACTTGAACGGAGATATTTTTTGTCTGAATAAAGCAGATGGAAAATTGAAATGGAAAGTCAAAACAGAGGGGGTAATCGACGCGACTCCGTTGCTGCTTAAAAATAAACTTGTCCAACCGGATTTGAACCGTAAAGTTTATTTGATCGACGTAAAAACCGGCAACATTGAAAAGACGATGCCGTTTGAAACAAGGACTAAACTTTCCCCTGTCTATTATGACGGGGTGATCTATCTTGGAGCAGATAGAGGTGAGATAAATGCGTATCAAACGTTCAAACAGTAAAAATATTTTGTCCGTAGCATTTTTTGCGGTGTTAATCTTTTCGAGCGCCGGCATTGCTCAAGACTGCAAAGCAAAAGTTGATGTGAATACAAATAATACGCAAGCGCTGGTAATAATCGATTCCGTTTTGGTTGGCAAAGGAAATGTGAAGACAGAACTGTCACAAGGTTCTCACATTATCCGAATCAAAGAAGCTATGTACAGGTGGGGACAAAAAGAAATTCTTGATACTATCAAAGTTGTTGATTGCACGAAGCCATTAACTTTCATTTATGATTTTTCTCCGGTCACAGAGCATTCGAACAATTTAGGATTTTACAAACCGGATGGGACTAACGGGGAAAGTTTTTTCACATCGACCACATTCAAAATTTTAATCGGTAGTGCTGCGGTGTTGGGCGGTATTTCGGCGTATTTCAAAATTAAAGCCGATAAGAAATATGACGATTACCTGAACACGAAAAAACAATCGACGCTCGATGAAGTTGATCGGTTGGATTTAATCAGCGGAATATCTTTCGGATTGCTTCAGATTAATTTCGGCTATTTGATTTATAAGTTTCTAATGGATTAGTAATTCATTACGGGGGCGTTATGATTTTGCTCTTATCGTTTGTATGACTAAATACAAAAACACTTTCCGTATTGAATCTACTCATTCCGACGGAATTATTAATGCGCGTCCAGCCAGTTATCACCAACGCCGGTATCTGCGATGACCGGGACATTTAACGGCAGAGCAGACTCCATCAATTCTTTAATCAACGGACGCAATTCGTCAATCTCATCCTTGTGCGCATCAAATACCAATTCATCGTGAACTTGCAAGACCATTTTTGTCCGCGCTTTTCTTTTTTCGAGCGCTTCGTAAATTTTTATCATCGCGAGTTTAATCATATCTGCGGCGGTTCCTTGAATCGGCATATTGATTGCAACACGCGCTTCAAATTGTTGGACTACACGGTTCTTGCTGTTTATGTTTCTCAAGAATCGTCTGCGACCGTAAAGCGTTTCAGCGTATCCTTTCTCTTTTGCGCTTGCAACGGAATCATCCATAAACTTGCGAACGTTTTTGAACGAACCGAAATAATTATCAATAATATTTTTTGCTTCTGTCTGCGTGATGCCCAAACGTGTTTTCAAACCGAACGGACCGAGACCGTATAAAATTCCGAAATTAACTTCCTTTGCTTTGCGCCGCATGTCTTGTGTGACTTCCGACGGATCGACTTTGAAAACTAACGCGGCGGTTCTTCTATGAATGTCTTCGCCGGATTTAAATGCTTTGGTTAACGTTTCGTCATTACAAATGCTAGCCATAATTCTCAATTCAATCTGACTGTAGTCCGCAGAAAGTATAACGTAATTTTTGTCGCGGGGGACGAAAGCTTTTCGGATTTCTTTACCAAGTTCGGTTCTAATCGGAATATTTTGAAGGTTCGGATCAGTGCTCGATAATCTTCCGGTTGAAACAGCCGCTTGATTGTAGGATGTATGAACTCTTCCAGTTTTAGGATGAATTAAATTCGGCAGTGCATCTGCGTACGTGGATTTTAATTTTGCAACTTGCCGGTAATCCAAAATGATATCGATGATTGGGTGAGAACCTTTCAATGCTTCGAGCGATCTTGCATCGGTAGAATATCCGGTTTTTGTTTTTGATGTCGGTGACAATTTCAGTTTCTCAAAAAGAATTTTTTGAAGCTGCTGCGTAGAGTTAATATTGAAATGTTCGCCGGAGAAATTAATAATTTCTTTCGAGTATTTATCGAGAAGGATTAGCAGATCGTCGCTGAACGCTTTCAAACTTTTTGTATCAATCTTAACGCCGGTGCGCTCCATGTCTTCTAGCACGGGTACAAGAGGGAATTCAATATCGTACGCAAGTTTTTCTATACTTTCTTTTTTTAATTCTTTACGGAGAATTTCATACAGACGAAATGTTATGTCCGCGTCCTCGCATGAGTAATCCGACAAACGACCGGGATCGACTTCAAATATTTTTTCCGGCGTCTTCTTGGTGCCGATAAGATCAGTAAGCGGGATAGGACGATAGCGCAAATATTTTTCTGAAAGGTCGTCCATATTATGTTTTTGATCCGGATCGATGGCATAGCTCGCAAGCATAGTATCAAAATAAAAATTCTTAACATTGATTCCGTAATGACGCAGAACGCCGATATCATATTTACCGTTCTGGCAAATCTTTTTGATCTTATCGTTTTCAAAAACCGGCTTAAAGATTTTTACAAAATCGTCTGCCGGAAGCCGGTCTGAAAGATCGGAAGCGAAAAGAGTTGAAGTCTGCGCGGAAGGATTTGTCGCAACGAAAAATGCTTCTTTCGGTTTCATGCAGAATGAACAGCCTGCAAGATTAACGTCCAGCGTGTCCAATCCGTCGGTCTCAGTATCGAAAACAAATAATTCACATTGAGAAAGTTTTTGTGCTAGCTCCTTTGCTTCTTTGAACGATAAGATAACTTTATACTTCACTTTACTTCTTTCAAATGCGGTAACAGATTCTGGTTCCTTCTCCGTTTGCTCTTCGATTTCCGGTTCTTGTACTATTGCCGGACTTTCGGTTTCTTCAACAAAAAGTTTTTTCAGTTTAGCCGCGAATGATCTGAACTCGAGATCTTCAAAAAGTCTAAATAGTTTTGTGAGATCAGGTTTGTGAAAGCGCGCTTCATCAAAATTCATGTGGAAAGGAGTATCAGTTTTGATCGTAGCCAGTTCCTTGGATAGAAACGCGTTCTCTTTGCTTTCCACAAGTTTGTTTACGACACTTTGCTTTTCAATGTCATTCAGATTCTTATAAATATTTTCCAGCGTCTTATATTTTTGAATGAGCGGCAGCGCCGTCTTCGGCCCGATTCCGGCAACACCTGGAATGTCATCGGAAGCATCGCCGACCAATGCAAGGTAATCGATCATCTGAATCGGTTCGAATCCCATTTCTTCACGCACCTTAGTTTCATCCAGCGTGATAATTTCGTCGGTAGATTTTCCCGGTTTTACAATTCTTATGTTCTCGGAAATTAACTGAATATAATCTTTGTCCGGCGTAATTGCGTAGCAATCAAAACCTTTTTTCTCTGCTTCCTTCAAAGCCGTGCCGATAAGATCATCGGCTTCATAACCGGGCAGAATATAAATCGGAATGTTGAACGCCTCGATAATTTCTTTAATCCGTTTGATTTGCGGAATCATATCCTCCGGCATAGCTTGGCGTGAAGATTTATAATTTTCATATCGCTCATGCCGGAAAGTTTTTTCCTTTGAATCGAAACCGACAGCCAGGAAATCCGGTTTTGTATCTTCAATAATTTTGAAAAGCTGGCTCAAGAAACCGTAAACCGCCGAAGTCGGTTCACCTTTTGAATTTAACAGCGGACGTGAGATGAACGCGTAATACCCCTTGTAGGCGAGCGCCATCGCATCTATTATTACAAATTTGCCGGATGATTTTTTGCTCATGCTGTTCTTATCAAATCGATTAATTTTGGTTATATTTTCGCTTGAAATTATGAATTCAATTTAACAATAACCATAATAACATGATGAAATACTTTTCCGGTTCCGTTAAGACAATGGGGATTGTTTTATTATTACTGATACCGCAAAAAATATCCGCACAAAGCGTCGTTCGGGATTCGTTTTACGTTGCTAATTGGAATGTCGAAAATCTTTTCGATACGATTGACAACCCGAACAAAAACGACGATGAGTTTTTGCCGGGATCAAAAAAGGAATGGAATGATTACCGCTATGAAACGAAAATTTATAACCTAACCCGCGTTATTAATTTTATGAACGGTGGATGCGGACCGGATATCCTTGGCGTGGAAGAAGTTGAAAATATAAACGTATTGAAAAGTTTAACCTACAGTTTGAGAAGCCGTGATTATGTGATGGTCTATAGAGATTCGCCGGACGAGCGCGGAATTGCAACTGCGTTGATTTACGACCGGTCGGTTTTTATGATAGACAGCGTTGCCGCTCTTCATGTAGAGTTGCCTACCAAGTATCCGACGCGCGATATCTTGCATGTAGTTCTGATACATAAAAAAAGTAAAAACAAAATTCATGTTTATGTGAACCATTGGCCGTCGCGAAGAGGCGGCGAAGAAAAATCGGAACCGAACCGGATTGCTGCGGCTGAAGTATTAAAAGCAAGCATCGATACATTGAATCAAACTTCACCGAATAGTAAAGTGATAATTATCGGCGACTTCAACGATAATCCGAACGATGGTTCGATTGTTAATACCTTGCATACTCAAGATTATGATTGCACTCAATCCGAGCCGCCGAAAGAAAACTTTATCAACATTGCGGGCAAGAAATTTGAAAACGGCGAAGGCTCATATCTCTTCAGAGGCAAGTGGGAGATGATCGACCAAATAATTCTTTCAAAATCTGTTTTTGAAAAAGATAAAATTACGTACGGATGTAATTCGTTCGAAATCATCAAACCGAAATTTATGGTTTTCAAAGAAGGGAAGAGAAAAGGCGGGGCGATACCAACGTATGAAGGAAATCGTTACATCGGCGGTTATAGCGATCATTTCCCGGTTGGCGCAAAATTTTACGTGAAAGATAAACCATGAAAAAAATATTTTTGCTATTCGGTTCAACTGGAGATTTGGGAAAAGCGGCAGTCGATTTCTTTCTAAATAAAGATTATGATTTTTATTATTTCTTCGCAAGAAAAGAGTTCGCAGTTAACAGCAGCAAAACCAATTATAAAATTGTGATTGTGAGTGATCTTACAAACGAGAAGTTGGTTGAAAAAAGTTTTTCTGAAATGAAGAAGGATAATGACGCCGCGTACTTTTTATTCAGCGTTGTCGGCGGTTACTTCGGCGGGAAAAATATTTCGGAAACCAGTTATAACGATTGGCTGAAAATGCAAAACATAAACCTCAATAGCGCATTTCTGATATCAAAATATTTTGCAAGATTGGTTAACGGTACAAAAGGCGGATCGGTTTGTTTTACAAGCGCGTACTCCAGTCTGAATCCGGAAAGAGGTAAAGCCGCTTATGTCGTTTCAAAAAACTCTCTAAACTATTTGGTAAAGAGTTTGGCGCTGGAAGGAAAAGAAATCAGTTTAAGCGCTAATGCTGTTGCGCCGTTTATAATTGATACTCCATCAAACCGTGAATGGGTTGACGATCCGCAAAAAATGGTTTCACCGGAAGAAATTTGTAGTGTAGTCCAATCCACGTTCGATAATTACAAAAAGGTAACGGGAAACATTATTCAGTTGCCGTAGTTTTTAGTGAATAAATTATTTAGAGGTAAGAATGAATCTGAGAGATAAAATTAACGAGGACTTAAAAAGCGCAATGAAAGCTGGAGACAAAATCCGATTGGAGACTGTGCGTTCAATCAGAGCATTAATTTTAGAATTTGAAAAAAGCGGTTCCGGCAAAGAACTGAATGGCGAAGAAGAAATTAGAATGCTGACCTCCGCAGCGAAGAAAAGGAAGGAGTCGATCGAACAGTTTCGTAACGCAGGCAGAAATGAACTGGCGGAGAAAGAAGAAGCGGAATTAAAAATAATCGAAGAGTACTTGCCGAAACAGTTATCTGCTGATGAAGTAATGGCTGAGGTGAAGAAGATTGCCTCTGAAGTAGGCGCTAAAGTGAAAGAAGATTTTCCGAAATTAATGCCGGTCGCAGCAAAAAGTCTAAAAGGCAAAGCGGAAGGGAAATTGGTAAAAGAAATTGTTGAAAAATTCTTGAGCGGTAATTGAATTTTATCGACTACATTATAATAGTAATCGTTCTTATAGGATTTCTTCTTGGATTCAAAGACGGTCTTGTTCGAAAAATCATCGGTTTGATCGGACTCATTCTTGGTGTTGTACTTGCTTACAAGTTTGCGGGACCGCTGGGACGATTTCTGAATTCGTTTTTCAACCACGATGAATATCTTTCCAACGTGATAGCTGGAATTTTGATTTTCCTTACTGTTGTTCTAATGGCATCGGTACTGAAGAGAGTTGTTCATCCGGTTGATAAAGTAAATAGACTTTTGAATCAAACACTTGGCGGCGTAATCGGTGCCGTGCAAATTACTTTTTTTGTCAGCGCAGTACTTTTGTTTCTAAACGTTTTTCAAGTTCCGAACGGATATCAGCGCTCCGGTTCATTAACATATAGTTTTGTTTCAAACTTAATTCCCAAAACGGTTGGTCTCTTGGTCGGCAATAGTGCCAGCGCGACCGATTACATCAAGGAGTTTATAGAAAAGAAAGATTCCGATACAACCGCAACTACCGATACAATCAAAATCAATGTGAATAATGGTAACAAGAGACGTACTAGATAAGTTAGAATATCAAAAAGTTATTTCTCAAATCGAAAAGTACTGCACGACCGATAGAGGTAAAACTTCCGTAAATGAATTACTGCCGTTTGAAACTGTGAACGAGGTAACAAAAGCCGGCAGTCGGGTCAACGAAGCAAAAGAGATTTTGATTAAGAATGATATCCCTCCAATAGAATACTTACCGGACCTTGATGAAGTTCTTTCGCGCAGCAGAATTCAAGGGGCGGTTCTCTCGTCGAAACAGATTCTTGATGTTTTAAAACTCGCCGAGTCATCGCGCAAACTTTTTCAATTTTTGAAAACTAAAGACGGATCGCATACATTTTTTCATGAACTTACCGCCAATCTCTTTGTGGATAAAGTTTTCGAACATCTGATCGGAAAAATATTCACCGAGAATGGTGAGATCAGAGACGATGCGAGCGCAAAACTGAAAGAAATAAGAACCGAGATTAGAGAAAAAGAATCTTCACTTAGAAAACAAGTTCAGAAACTTCTGAAGCAGTTCAGCGAGTCTTATCTTGTCCAGGAAGAATACATTACTCTCCGCGACGGGAGAATTGTTCTGCCCGTGAAGTCGGAACACAAGCGTCACGTAAAAGGATTTGTGCATTCGGAGTCGTCAACCGGACAGACGGTTTATATCGAACCGGAAGAAACTCTTGAGCTGAACAATGAAATTCTTTCGTTAGGGTTCGCTGAAAAAAGAGAAATAGAAAAAATTCTTCGCGGCTTAACGGAAAAAATTGGTGAGCTCAGCGCCGAATTAAAAAAATCTTTAACCGCTATCGCGGAGATAGATTCAATTTTCGCTCGCGCGAAATATTCTTTAGAGATTATCGGTTCTCACCCGACATTCGATAATTCAAAACCTTTCATGTTGATCGATGCGCGGCATCCGCTGCTTATTAAAAGAATTGGTTTGCAAAATACAGTTCCAATGAGTTTGAAGTTGGATAATATAAATGTTGTTTTGATTACCGGTCCGAACGCGGGAGGAAAAACGGTGACGCTGAAAACTACGGGACTATTGGTCTGTCTTGCTCTTGCGGGAATACCGATACCGGCGCATCCGGATTCCAATCTTCACATGTTCAAAAAAGTTTTGGTTGATATCGGCGATGCACAATCTATTGAAGATGATCTAAGCACATTCAGTTCTCACTTAACGAACATTAAACATATAATTGAAAAGGCGGATGACGAGTCAATCGTTTTGCTTGACGAGGTTGGTACTGGAACTGACCCTGAGGAAGGATCGGCAATCGCAACCGGAATGCTGATAACATTGTGCGACAATGGCGCAAAAGTTTTGGCAACCACGCATCACGGGAGTTTGAAAGTAATCGCTGATCAATTGGATAAATTTCAGAATGCTTCGATGGAATTTGACGGTGAACATCTTAAACCGACTTACCGTTTTCATCAAGGGATGCCAGGTTCCAGCTACGCATTTGAAGTCGCGAACAGAATCGGTTTCGATGAAAAGTTTCTCGATCTCGCCAAACAATTCTTGGATACCGATAAAACAAAAATCGAAGACTTTTTAATTTCGCTCGAAAAAAAATCCAAGGATTTGAAAGAGCAACTGAACAACCTTGAACGAGAGAACGTTCGGCTGAAAGGTTTGACGAATCTGTATCAAGACAAAATTGAGAAACTTGAAGAGCAGAAAAAAACAATTATAGCCGACGCTAAAGTTAAAGCCGAGACTTATCTTAGTGATGTAAACAAAAAAATTGAGAGCGCGATTAAGAATATCCGCGAATCCCAAGCGAAAAAAGAAGTTATCAAAGAAGAAAAAAAGAAGATCGAAGAAATAAAAAAAGAAAGCGCGGTTGTTTTCAAAAAAGAAAAGAAGACTGCTGAAGAAAAAACAGAATTTAAAGTTGGCGATTACGTTTCGATTAAAAACACAACTTCTGTAGGAGTGGTCTCTGAAATTGAAAAAGAAAAAAACAAAGCGGTGCTTACGGTCGGCACATTGAAGATAAAGACGAAATTGAGCGATCTTGTTCATGCGACAAAATCGGAGTTCCAACAAGTTTTGCGCAAGCCGTTCGAGATAGATCAGAATGAATTGAATTACAGACTTGATATTCGCGGTAAACGTGCCGACGAAGCGGAATTTGAAATCATAAAATTTTTAGACAACGCGTATGTCGGCGGTACAGATCGTGTTGAGATTCTCCACGGTAAAGGTACCGGCGCTCTCAAACAGTTGGTTCATGGAATTCTAAGGAACAATCATTCGGTAAAAAATTATTATTTTGCTGATATAGAATATGGCGGTGACGGAATTACAATTGTTGAATTCAAATAGACTGCATGTTTAAAAAAATATTAATTGCCAATCGCGGTGAAATTGCGCACAGGATAATCAAAGCCTGTCGCGAGATGAATATTATATCGGTGGCAATTTATTCTGAAGCCGATAAAAACGCACTGCACGTTCGTCGTTCCGACGAAGCATATCTAATTGGTCCGTCTCCGGCAAATGAATCATACCTTAACAAAGAAAAAATCATTCGGCTTGCAAAACAAATCGGCGCAGATGCGATTCATCCCGGTTATGGATTCTTATCCGAGAATTCACAATTCATAAAGATGGTTGAAGATTCCGGAATTACATTCATTGGTCCCTCATCAAAATCGGTTGAAATGATGGGTGAGAAAACATCAGCTAGACGATTAATGAAAGAGCATAACGTTCCGATTGTTCCCGGTACAACTGTGTCAATCAAAAGTTCCGAAGAGGGAAAAAAGATTGCGAAAGAAATCGGTTATCCGGTTATGCTTAAAGCTGCGGCGGGCGGGGGTGGAAAAGGGATGCGCAAAATCGAAAATGAATCTGAGTTTGATTCATCGTATGAAAGAGCTAAGAATGAATCGCTGAAAGCATTCGGCAACGACGATGTTTATCTCGAAAAGTTTATCGAAAATCCGAAACATATAGAAGTTCAGATTCTTGCCGACAAGTTCGGAAATTACATCCATCTTTTTGAAAGAGAATGTTCGGTTCAACGACGCCATCAAAAAGTTGTAGAGGAAGCGCCGTCAATCGCAGTTGATGAATTTACCAGAAAGAAAATTACACAAGCTGCGGTTAATGCTGCCAAAGCTTGTAACTACTACAATGCAGGTACGATTGAATTCTTGATGGATAAGAATAAAAATTTTTATTTCCTCGAGATGAACACTCGTTTGCAAGTTGAGCATCCGGTTACCGAGATGATTACAGGAATTGACATTGTTAAACAGCAAATTAAAATTGCAGATAATCAGAAGTTGTCAATTCGTCAAGAGGATTTAAAAATACACGGGCACGCGGTTGAGTGCAGAATATATGCCGAAGACGTTGACAATAATTTTGCGCCGTCAACAGGAAAAATAATTCATCACAGACTAACATCAGGACCAGGAATCAGAATCGATCGAGGAATTGATATTATGAGCGAGGTGCCGATCTATTACGATCCGATGCTAGCAAAAGTGGTTGCGTGGGGCATCGATAGGGAAGAAGCTCTTGTTCGTATGAAACGCGCACTCAGCGAATATCAAATAAGCGGAGTGATCACAAACGTTCCGGCATTCAATTGGATTTTGCATCAGAAAACTTTTCTTGACGGAACGTTCGATATAAATTTTCTGGACAACGAATTCTTGCCGCTGGTTCCGCACAAATGGAAAGATGAATCTGCAAAAGAATACGAAGAAATTGCATCCGTGCTCGGCGCATTTTTGAAGATGCAAGAACAGCTAACACCATCTTCGACGAATCATGTCTCTCAAAGAAATAGTTGGAGAGAGCAGAACTATGAATGAGTTTGTCGTTACAATAAATAGCAATAAATATGTTGTTAAGTTTTCACCTAACGGTGAAGTAACCGTCGGAGAAAATACAATTCCATTTGAGGTTACAAAAATTAACGGCAATGCGTACTTACTTAAATTCGGCAACAGAGTATTTGAAATTACTTCAAACAAAATTTCCGGAAATAATTTCGGCTTGTTGATCGACGGTTGGTATTTCGATACAACAGTTCGAACATTATTGCAAGAAACTGTTAATGAGTTACAACAGAACAAAGCGAAAGCGAAACATCATTCCGATGTAAAGGCGCCAATGCCGGGACTAATTTTAAAAATGAAAAAGTTGGTTGGTGAAAGTGTGAATATCGGCGATCCGATTCTTATTCTTGAAGCAATGAAAATGGAAAATGAATTGAGATCTCCATCGAGTGGAACTGTGAAAGAGATATTTTATAAAGAAGGACAAAGTGTCGAGAAAGATGTAACAATCATGACAATCGAATAAGAAATCTTATTTGCTTTTAGAATACAATTAATTATATTCTTTGCAAAAAATCACTAAACAAGAGGAGGTTGTGTGAAGAAATTAGTTACATTATTCTTAGTCTGTTGTTTCCTTGCGGGTAACGCATACGGTAGCGGTTTTCAGCTTAATGAACACGGTGCACGCGCAATGGCAATGGCTGGTGCATTTACCGGTTTAGCTAACGATCCAACTGCTATTTATTTTAATCCTGCCGGCATTACTCAACTTACCGGTACAAATTTTTCGGTTGGCGGTACAATGATTATGCCCTTAGCAACCTATAAGTTTCCAAAACCATCAACTTCGGAAACTGAAATGTTAGGTCAAACATTTGCACTAATTAATTTTTATGTTACTCATCAACTGAGCAATAAATTTTCAGTTGGTTTGAGCGTTAATAATCAGTACGGATTGGGTACTAAATGGGATCCAAACTGGGTTGGAAAATATCTTGCTGTTGAAACTTCTGTGAAGACATTCTTCTTTACACCGGTTATTGCGTTTAAGCTTTCAGATAACTTTTCAATCAGCGCCGGTCCGACAATTGCAATGGGATCTGTAAAGATCGCGCGTAAAGTTCCTAATGCTGTAAATCCATTAGCTCCTGACTTTATGTTAACGATGGAAAGCAATACAGCAACTGCAATCGGATTCACGGCTGGCATTTTGTATAAACCATCAAAGGAATGGCAATTCGGTTTGAGTTACAGAAGTCAATCGAAATTTAATTTTACAGGAACTGCAACAAGTAATCCCGCATCATTTACATTTGTTCACCCCATATTAAAAGTGCCGATTACAGTTCCTTGGCCAAACGGCAGCATCAAAGCGCCATTGACTACTCCTCAAAACGCAACGTTCGGTATTGCTTATTTGCCCAACGATCAGTGGACAGCGACATTCGACTTTCAGTATGTCGGATGGTCATCTTATGATAAATTATCAGTTACGTTCGATAATTATAATCCGGCAAGTCCTACCTTCACTGGGTCAAGCACGCAATCTACAGATAGAAAGTATCAGAACACTTTTATCGTTCGCTTAGGATTCGAATATAAAGCAACCGATAATTTCGCAGTTCGCTTTGGTGCTTTATATGATCATAACCCGGTTCAGGATCAGTATGTTGAACCATCATTACCGGATGCAGATCGCTTTGGTTTGAACATCGGTTTCGGCGGAAAATTATCCGAACACTTGTCGATTGATATCGCATACATGTTCTTAAGTTTTGCTGATAGACAAGTTAACAATTCAGTTTTCGGATTTAACGGAACATACTCGAATCAAGCTCACTTGTTCGCTCTGAATTTTAACTACAGTTTATAATTTAAATTCCTTTTAGAGAGGGATGTTGCTGAAACATCCCTCTTTTCATTTTGAAAAAACTTGAACAACTTAAACGTGGAGGTTTAATGTATAAAAAAATAATACTGGTACTCCTAATATCGATTTCCGTGTCTTCTATTTATGGGAGCGGATTTCAGTTGAACGAGCATGGAGCTCGTGCAATGGCAATGGCTGGAGCTTTTGCAGGCCTAGCCAACGATCCATCTGCAGTGTATTTCAACCCGGCGGGAATTACCCAACTGGAAGGGATTCATTTTTCTGCCGGCGTCACTTTAATTTCGCCTAAGTCAACATTTAGGGGTCCTAGTCCGGCAATTACAGAATATAAAATGAAGGACCAACTCTTTACCCCGATAAATTTTTACGCTACTTACCAAATATCAGAAAAACTTTTTGCCGGACTCAGCGTTAACAATCAATACGGTCTTGCAACTGAGTGGGATGATAATTGGGTAGGCAAGGAGCTAGCAGTAAAAACAGACTTGCAAACTTTCTACTTTACACCTGTAGTTGCATACAAATTGTCGGATAACTTTTCAGTTAGCGTCGGTTTAATTTTTGCGACTGGAAAAGTTGAGCTTAGCCGTTATACAGATTTTTCACCTTTAACAGGCCAAGCAAAAATTACCTTGAAAGGTACTGGCAATGCTTGGGGTTACACGGCAGGATTACTTTACAAAGCTTCGGACAAACTTTCTTTCGGCTTATCGTTGAGAAGCCAAACCAAGTTTAATTTTGACGGAACAGCTACATCTGACGGACCGGCAGCGCTTGCGAGTATGCTGCCAAGCGGTGGAATCTCATCTTCTATAACCACACCGCTCAACGTAACTTTTGGTGTTGCGGTAAAACCAATTCAGAAACTAGTAGTAACGGCAGATTTTCAATATGTCGGCTGGTCAAGCTATGATAAGCTCTCGGTTCATTTCAAAGATGTTAATCTTCCCGACCAATCATCTGTGCGAGACTACCAGAATTCATTCATCGTCCGTCTCGGCGGCGAATATCATCTATGCGACAATCTAAATGTTAGGGCAGGATTGTTATATGATAAAAATCCGGTTAAAGACGAAATGCTTGATCCAACCTTACCGGATGCAAACCGGCTTGGATTGAATATCGGTTTCGGTTACAACTTAAGCGAAAACGTTTCGGTTGACTTAGCATATTTCTTCCTTCGCTTCAGCGAAAGAACGATTACTAATTCACAGATTAGTTATACAAAAGGATTTGCACCGTTCAACGGAACATATAATTCCGTAGCGAATCTTTTTGGTTTTAACATTTCATATAAATTATAGTGGAGTTGCGAGATGATAAAAAACATAGTTAGAATCATAACACTTTCTGCCGTCCTCGGAGTATTCGTTTTCTCCGGATGCGAGGATAGAAGCAACCTTACAGCACCAACTCCGCCAAGTACGGGTAATGTTTCGCTTTCCAACTTCGTTACTTTGGGCAACAGTTTGACTGCTGGATACCAATCCGGTTCACTTTTTCAAAGCGCACAGCAGTATTCATTCGGAAATCAAATTGCAATGACTACCGGCGCTGCTTTTACTCAGCCGTTGTGCAGTGATCCTGGATTAGGACAAAGAATTGAAGTCGCTTCTGTTTCTCCGTTTGCCTTGAAATACAACTCCGCGCAAGGTCAACCGATTAACATAAATCTCCCGACACCATACAATAATTTAGGTGTTCCGGGTGCTTTCGTTTATGATATTTTGAATACCACAGCAACTTCTAATAGTTTCACTGCGCAAGTCGGTGTGATGAATCCGCTCTTCGATGTTATACTTAGAGGTAAAGGTTCCGAGTTTCAACAAGCTAAAGCACAGCATCCAACTCTTGTAAGCTGTTGGATCGGCGCTAATGATGTGCTGGGATATGCAACTTCGGGCGGAACAAATCCGATTACAGACCCGCTAGTATTTGGTTATTTGTACGGAAAACTTGCAGACAGCTTGGCATCTTTGAACACAAAAGTTGTTGTTGCAACAATTCCTGCTGTAACAGCAATACCATATTTTACAACTGTTCCGGCTGCACTGAAAGATCCCGCAAGCGGGGCTATCATCAAATTGTACGGACAGACAACTACCGGAGTACGTGCGCTTGTTCCCGGACAAGATTTACTAACTTTAACTGCTGCAACTGTTCTATTAAATTCAAACGGAACTCCAACAGGAGTTGGACTTTCTCCGAACACTCCTATTCAAAACAAATATGTATTGGATAAGGATGAAGTTGCTAAGGTTGCAAATACTGTCGCCGCTTACAATCAAGTGATTTCTGGCGCCGCAGATGCTAAAGGATTTGCTTTGGTTGATATTTATACTATCTTCAACGGCATTGCTGCTAACGGAATTAAAGCCGACGGATTATACCTTACGACCGCATTTGGTACCGGCGGACTATTTAGTTTAGATGGTGTTCATCCCACAAGTGTAGGCTACGGTGTTGTTGCAAACGCGTTCATTCAAGCAGTCAACGCTAAATTTGGAGGTACCATTCCTTCGATAAACGTATCAACAATTCCAGGCAGTATCGTCTTAAACAAAAGTTATAAAATGAGCAAATACGGAATACCTATAATTCCGCCAGGTGCTTTGGATCATGTTTTGTTTTAGTAAATTAGAGGTTGTCAAAAGTACTTGTTTATTCAAAAATAGAACGCTGATAATGCAGATTAAACTCTCGTCTCGCTTCGCTCTCCGAAGCGAGGATTTTCGCAGATTTATTTTTTGTCCGAAGGACTCCTTCGGAGAATAATTACTTTTGACAGCCTCTTTTTAATTTTAGAAGGACTAAAATAAAAATGAAAAAGTATCTCGCATTAGCAATCTCACTTCTTTTGTTTGCCTGTTCATCATCGGAAAAAACCAGTCAAGAAAGCGCTAAGAAAGAACCGCAAGTATATGTCTTCGACGATGTTAGTAAAGTTGATACAACTAAAACCGACACTACAAAAGTTGAAAGCAAAGAACTTCAACCAGAGGTTCTAGAAGAGCAAAAGACAGAACCGCTACAGCCTCCGCTAATTTCCGAGAAGTTCCTTGTGCAAGTAGGCGCGTATTCAACTAAAGAACGCGCAGAAACTTTCATCAAGGAAAACCAATCAAAGATTCAGCAGAAAATGGAAGTATTTTACACCGAAAAAGTGAAACTGTTTATTGTCCAACTTCCGCCATTTCCAAACCGAGAAGACGCTGAAAAAGTTAAAGACAATATCCGGCAATTCCCCGCATTCAAAGATGCTTTTGTTACGATGAGCAGAGAAACAAAATGAATCCGCTATCAGAATTTGCTAATTACTTTGTTGGTTTATTATATCTATTTGTAATAAATTTAAGTCAAGAAATGATTCATTAAACAGAGGAGGGACGCGTGGCGTTTTCACTAAACAAAATAATGTTGATCGGTAATCTTGGTAACGATGCCGAGACCAGATTTACAACGAATAATTTATCAGTGACTACTTTTTCTTTGGCGACTTCCCGAAGTTACAAGGGCAAAGACGGCAATTGGGTAAACGAGACAACTTGGCATAACGTTGTGTCTTATAATCTGCCCGATTTCTTTAAGGAAGCTTTGAAAAAAGGAAAGAAATTTTACATTGAAGGCAGGCTTTCAAAAAGAGATTACACGGATAAAGAGGGGATTAAGCGTTACATGACGGAAGTGATTTCCGAGAAATTAATTCCTCTTGAAGGCAGAGAAGCGGGCGGCGGTGAATATCATGCTGAGAAAACCAGTTATGAATCGCCTGCGACTGATAATGCACCCGCTGAGGATGACGATCTTCCGTTTTAATTGGTATGTTGAACAAGCTAGGATAAAAATTTAGTTGGAATTTGATTGGTCCGTTAAACTGCTTTTCTTGGTAATCTGTTTTCTTTTATCTGCATTTTTTTCCGGCTCCGAAGTAGCCCTTTTTTCTTTTGACAAGAAAAAATTAAAGGAATTCAAAAAGGAACACAGAATTGTCGGGGGATACATACAACTTCTTCTCGATAATCCGAGAAGATTATTAGTTACAATTCTTTTAGGCAATACAGTTGTTAATGTTGCCGCTTCTATCATAGCGGTTTTGATAGCGCTTGAAGTTGCAAGAGTGCTAAACATTTCAAAAGAGATTGCTCTTCTTGTTCAAATCGTGTTGTTAACCATATTGCTGCTTCTCATAGGCGAAATGACGCCTAAACTTTTAGCAAACAAACATCCCAAGCAATTTGCGAATGTAGTTGCTATCCCACTCTACTGGATCGGAATCTTATTATATCCTATTTCCAAAATTCTTACCGACTTGTTAAAGGTGCTTACATCGAAAATTGATTTTGACAAATCGAGAACTGCTTTGCACGGAGCTGAAATTAAAGATTTG
Organism: Bacteroidota bacterium; assembly: GCA_021820065.1. Taxonomy (GTDB): domain Bacteria; phylum Bacteroidota; class Ignavibacteria; order Ignavibacteriales; family Melioribacteraceae; genus Fen-1258. The sequence continues at coordinate 7,387 of JAKAEE010000031.1, read as the reverse complement.
GCAGACTTGAGCATCGAGAAAGGAACCATCGAAGAGGAAGAACATGAACTGATTCACGGAATCGTGTCATTTAAAACTGTTACCGCACGAGAGGTTATGACGCCGCGTGTTGATATTGTAGCGGTTTCTACCGAATCAAATTTTGACGAACTCATAAACGTGATTAATGAAACGGGACACAGCAGAATTCCGCTTTATGAAGAAAGTCTGGATAGAATTCTTGGAATAATTTATTCGAAAGATCTGCTGCCGTATCTCAAAACACCCGATCTTCGGAAGAACCTCTCATTGAAAAGCATTGCCAGAGAAGCTCTTTTTATTCCCGAAACGAAAATGATAAACGAACTTTTGCATGAATTTCAAGAACGGAACATGCACGTTGGAATCGTGGTGGACGAGTACGGCGGAACCGCGGGTTTGATTTCACTCGAAGACATTCTAGAAGAAATTGTCGGAGAAATCCGTGACGAGTTCGACAAAGAGGAAAATGAAATCACAAAGATCAACGAGAAAAGTTTTATCGTTCTAGGAAAGGTTCCTGTTGATCAGTTGAACGAATTGCTTGGAGAAAATTTCTCGTCCGAGAACGATGATTACGACACTGTTGGAGGATTCATATTCAACCAAGCGGGAAAGATACCTAAGCAAGGATTTCATTTTACATACAATAGCCATAAATTTACCGTGAAGGAAGTTAGCAACAACCGCGTGAACAAAGTCTTGATTGAAAAACTGGACCGCGAGTAAGAATGAAAAAAGGCTGCTTTGTAACTTCGATAGTTCTTTTTACACTAATTGTTGGCGTCGTTGTTTATCTTGTGAAATACAAAAAAGATTCTTTCAAAGAATTTGCAAAAGAAAAAATTATAAATGCAGGCTTAAGTGAATTTCACAGCGGAATGGATAGTGTGAAAGCTTCCATATATAAAGATTCATTAAGAACCGATATTGAAAAGTTTGTTGGGATTGCTAAAAATTTGCCTTTCGATAAAGCGATAGAAGAAGTCCAAGATGTTTTTAGCGAGGCAAGGGCTATAACTAGTGATCGAGAGATTAATTCGACAGATTACAACCATTTCAAATTAATCATAGCGAGATATGAGAGACCAAAGAAGAACTGACATCAAAGTTGGAATCACTGTTGTTGCCGGATTGTTTATTTTTTTATGGATACTCGGCTGGGCGAAGAATATAACCGTTAACGCAAATCGTAAAGAAATTTCTGTTGAGTTCGGTTCGGTTGCGGGACTCACTGTTGGCGATCCGGTTATGATTAACGGCGTGCGCAAAGGTTATGTTGACGATATAAACCTCACAGGTAACGTGGTAATGACAAAACTTAATTTGGATGGTGACATTGCGCTCAAAGAAGACGCAAAGTTTTCCGTGATGATGCTTGATTTGATGGGTGGGAAGAAGGTAGAAATTTATCCCGGCAATTCTAACCTTGCAATGGATTATGCCAAAACCCAGCGCGGCGAGTTTGTCGGCGATGTAGCAACATCGATGGCAATGCTTGGAAGCGTACAGAACGATTTGGTTGACGTGATAAAACAAGTAAAGATTTCGTTAAATGCAGTCAATCAAACTTTGACCGATCAGAAGTTTAATAAGGATTTGAAAACATCCGTAGCAAATCTATCCGGCGTTACAGAAAACTTGAACTTGCTTTTGAAAAACAACAGCGCCGAAATTAACCGGATATTGAAAAGCGGAAATGAACTGACTAAAAATATTAACGACTTTATTAAAACGAACCGCGATTCGATCTCCGCGACAATTTCATCCATTCATGATGTCCTTGTTACATCTAAGGACTTGCTGACAAAAGTGAATACATTTATGGATCAAACCAACGCCAGCCAGAACAATCTTGGCAAATTTCTTAATGATAAAGATTTGATGAACGACTTAAAAGCTACTATTGGACAAGTAAAAGATCTTACCAAGATTCTTGTCGAGCAGTTGAAGTCCAAAGGAGTTGAAGTTAACGCCCACATTTTTTAGTTGGCACGCAGCATGGTACTTGGAATCGGAATAGATATAATCGAAATTCACCGCATCAAAGAGAGCGTGGATAAATTAGGCGAAAGCTTCTTAAGAAAAATTTACACCCAGCTTGAAATTGATTACTCGCTCTCCCGCAAAAATAAGTATCAGCATCTTGCCGCACGGTTCGCGGCTAAAGAAGCAATTTACAAAGCGCTTTCATCCGATACTGACAAAGTTTACAGCTGGCAAGACATCGAAATATTTAACGAAGTGAACGGTTTGCCGAAAGTGAAATTCTACGGCGAACTGAAAGATTACCTCAACGACGGCAAAGAAATAAAAATCTCCATGAGCCATTCCGATAACTACGTTACATGCGTAGCGATAGTCTATTCGACAAAAAATTCCGGATGAGTCCGGGCAGAAAATATTCCTCAAAAATTACTACCATAGAAATTCTTTTTCTTTCTTAACTCATAAACAGTGTGTCGGGGTCCAAGTTCGATGCTTCAATATCTTTGAAGTATTTAACTGTACCAACTTTCAATTCATAAGTAGAAGCATCGTCGCAGACAATTATACCTTTCGGATGAAGCTGTAACGCGCTTACAGTCCACATGTGATTCACACCTTCTTCCACAACTTTTGCAAGAGCTCTCGCTTTGCTCAACCCGCTAATGATAAGCATAACTTCATTGGCATCGAGAACTGTTTTGACGCCGACCGTTAATGCTGTCTTTGGAACTTTATCAATTTTATTATCGAAGAATCTTGAGTTGGCAACAATTGTATCCATCGTAAGAGATTTTACTCTTGTTAGCGAACCTAACGAAGAACCAGGTTCGTTAAAAGCAATGTGTCCATCTGGACCAATACCGCCGATAAAAAGTTTAATGCCACCGGAGTCTGCGATTTTCTTTTCGTAAGACGCGCATTCTTTATCAAGGTCTTTGGCATTGCCGTCGAGAATGTTTACGAACTTTTTGTCTGTGTCAATATGTTTGAACAAATTATTCCACATGAAAGAGTGATAGCTTTCAGGATGATCTTCCGGCAGACCTACATATTCGTCCATGTTAAAAGTGGTTACATACTTAAATGAAATTTTGCCTTTGCGGTTTAGCTTTATCAGTTCTTGATACATCCCAAGCGGGGAAGTGCCGGTCGGCAAACCAAGAACAAATCTTTTTTTGGCAAAAGGTTTGAACTCAAGAATTCTTTTGGCTACATAATTTGCAGCCCACTTGGAAACCAACGAATAATCCGGTTGGATAATTAGACGCATAAGTGCTCCTTCGCTTTTCGACTCTGAAATATAATTAATAAATTTTAGTAAGATTATTCTGTCGCACTAAAAGTATTATTGAAATGAATAGCAGCAGTTTATGATTGATCCTCATTTTTTTTTGTAATACGTTCTATTCTGCCGCAGAAGCGTTACACTATAAATGGGGAAGAGAAGAACTGAACTCAGCATGATCTATTGATTTAAGCTGTCCCGTGCTTTTGCGCGATCTTTTTTAAGCGGTGAGCACTTGTTTATAGTTGTTCTAGAATTTCTTTGATATGTGGCTTTAATGAAACAATGTCTGTTTTTATTATATCCCATACAATTTTAGTATCAATACCAAAATATTCGTGGATTAATAAATTTCTTAAATCTATTATTTCACGCCATTGTATTTCTGAATAGAGATTTTTGAAATGAGGGGTAAGATGATTTGCTGCTTCGCCGATAATTTCTAATTGTTTTACGCAAGCAAATTGCATCATTGTATTGGACTGGAACATGTCATAAGTCGATTCTTGGACATAAGATTCGATTTCAAGAATCGCATCATAAATATGTTGTAATCTTGCCTTATCGCCTAAACTATTTCTCATATATTAATATTTTTTCTGAATCAATAAATGGCCGGATATACTTTGAAACACTATTACTAGTAAGAATGTCAACTTTTCTTTTTAATAAATCTTCCAATTCAAGTTTCATTCTCACAAAGCCGAGACCGATTGGTTGAGAGTAATCCAATTCAACCAATATATCGACATCACTAAGTTCGTCATCTTCGCCTCGTGCAGCAGAGCCAAATAAAAATGCCCTTTTTACGGGTTTGTTTCTAAAGCAATTTGCAATCTTTTCTGAATATTCATTACTCATTTTTTTACATTATTTTGTTTTAAATGTCTTCAAAAATATAAATGAAAACATTGTAAAAAACACTATACAATTTTGATGTAGGTGGTAACGAAGTTGTCTATTAACGCGCTCGCCGCGCTTCGCTAGTCGAAACGGGCGCAACTTTTATTTACCTGTCCAATGGTTCTTTGCGGGATACTTTTTTTAGCGGTTATATACTTTTCTCAATCTTTGCCTTTAAATATTTCTTCCTTTTTTAATAATTGATGTCCTTCAAATACTGTAAGAATGTCTATTGAGTTTTTCTTCGTCAAGTAAACAATACGATAATTCTTATGGAGGACTTCACGGATTTTCTCAATAGACAATTCCGGCACAATTCGACCTTTCTCTGGATAATCAACTATTACCTCTGCAACCGAAATCAACTTATCAACAAACTCGATAGCAGCAACAGGATTATCTCTTGAGATGTATTCTTCAATTTCTTGTAATCGAAGTAATGCTTCTTTCGTCCAGAATATTTTCATCTTTCTTTTCTGACTCTTGTTTTTTGAAGTTCACTTCGAAGTTGAGAAGTGGACAGCACTTCTCCTCTTTCAGAATCTGATAAACCTCGTGAAATTGTATCAATGAAAAGTTTAGTTTGTCTCAAATCATCAAATTCTGATGGAGAGATTAATACTCCAGCGGGTTTACCATTTTGAGTGATAATCAAAGAATTACGCTTATTCTGTATTTCTTTAAGATATTTAGCCAACCCAGATTTGAATTGACCAACTGGGATTATATCATTTGCAACTAAGATGTTCTTCATTTTGCATCCTTTTATTGTCTTTATTCTGGACTAAATATAAGACCATATTACGACAGCATCAAGTTTACTTTCTGAGCATGTAACGGCACTTGCTACTAACCGGCAGCCCAGAATAAGAATGCCAATTAACCGCAACAACTTTTATTTATCTGTCCCAATGTGCTTTAGCGAAATCGGGATGCCACACTGAAATTAGTTTACCCCGAACTTGATTCGGGGCTGTCCGTGTTGATTGGGCGGGAGGCATTTAAAAACAAAATCTTTATTATTAACTACATTTAGTACCAACAAAACCTTTATGGCATATGACAGCGCGCTATGTACATGGCTATCTATCCTCTATTAATTAAAATGCATAACGACGTTGCAGATAACCCGCCGCCCAGAACAGCAATGCTGCTAAGACCACAAACGCCAAATATTTTAAATTAATTTTCATAGAACGACTACTTAGAACAAGAACCTAATGGATACAAACTTACTTAATTACAACACAAAACCCGAACGGAGGCACGCAGTCAGCTTGATCCGCTGGTTAGGTGCACACGACTACCTTTTATTTAATTTGTTTTTACTATTTACATTTTTGATAAACTATTAATATTCTTATTCCATGTACAAACTAATTTTTGATAATTGTTAACATTGTTTTCTCTTCCTTCGATGTTAACATTATAGAAATTCCATCAATCTCTTTCCACATTAACATAGTCAAACCTAACATACTATTCTCGGAAACATTAGAACCATATTTTTTAATAAGAATCTCCTTCAATTTATCAAATAATATTTTTGCTTCTTCAGGTTTATCTTTTCCATTTCCAATTACCTTTCCGTTTTGTTTGCCATTCTTTTCAAATAAATAGCCCACTTTAATTGAAATTGGTTCCATCCAATCATAGTATAATATGCCTTTATAATTCATCACTTCTTTTTCTATCACTTTCTTTTTAATACTATCTTGAACTGATGATATATTATGATTAAAGGGTTCATCAATAAATTTCTCAATTGAGAATTGTGAATATATTTGTGATAAAGAGGTAAGAACAAAGATGAAAGAAGCTAATATGATTTTCATATTCTAATTGCCTATGCTTTATTTCCTATTCTTATTTTTTGCTTGTAACTTTTAATAGCACCTAACGGCGTGGCTTTTTACCCGTCCGCCAAAAACAGCAATGACGAAATGAAAAGCTACAGCCAATAATTTTTAATTAATTTATTTTTTAGAACAACTTTAAATACTCACTCAACTTTGCAACCAAACCCAATAATCTCTCAAATGCCGCTTTGAAAAGAAGCGGTCGGGTGGAAGAGCTGGTTAGGCAATTTTAATAACCGACACAATAAATACCATTTGTTTGTGATGGACTTTTAAAGAAGCTCATAAGAGCCGGCATAAAATCAATGTGAAAATGTAAAGTTATCGTCCTTCCTAGATTATTATTATACTTTTGATATTGCCAGCCAAGATAAAAACCGGCAGCCATTGCACGCAATGAGTAAACCAAATTGTGATTAGGTAAATGTGCCAGTCCAAATAATACTGATGAAACTATCAGTCCAAAGTTTGGACTGACAGCTTCAGAAAGTGAATTTTGCAACATTCCTCTAAATAACACTTCTTCTGAGACTGCTACTAATGATAAAAACAAAAAATCATTTACTATTTTTAATGCACTACCGGAAGTTGTAGCATAATCTTTTCCAAAGATGTTAATTGTTTTTGTATTAAATAAGGATCTCTCTTCATTTCTCTCCCAAAATGGAACTGATGCTGCAATTAAAATAGGTATAAATATTTCTGGATCTTTTAAATACCTTGTTTGAAATGGTGAAGAGACTAAGTCCAGAATATTTGATTGAGAGACATATTCAGAATGCATTTCATTCTTCCAATATTTCCTAAATGCCAGAAAATGATCAATGTCTGATAACATTATTGGAACGTATTTTAATTGGCTTGTGACATAATACTTTGAATAATCATATGCGGATATACCCCGTGCATTATTATTGTATTTAATTAAATCAGTAGAAACATTTGGGTAACTAGTATTATCGCGAATTAGATTTATACGTTGTTGAGAGAAAAAATAAGATGCCCCTTCTAATGCCGTAAATATACTCCCAGTAGTATAATCATTATCTAAATGATGACTTAGTCCAAATGTTGGAACATTTGAATAATGACTAGCTAATGAAAGAATTGGCAACACACTGGATTTATTTTGAGCAAAGCATACTGAAAAAAGAATAATCCATATCTGAATAATTTTCACCTTCATTTATTACTCCAGTAATTGCCTAACGACGTTGTTTTTAAGCCGCAGCCCAAAACAGCAATGCAACTTTGAAAAACGAACGCCAATAATTTTTAAATTAACTTTCTTTTACAACCTACTTCAAAGAGCAACTAAGTTTTGTCAAACTAA
>JAKAEE010000106.1 GCA_021820065.1 Bacteroidota bacterium | reverse complement strand
TGTTACATCAGAATATTTACACGGGTATTCCGGTGAGACATGAAATTTAAGCTCTACATTATTTCTTCCTTATTACTTCTGCTAACAAGCTGCCGCGAAGGCATAGTTGAGTTTCAGCAGCCCTCTCAAACACAAAACGTAGTTCAAACCGCTAATATTTACATCTCCTCATTCCCAAGCGGCGCTGATATTTATTGGGAGAACAACCCAACCAACAAGGTTACTCCCGACAGTCTAATCGGCATTCAGCCCGGAAGCTATATAGTTAAACTGAAACTTCTCGGCTATGCCGATCAAAGCGTTCCGGTTGTGGTAACTGCCGGACAAAAGAAATATATTAGCGTAAGGTTTAATGAGTTTTAGCTTTTGCAAAAAATAATTATTGCCGCGGTTACCAAAAACAATGTTTTGGGAAAAGGCGGAAAAATTCCGTGGCATTCCGAAGAAGAACTTAAACATTTCAAACGCACAACAGTTGGATTCCCCGTTATTATGGGAAGAAAAACTTGGGAAGCGATCGGCAATCCTCTTCCCGGAAGATTGAACATTGTTGTTACCGGCAATCCCGATTACGTTGTACCGTTTCATGAGGTGATAATATTCAACTCGTTAAAATCTGCGGTTGATTTCTGTTCAAGCGGCAAGCACGAAAAAATATTTTTCATCGGCGGCGCACAAATCTATGAACAAGCAATCGAGAGCGCGGATAAAATCATTTTATCGGTCATGAATTTTGAAACCGAAGGGGATCTATTTTTTGTTAAAGTAGATGAATCCAAGTGGCTGCTGAATTCGACAGAAAATCATACGGATTTTGCGGTTCATCACTATATTAGAAAACCGGATTTGAAATTAATAGGATAGTTTTGATTCAAAAAATTAAAATATTGCCCGAAAATCTTGCCAACAAAATAGCCGCAGGCGAGGTGGTTAACCGTCCCGAATCTGTTGTTAAGGAATTGATGGAAAATTCTCTTGATTCCGGCGCAACGAGTATTGATTTGTACGTCAAAGGCGCGGGTAAAACGCTCATACAAGTTTCCGATGACGGCGAAGGAATGAGCGAGGATGACGCGCTGCTCAGCATTCAGCGGCACGCAACCAGCAAGATCGCACACATCGAAGATTTGGAAGCGATAAAGACTTTCGGGTTCCGCGGAGAAGCGCTTGCTTCAATTGCATCTGTGAGCATATTCGAATTGAAGACCGAAAGAAGAGACCAGGAACTCGGCACGTTTATTAAGATAGATGAAACTGCCGGCGTTACAAAAGAAAAAGGTTCTTACGCAAAAGGTACTTCGGTAGCGGTAAAGAATTTGTTTTACAACGTACCGGCGCGGCGTAATTTTTTGAAGACGAATCAAACCGAACTGAAACATATTATCGAAACATTCAAAAAGATTGCGCTCAGCAATCCGGGAATTGCGTTTAAGTTTTATAATGACGACGAAATCGTATTCGACTTTCCAAAATCATCAATCGAAGAAAGAATGAAATCCGTATTCGCAGAGAACATACTCGATGCGGTTTTAGAAGTGAAAGAAATTACGGATTACATTTCTCTCACAGGTTATGTTACAAAACCGGCGTATCTCCGCCGCAGTAAAGGCGAACAATATTTCTTTTTGAACGGACGTTTTGTTCAGAGCAGAATCGTGAATCATGCTGTGTTCAGCGCATTCGAAAATATTTTGGAGAAGGGGGATTATCCGTTCTTCGTCCTTTTCTTATCGGTTGATTCGAAGAAGGTTGACGTGAACGTTCATCCCTCCAAGCTTGAAGTTAAGTTCGAAGATGAAAAAGAAATTTATTCTTTCGTTCAAGCAGTGATTAAGAAAACTTTGGGCAGCTACGATCTTGTTCCTACAGTTACGTTGGATATTGCCGGCGGATCGAATGAAAAGTTAAGTTTTCAGAACCGCGGCGGTGTTGCTCGTAATGATTTTGCCGACAGACCTTTTGCCGAGCCGGATCGCGCCACGAGGCGTACATCACCTCTCATGAGCGAGGAAGAAGTTGATCAATTGTTCGATGATCTGAACCGCGAGATCAAATCCTCAGCACCGGTTAACGGCGCATCAGGCCCGTTTGATGATAGACAGACAACCGAAGTGTATCATGAAAGCGGCGCTATGCAGCATATGGAAACGCCGTTTCTTGTTCAGCTTCATAACAAATATATTTTAACGCAGATCAAAAGCGGGTTAATGTTAATTGATGCGCACGTAGCGCACGAACGGATTCTTTACGAGCAGGCGATGAATTCTTTTGAAGCGAACATTCCGTTCTCGCAACACCTGTTGTTTCCGCAAACCGTGAATCTTGATCCGGCTGATTATTTGTTAGCTAAGGAACTTGAGCCGTATCTTACTAATCTGGGATTTGAGCTGAAATTTCAATCGAAGAATACGATTGTGATTATTGGAATTCCTTCGGATGTGAAAATTGAACATGAAGTTGAAACGCTGCTCGACATTCTGCACGAGTACAGAAATAATGAGCAGCACAAACAGTTGGAAGTCAGAGATAACCTTGCGAAATCATATTCGTGCAAAGCCGCAATCAAAGCGGGCGATAAGCTGACGGAAAACGAAATGAGGATTCTGGTTGATAAACTTTTCGCTACTTCAATGCCGTATGTTTGTCCGCACGGCAGACCGATTGTGATAAAAATCCCGATTGAAGAGCTGGACAAAAGATTTGGACGAACTTAACAAGTTTTGTATTTTTTCAGAAGTAGGCCACAATGTTTAAGTTAAGAGTGTGGCTTCGATTCAAATTTACTATTTAAGGTCGAGCGAACTCAGTAAGAAGTATAAGAATAGTGTTTAACATTCTAAGCCAAGAATAACATGTCATACAAATCTGTAGATAAGCTTCAACAGGTTCTCGCAAAGAACATTTTTCATTATACGAAAGATCCTAAGAAAGCGGCTGGACGCGCGTTGGGAACTATTGTCGAAATTATTACTTATTACCTCTTGGAGACATGGGGATTAAATAACCAGATATCAATTGAAAGGGGATTGGAGGAATACGGCAATTCAGATATAACTCACAATGTTGAATTCTCTCTTCATCCGGTAGTTCACAGTTCGTCTTTGACCATTCAAAAAACCACTCAATCGATAGGCTCAGGCAAAATTTTTCGAGCTCTTCAAAACGAAAAATATAGCCTGGAAGGATTTGAGATAAAACCAAACCTATTGCTCAGTAACGGTGTGTTGCGTAATGCTTGTACTATTGCTTCTTCTAAAGACTCATTTTTGCTCTGTAGCATTAAGAAAGATCGTGGTGATAAATTTGAACTTTTCATTTACGAACAAAATAGAAAGCCATATGCTATTTTTGAATGCAAACGAGTTGGCGTAGAAGATGGAATGCGCAAGGGACCTCAGACTATCGAGAAAGCAAAACAGGGCGCGTATGTTGCAAGAACAGCTTCTTCCCTTCAAAAGATCAGAAACGAATTCGGCGAGATGCACGGTATTATTTACAAAAGTGATGGTTCTTTTATTGTTAAGCCGTTTGCTGATTTGATGGAAGAAATAATATACTCTCAAGAGAAAGAATTATTGAGGCGTTTTATTTTAACGGTTGGAGTGGTTAGCAACCATGGTAATTGGTTCACATCTAGTAATCAAAATAAAGAACTCAAGGTACTTGCTCAATCATACGATTGGCTGCTTTTTCTCAAAGACGAGGGGCTTGCTAAATTTATCGAGCAATTACTTCTAAAGCCAACGAAGTATTACATGCCAATACGAAATTCATTTGTTTCAAGTTATACTGCAACAAAAAAGAAGAATCAGTTCACAAAAGTTCAAATGAATGTTGAAGCAGACAAAATTTTACTTGACTACTTCGCAAAAAACAAAAGTGTGATTGAGTCTTGGTTTAATGTTATATCGCCGCATAAGAAAAAATTGTCCACATTAAAAGACGAATTACGTGAATTGAAAAACAAAGATTGGGCAAGTATTTTAATATGAGCGCAGGAAGAAACATAAATACTTTAAGCCAAAACTGGGGAACTCCCCACAAGTATGTCAAAGCGGTTAAAGAAGTATTTGGTGGGCATATTGATTTGGACCCATGCTCTAACGAATACTCTATTGTAAAAGCAAAAGTTGAATATCGTCTTCCGAAACATGACGGACTTAAAGAAAACTGGAACTATCCGACAGTTTATGTTAATCCTCCGTATGGAATTGATAAAGTAAGAGGTACAACGATTAAAAGTTGGCTTGCCAAATGTGCAGAAGCTTATGAAGAATACAGTTCGGAAGTCATGGCATTAGTTCCTATTGCTGCCAATACCGACCATTGGAAAAAATATGTTTTTACAAAGGCAAGAGCAATTTGTTTCCTTTATGATACACGTCTTCGCTTTCTTGAAAACGGAAGGGAAGGGGGCAAAGGGGCGCCGATGGCTTGTGCGATGATTTATTGGGGTGACAACTATGATAGATTCTATGAAGTGTTCATTGAGCATGGCGCTGTAGTTGACATATCGAATTTGATCGGTGAAAAAATTGGTAAGGAACGGCATATACTGAAACTTTTTGCTGAAAGCAAGGTAAGCGATCACGGACATCAACGCAGTAATGGAGTGATGCATATTGCACATGGTAAAGTCAAACAACAATAACATTTTTTGACGGTTATAAGGGAAAGCTGAGGATAAAATGTTTTCGGATGAATATAAAAGAGCCAAAGAAAACTATTCGAAAAAATTAGAGAAAACTTCCGAAACCGGAATGAAATTCACCACGGTTTCCGGTGAACCGGTAGAACCGCTTTATAATCCGGACGATTTAAACAGTGAAAACTTCTTGAAAGAAATCGGTTTTCCCGGCGAGTATCCATACACACGCGGAATTCACACTAACGGTTACAGAGGAAGAATTTGGACGATGCGGCAGTTCGCGGGATTCGGAACACCGCAAGATACGAATCAGCGTTTCAAATATTTGTTAGAACATGGTCAGACCGGGCTGTCGGTCGCATTCGATTTGCCGACTTTGATGGGTTGGGACGCAGATGCAACGATGAGCGAGGGTGAAGTTGGAATTTGCGGCGTGGCAGTTTCATCGCTGCAAGATATGGAAATTTTGTTCGGGGGAATTCCGCTCGGTAAAGTTTCAACTTCGATGACGATCAACTCTCCGGCAGCAATGATCTTTGCATTTTATTTGGCGGTAGCGCAGAAGCAAGGCGTTACATTCGATAAACTCCGAGGCACGCTTCAGAATGATATTTTAAAAGAATACATCGCGCAGAAAGAATTTATTTTTCCGCCGCGTCCTTCCATGAGAATTATTACCGACATGATCGAGTACACAACGAACGAAGTTCCGCAATGGAATCCGGTTTCGATAAGCGGTTATCACATTCGTGAAGCCGGTTCGACAGCAGCGCAAGAATTGGCTTACACGCTTGCGGATGGATTTGCATACATCGAAGCTTGTCTGGAACGTGGAATGGATATCGATTCGTTTGCGCCGCGTCTATCGTTCTTCTTCAATTCTCATTTGGATTTTTTTGAAGAGATTGCAAAGTACCGCGCGGCAAGAAGAATTTACGCAAAACGTATGCGCGAAAAATACGGCGCAAAGAATCCACGCTCATGGTGGCTTCGGTTTCATACGCAAACTGCGGGATGCACTTTAACTGCGCAGCAGCCGGAGAACAATATAGTAAGAACTGCTTTCCAGGCGCTGGCTGGTGTGCTGGGCGGAACTCAATCACTTCATACAAATTCGATGGATGAAACTCTCGCGCTTCCAAGTGAGAAAGCCGTTAAGATTGCATTACGCACGCAGCAGCTTCTTGCTTACGAAACCGGCGTTATCAACACGGTTGATCCGCTGGGCGGAAGTTATTTTGTTGAATCGCTTACAAATAAAATGGAAGAAGAGGCGAACAAAATTTTTGATGCAATCGATTCCCTCGGCGGAGTCATCTCTTCAATAGAAGCCGGATATTTCCAAAAAGAGATTGCCGATTCTGCGTACAGATACCAGAAAGAACTTGAGAGAAAAGAAAAATTCATCGTTGGAGTAAATGAGTTCGTTGAAGAAAGTGGAGAGATTGATATACCGATTCTGACAATTTCACCTGAAGTTGAGACGCAACAGAAAAAAAGACTTGCCGATTTACGGCAAAGCCGGAATCAAGATTTGGTGGAAAAAAGTTTAGCGGAGATAGGCGAAGCAGCGGCAGACGGCAAAAACCTTATGCCGGTTTTGTTAACCGCCGCGCATAATTACGTTACTCTCGGCGAAATGGTTGAAGAGCTGAAACAGCATTTCGGAACATATGAGGAAACAGTTGTTTTCTAAAGCAGTTGGTTATCTCAAACTTATCAGAGTATCAAACTGGTTTAAAAACGTTTTTGTGTTTGTACCGCTCGTTTTTTCAAAATCACTTTTTGGCAGAGATTATTTTGTAACTGTTGCTGCCGCATTTTTTATCTTCTCATTTGCCTCTTCCTTAGTTTATGTCATCAATGATATTCTGGATGCGGACGAAGACTCTGCTCACCCGGTAAAACGCAGCAGACCCATTGCAAATGGAACGATTAAGAAGTCGTCCGCTTATTGGTTCGCGTTTTTACTTGCCGCGATAGTTTTTTTTACGTCGATACAGTTCAACGCTTCGTTTGTTACGATTGTTTGGGCATACATTGCAGTAAATGTCTTATACTCTTTGCTGCTGAAGACTATTGTTATCGTGGATATCTTTTGCATCGCTTCCGGATTCTTGTTCCGAATTCTTTCCGGCGCATACATAATAAACGTTTCCGTTTCCAACTGGCTGGTTCTCACTACAATTTTTCTTTCATTGTTCCTCGCTATCATGAAACGGCGGGTGGAAATTGTTGCAAATCCGAATTCATCAACGCGCCGAAGCGTACTAAAGCAATATTCCGTTCAGTTCTTGGATCTAATTGCGGCTATGACCGGCAGCGGAGTAATTTTCAGTTACGCGCTCTACACTGTTGCCGATAGAACAATTAACAACTTCGGCACGGAAAGATTGGTCTATACAACTGCCTTCGTGATTTTCGGAATTTTCCGTTACATGTATTTAGTTTACAAAAAAGAACGCGGAGAAAATGTTATCGAAGTACTTCTAACAGATTTGCCGATGCTCGTCAATCTTTTTTTATATGTTTGTAGC
>JAKAEE010000030.1:34298-35838 GCA_021820065.1 Bacteroidota bacterium | reverse complement strand
GGCAATTTGCATCGCTTTTGCGTTCGCGAAAACCGCATGTCCGCTTGCGTGTGTGAGCATCACGGGATTATTCGGTGTTGCTTTACTAAGTTCGTTATGAATTGGATATCCTTCAACATTCGGATTCGGTTTCGGATCAAATTTTTCTTGATGCCATCCGCGACCTATTATCCAATCGCCGTAACGACTATGATCGGCAGCACGCGCGACCATTTCAATAACTTCATCCCAATTTTTTGCAGTGTGCAAATCCAACATCTGTTTCGAATTCCCGAGTCCAAGGAAGTGCGCGTGGCTTTCTATAAATCCCGGCATAACAAATTTTCCTTTTAGATCGATCACCAGAGTTGAATCGCCAATGTATTTTTTTATTTCGCCGCTCGAACCGACAGCAATAATTTTTTCGCCAAGAATTGCAACAGCTTCTGCCTTTGGATTCGAATCATCTACCGTTGCAATTACGCCGTTTGTTAAAACCAGATCTGCGTGTTTGCCCACTTTTTTCTCTCCACAACTTATTAACGCTACAGCAATGAAGATTGATAGAATCACTTTTAAAAATTTATTCATGATTAAATCCAGCAATAATTCTGTTTTAAACGGTGCGCTATTTTCGATTCACGAGTACAACACCGCCGATAATTACAAGTCCGCTCAAAAGTGTTATCAATGTAATTTTTTCATCCAGCAAAATCCAAGATCCGAAAAAAGTTACAAACGGTTCAATGTAAAGAAATGCGCCGACGCGCGATGCAGGCATTTCTGCTAACGATTGCGCCCACAACGTGTACGCTGCGCCGGAACAAAAAATGCCGAGAAACAAAATTGACATCCATCCGCTAAAAGAAAGGTGTTCTAAGGCATTTATGTTGTGCTGATTAATTGTAACCGGCGCAAGCACAATTGCAACCACCGTAAATAAATAGAGCGTTGTCATCAGCGGCGAATAATTTAACGTTGCGCGTTTGCTGACCATAGAATAAACCGCCCACGTCACAGAACTTCCTATAATCAGTAAGTCGCCCTCGTTTTTTATAAAATCCAGAGAAGAAAAATCTCCCTTGCATACCAACAGCAACAGTCCGGCAAAGGAAAGAAAGATTCCAAACGTCTGATGCCTAACAATTTTCTCTTTGAAAAAAATCATTGCAAGAATTGTCATGAAGACAGGCGTTATGCCGATTATCCATCCCGTGTGAGAAGCGGTGGTCCATTGAAGTCCGGTAACTTGAATCCATAAATGAAAACACGCAATCAGTCCGAGAAGCAGAACCCATTTATGATCATGCCAGGTAATTGCAAAACTTTTCTTTTGTTTAACGGCAATGAACATTAAAAATGAAATGCCCAGCAGCTGGCGAACAAAAACAATTACTACCGGAGTTACCTCGTTAAGCGCATTTTTGGTGGCTATAAACGAGAGCCCCCAAACAAAAACTGCAAAGAGCGGTTTCCAGTATTTAGTTATTGGTGATTTGTGATTAGTGGTTGGTTGATCCATCTTGTTCTTGCCCACGATCTTGCTCTTGCTCATGATCTT
>JAKAEE010000030.1:0-34198 GCA_021820065.1 Bacteroidota bacterium | reverse complement strand
GATCTTGCTCTTGCTCATGATCTTAGCTTTACTCTAGAATTAATGTTAATCACTGCATTAAAATTATTCTTATGTTTTTCTCCTTCATAAATAATTCGTTCAAGAAACAATCCCGACGGCGGTGCGGTGTATTTTGCCGGAGTGGGTGAATCATGCTCTAGAAAATATTTTAAGTCTTTCTCGGAAAGTTTTCCGCGTCCAATCTCGGTAAGCACGCCAACCATTCTTCGAACCATTTTCCATAAAAAGTGCGAGCCGATTATGCGGATCAGAATTAAATCGCCTTCTTCCTTCATCTGAACGTCTTCAATCAAAACCTTTGTTGACTTCTCTTCGTCGTCCTTATCCGAGAATGATTTGAAATCGTGCATACCGATAAAAAGTTTTGACGCTTTCTGCATCTTTTCAAAATTCAATTCATCTTTAATCCACCAGACAAATGATTTGCCGAATGCAGTACGCCTTCTGGAAATTTGATAGATGTAGCTTCTGCTTTTAGCATCGTGCCGTGCATGAAATTTCGGATTTGCTTTCTCAACTTCAATTATATTAATGTCGGAAGGAAGTTCATCGTTAAATTTCATTCGGATAATTTCCGGCGCAAGCATTGTCTTCACATCCAGATGCGCAACCTGGCATAGAGCATGAACACCGGCATCTGTTCTGCCCGAACCGTAAATTTCTACTCGTTCGCCTTTAAAAGTTTTTTCAGCTATTTCCAGCAGTTTACCTTGAATGGTTTTACTGTTGCGCTGCATCTGCCATCCGCTGTAACGCGTTCCTTCGTATTCTATATAAAGTTTAAAGCGGGACATATTTTTTGATTATTGATATCCAAAGCATTAAAGGAATTCCACCTAAAGATAATTAGATTATGATAAACAAAAGAAATATATTTGGTTGAAAATTTTGAGGTCTGAAAAGTGCTAAAAAATAAAATCAAAAATGCACGTTACATCATTGATAAAAACGGAAACAAAAAGGAAGTTGTGCTTTCTATTAAAGAGTTTAACGAATTGCTCGAGGATTTTGAGGATCTTGCAATAATAGCCGAACGAAAGAAAGATAAAGTTGTTAAACATTCAGATGTAATTAAAATACTAAGAGAAAATGCTCTCTTATAAAATTGTCTGGAAGGAATCCGCTCTAAAAGAACTGCTCAAAATCGACAAAGTTTTTATTCCTAAAATTATCAATATAGTTGAATCGCTCTCGTCAAATCCCCATCCACGAAACACAAAGAAACTTTTTAATTCCGAAAGTACTTACCGAATTAGAATTGGTCCGTACAGAATTATTTACACCGTTTCTGCCGGTAATCTTCTAATAGAGATTATCAGAGTTGCTCACCGAAAGGACGCGTACAGATAGCTTGAAACACAAGTTCGTAATAAACAGCTTATGTCATCCGAGGAGTCGTTAGCCAAACCATTTCGATTTGATTTGTAAAGTTCTATCTCTTCTTTTACGATATTTTTGTTTTTCATTTACGCGCGCCTTCGTACTCTATGTAAAGTTTGAAGCTAGCCATGAATTATAATTTCTTTTCTTTCTTCTTTTCGAGAAGAAGCGCTTTAAGAAGTTTTCCCTTGGTTCCAAGAAATCCGACGTTTTTATCTATATCTTTTTGGATGATTAGACCTTTTCTTCCGCGACCTTTCTTTGACGTTGCTTTTCTTGTTTCCATTTGAAATAAAAGAATTTATTTTATCGCAAACATAATATATCTTCGCGTAAAGGAGAATTTCTCTTGGCAAAAAAAATCCTCGCGTTGACGCTTACATTTCCAAATCCGCAGATTTCGCTAAACATTAAAAAACAGTGAACGACATGAAACATTCTTTGCTTTCAAACTTTTTCTTTATCCTTTTGCTGCCATATGCAATTCTTGCGCAGGAGATTAATCAAAAAACTTACTGCAACCCGGTTGATATCGGTTATAAATACAATTGGGAACAGATCAACGATAAAATATCGTATCGAAGCGGCGCAGACCCGGTAATAGTAAATCACAACGGAGAATATTTTTTGTTTGTCACTATTTCCGGCGGATACTGGCATTCAAAAGATTTAGTCAATTGGAAATTCATTGAGCCTGATAAATGGCCTGCGGAAGATATCTGCGCACCGGCAGCGTTAACTGTGCGTGATACACTTTACCTTTTCCAATCAACTTTCAAACAAAGACCTATTTACTTTTCCACCGAACCGGAAAAAGGTAAGCTAAAATATTTCAACCGATGGATGCCGTTGCTTCCGGATACAATTGGTCCGTGGGATCCGGCAATATTTCATGATGATGACACAGACCGCTGGTTTATGTACTGGGGTTCGTCAAACGTTCATCCAATTTATGGAAGTGAGCTTGATCATAACCAACGTTTGATATACAAAGGTCCTATCAAAAAATTATTATACCTTCATCCCGATCAACACGGCTGGGAGCGTTTCGGTCCCAACCACACATCAACAAGAACACCATTTATTGAAGGCGCCTGGATGACGAAGCACAACGGAAAATATTATTTGCAATATGCCGCGCCCGGCACGGAATACAATGTTTACGCTAACGGAACTTACGTCGGCAGCGATCCGCTTGGTCCGTTTGAATATGCGCCTAACAATCCGATCTCATACAAACCCGGCGGATTTATGACCGGTGCCGGACATGGAAATACTTTTCAAGATAACTACGGAAACTATTGGAACACCGGCACTGCTTGGATCGCAATCAACTGGAATTTTGAGCGGCGCATCGCAATGTTCCCCGCGTTTTTCGATAAAGACGATTTGCTTTACGCGAATACACGCTTCGGAGACTTTCCACATTACTTGCCGACGAAAAAAATTTCAAGCGACGACGATTTGTTCACGGGATGGATGCTGCTCTCATACAAGAAGCCGGTTACTGCTTCCTCGGTGCTTGACACGTTTCTTGTTGCAAGCGTGACCGATGAAAATCCGCGCAGCTTTTGGGTGGCACAGAGTAACAAAGACGGTGAGTGGTTGAAAATTGATTTGGAAAAAGAATGCACGGTGCGCGCGCTCCAGATTCATTTTGCCGATTACAAATCCAACCTTTACGATAACGATTCTTCGCGCGTTTACACTCAATATAAATTTTATTCTTCCGTTGACGGAGAGAGTTGGAAACCGATCGTTGATCTCTCAAAAGTAAAACAAGACCGCCCAAATGGTTATTTCGAATTGCCGAAAGCGGTAACGGCACGCTACATCAAATACGGAAATGTTTATATGCCCACGCCTAATCTTGCAGTTAGCGATATACGAATTTTTGGAAATGCACCAGGTGAAATTCCGCAAACACCAACCAACTTAACCATCGTTCGAGACAAAGACGAACGCAACTGCTTCATAACATGGAACAAGGTTGAAGGAGCTGTCGGCTACAATATTCTTTGGGGGATCGGAAAGGATAAACTTTATCAGACTTACCAGGTGTGGGCGGATGCCGGAGACAAGTTGGAGTTGCGCGCGCTAAACGTCGGGCAAGAATATTATTTCGCAATTGAATCGTTTAACGAAGTCGGCGTTTCCAAACGGAGTGAAGTTGTTGAGTGCAAATGATTTTTTAGTTTACTCGCTGACCGCCGATAAAAATTTCAGTTCTTTGTGAAGCATCGAGACTTTGAGCGGAATTTTACCAATCATCTCTCCGTCGGCTTCAATCAAACACGGTTCACCGATCGGTTCAACAAGACAGTTTCCAACTTCTTTGTAATGCATCTCGGCAAGGTTAACGAACTCTCCTCTTCTAATCTTGGATAGATTCTTCAGGTAATCAAGCAAGCTCACATTGCCCGCTAATGTCACGGCAATCCTTCCGTCGTTTATTTTTGCGTGCGGCGCAATACAGATTCCGCTACCGAAGTAACGTGCGTTTGCCAAAGCTAAAATCAAAACATTGCCTTCGTAGTTAAACTCGCGCGAAGTGATTTTGATTTTTTTCCTTTTGTAGCGAAGAAAACTTGTTATCGTTGCGGTGAAGAATGCAAGGTTCGGTCCGTAAGTTTTGTTTCCTTCGTTAACACGTTTGGCAACTTCGGCACCGAGACCGACATCTGTTATGTTGTCAAAGAAATGTACTTTGTCTTCGTTATCCAAAGATTTGTATTCGAGCTTTCCAATATCAAGCTGAAGGATTTTATTGTTTCGAATGAGCTCATGAAGGTTCTGAATTTCGCTTGAAAGTTTTAGCGACCGGGCAAAATCGTTCCCGCTGCCAACCGGAAGCAACCCGACAATCAGATTTTCTCTTTCGGATTTCGGAACGCGCATAATTCCATTCACAACTTCGCTCATCGTTCCATCGCCGCCGACGGCAATTAAGTAATCGGTTCCGATCCGTACTGTTTTTTCCGCCAACTCTTCAGCGGCGCGGCTGGATTTTGTTATGAAAAACGCTGGGTCGAATTCTTTGCCAAGATATTTTCCGGCTTCGTACTCGATCTTGTGTTTACGTAAATGTTTGCCGTGAATTATAAAAGTGATTTTCTTCATGGGGATAAAATAAGATTTTTTCTCGTGGCTGTTTTTTTCATTTTGGCTGATTGAATATAGTTCGGTTAATTCAAGAAGGCAAATTTTCTATTTAGGTTTCTTGCATGACGAATCTTTATTTTTGTATTGAAACTAATTCCGGGCGAGCATGAATTCGCTTCAAAATTTCTTCTATCCAAAATCCGTCTGCTTAGTCGGCGCATCCACAAAAGAAAAAAGCATCGGTTACGAAATTCTAAAAACAATTAAGGTTTACGGTTACACTGGAAAAGTTTTCCCCGTTAATCCCAAAGCCGAAGAAGTTCTGGGATTCAAATGTTTTCGCTCTGTTGAAGAGATTAACGAGACGATTGACCTAGCCATTGTGGTTGTTCCAAAGCAGTTCGCTGAATCAACTGTTGATTCTCTCCTTATCAAGAGCATAAAATCCATAATTCTAATAACGGCTGGCTTCAAAGAGATTGGGAAGGAAGGAGAAGAAATTGAAAAGCAAATTCTTCAAAAAATAAAAGATGCCGGCGCACGAATGGTTGGTCCAAACTGCATGGGCATTATCAATACGCTAAATGAAATAAAACTCAACGCAACCTTTGTCGCAGAAAAACCGGAGACGGGAACTACAGGATTTTTGTCTCAGAGCGGTGCGCTTGGCGCAGCTGTGTTAAATTCTCTTCGTGATACCGACATAAAGTTTGCGCATTTCATAAGCGTGGGGAACAAAGCCGATGTAAACGAAACCGACATTCTGCACTTCTGGCAAAACGATGACAACATAAAGACGCTAACATTTTATCTGGAAAGTTTTGAGAACGGGGAAGAATTCATTCGGCCATTCATTAAAGGAGAGATTACAAAGCCAACGATCGTTCTTAAAGCCGGGAAAACAGAAAGCGGAATGAAGGCGGCTTCATCGCACACCGGTGCATTAAGTGGAAAGGACAAGGTTGCAGACGCTTTGATGAATCAGTTTGGCATAATCCGCACAGACAACTTGAAAGAGCTTTTCAATACGGCAAAAGGGTTCGAATATTTCAAGACGCCTAAGGCAAATCGCGTTGCGGTTGTTACCAATGCCGGCGGACCAGCGATTCTTTGTGTTGATTCGCTGGAAAAAGAAAATCTTAAACTCGCTGCCTTTAGCGACAAAACAAAAACGCTGCTTCGTGAAATTGTTCACCCGGAAGGAAGCGTCAACAATCCTGTTGATCTGCTGCCCGGCGGCAATGCAGACGTTTTCAAAAAAGTAAATGAGATTATTGCTGATGATGAAGGTGTTGATGCCGTGATTTCCATTTTCGTTGAACCGGTTATGGTTTCACCGTTCGAGGTGATTGAGAGCGTTTATTCGATCAAATGCGAGAAGCCGCTTCTACAAGTTGCAATGCCTCTGCCGGAGTTCTGGGAAAAGTATAGAAAAGATTCGACGCGCAAACTTCCGGTGTTCAGAAATCCGGAAGATCCGGCAGAAGTGTTATCGAACATGTTGTGTCATACATCATCAAAAGAAAAATTACATAAAGGCAGAAGTGAGTACAATAGACTTTTGCGATTGAAAAGTCACAAGAATTCATTCAGTCCCGGATTTATATCACAAAAAGAAATCGAACAACTTTGCAAAGCGTACGATCTTCCTCTTATAAAAAATAAGTTAGTTAGACCCGGCAAACTTGAAACGGTTGGCAAAAACTTTTTCCCCCTTGTGCTGAAAGGAACAAACCAAAACGTAATTCACAAGTCTGAGCTGAGCGCGGTAAAACTAAACATTGGAAACAGAGCTGAACTTAAACGCGCTGCAAAAGAAATTACTAAAAGTTTTGCCGATGCCGGTTTTGAAGTTGAAAAATTTCTTGTTCAGCAATTTGTAAAGCCGAAACACGAATTGCTCATTGGCGGATTCTGCGATCCATCGTTTGGTCCAATCATAATGTTCGGTTCTGGCGGAAAATTTGTTGAAGTGTTCAACGACAACGCGATTAAATCGTGTTATCTCTCCAGCGAAGATATCGTTGACATGATTAACTCAACAAACATTGGAAAAATACTGCGCGGCGTTCGCGGTGAAAACCCGGCAGATATAAATGAACTTAAACGCATTATCAAAGCTTGCGCGGTAATGATGATCGAAAATAAAAACATTGCCGAGTTTGATCTGAACCCCTTAATCGTTAGCGAAGACAACAAATACTATGCTGTGGACGTGAGAGTAAAAATCGGTTAATAAGATCCCGAGGCTAACCATTTAATATTTTTCACTATTTTTGCATCACTGATTTCCCACAATCAATTCAGTAAATGAAAATTGCATACGTTGCAAGTGAAGTGTTTCCATACGCAAAGACAGGCGGTCTTGGCGATGTAGCCGGCGCTTTGCCGATCGAACTTTCGAAGCTTGGTCACGAAGTAAAAGTTTTCATGCCGAAATACAATACGTTTGGCGAGACTGAATATGGACTTCATTACGAATGGGACATCGGCTCAATTCCTATCCGCGTTGACGGTCACGTTTACCAAGTTCACGTGCACACCGCGACATTGCCCGATTCCAACGTTGAAGTTTTCTTCGTTGATTGCCCTCATTACTTTCACCGTTTCAGAATTTACACAACCGATTGGGACGAAGACGAGCGTTTTGTTTTATTTTCCAAAGGCGTGATTGAAATTCTTCAACGCATCGCTTGGGCGCCGGATATAATTCACTGCAATGATTGGCAAACCGGCGTGCTGCCGATTCTTCTAAAAGAAAATTACGGCTGGGATAAATTGTTCGATAAAACTGCAACGGTTTTTACAATTCACAACGTAGCTTATCAGGGAATTTTTTCGAAAGAAGCTTTTGAGAAAGCAGAAATAAAATACGAGCATTATCAGACTGGCGGATTGGGCGAGTATTACGGCAATGTAAATTTTTTAAAAACAGCAATTCTTGTTTCCGATGCCGTAAATACCGTAAGCGAAACTTACACTAAGGAGTTATTGACGGAAGAATACGGCGCTGGGATGCAGTCTTTTCTCGCCGCTCGCAAAGACGATTTTTTTGGAATTCTAAACGGTATAGATTACAATGTTTGGAATCCCGAGACCGACAGATTTATTCCTTACAACTTCACATGTGAAAATTTATCCGATAAAATAAAAAATAAAAAAACTTTGCTGGAGCGGCTGGGAATTCCATACAACGAAAACGTTCCTTTGATCGGAATTATTTCGCGCCTTGTTGACCAGAAGGGTCTCGATATTTTTGTTTACGGGATAAATCAACTTATGGAATTGGACGCGCAATGGATTGTTCTCGGAAGCGGCTTACAGAAGTATGAAGATCTTTTTCAGCAGATCGCAGTTCGCTATCCGGAAAAAATTTCGGTTTATCTCGGTTTCAACAACGAGCTTTCTCACATGATTGAAGCCGCTGCCGATATTTTTTTGATGCCGTCGCGTTTTGAACCATGCGGCTTGAACCAAATGTATTCTCTGCGCTACGGCACTGTGCCCGTTGTGCGAAAAACCGGCGGACTTGCGGACACCGTTCAAGATTGGAATGAATTTCTCGAACATGGCAAAGAAATCGGAACCGGATATTCTTTTGTAGAATATTCTTCTATCGCACTTCTGCTCAGTGTTCAGCGCGCAATACATGATTTTCATTTGAAAGATGTATGGAAGAAAATTCAGCTTAACGGCATGAAGAAAGATTTCTCGTGGCAGAAGTCCGCGGAGAAATATATTCAAATCTATAACCACGCAATTCGCAAAAGGAACGGTTAGCCAAACACACCGGCTAAATTTCTATCATGATCTTTAAACTTTATTAGCCAAAGGATTGTTTTATAAATAATTTTACAGAAAGATATTAAGAATAATTATGAAGTGGCCTCAAATGCTAACGTTCTTTGGAATAGTATTCGCGCTTTACGGTCTCATTAACTACTACATTATACGCCGCGGTCTCTCGATCGTTTCGCCCGAACACAAAACTTTTTTTCTTGTCGTATCAATCTTTGTTGTCGTTTCATACATAGCCGGAAGATTTCTTGAAAGAGCTTTTCCATCTATTATCAGCACGGTTTTAATTTGGATCGGTTCATTCTGGATTGCGCTCATGTTCTACTTTTTCCTCTCCCTGGTTGCGGTTGATCTTCTCCGGTTAATAAATCATTTCGTTCCGTTCTTTCCGGAAATTATTTACAGGAATCCCGAGAAGACAAAACGTTTTACCGCGCTGGTGATAATACTTTTCGTTTTTATTACGGTTGCCGGCGGATACATAAACACAAAAATGATTGTTGTTCAACACTACAGAATTCCGATTAAGAAAAGCGCAGGCAATTTGAAATCGTTGAACATTGCAATGGCATCCGACATTCATCTCGGCACAATTCTCGATAGCTCGTTTCTTGAGAAAGTAGTTGATAAAATTAACGCGCTGAATCCCGACATTGTTCTTCTTCCGGGAGATATTATAGACGAAGACATCGGACCAGTTCTGCACGACAACATGGGGCCTCTTCTTGAAAAAATAAAATCCAAGTACGGAGTTTATGCCGTTACCGGCAACCACGAATACATTGGAGGCGTTGATGAGGCGTGCAATTACCTAACTTCCCATGGAATAAAAATGCTGCGCGACAGCGTTGTCAAAATCGACAACGATTTTTATTTGATTGGTCGCGAAGACATCGCCATAAGACAATTTGCACACAAGCAAAGAAAGGATCTCAAAGAACTTCTGAATGGCGTGGATAAATCGCTTCCATTAATTTTGATGGATCACGAACCATTCAGACTGAACGAGGCATTCGAAAACGGAATCGATCTGCAGCTTTCCGGACACACGCACAATGGTCAGTTATGGCCGATGAACTTTTTGATCTCAAAAATTTATGAGTTGGGCTGGGGATACATGGTCAAAGGAAATACACATTATTACGTTTCGTGCGGCGTGGGTGGATGGGGACCGCCAATTAGAACCGGCAGCCGACCGGAAATTGTTAACATAAAATTGGTATTTAAAGGAAAGCAAAAATAAATTTGCGTTGTAGGTCGAGATTAATCTCGACCTACCGTTGGTTATCCAAAATCACTTTAGAATTATCATCTTTTTCGTTTCTGAAAAACTTCCCGAAACCATTCGATAAAAATAGACTCCTGATGCAAGATGCATGCTTTCGCTTGTAAATGGAATTCTGTGATATCCCGCGTCTTGAACTTCGTTTATCAAAGTTGAAATTTCCCTCCCCAAAATGTCGTACAGTTTTATCGAAACTTGACCGCTCTGCGGCAGATAATAATTTATATTCGTTGTTGAGTTGAATGGATTCGGATAATTTTGATAAAGCGTAATGCTCGTGGGCGTTACGCCCGGAATCCATCCGAACAACGTTTTGTACTTCTCTTTGCTTTGACGAACTGCTTGTTTCAATTCATCAATTGTTGAACCGGCGGCAATTGCAAATCCAACGTTGATTGATTGTTTGGATGGAATATTAAACGGGCCGCCCGAAACAACCAGCGAGATGTCGCTTACTCCCGCTGATTTATTTTTTATTCCATTTGAAAGCGCAAACCATTTTTCTGCGTTGGAAAAACCGTTCGCGTCTCCCATAATCACATCTCCTGTTGTTGCCGTGTTATCAATTGCATAATAACCGTAACTTGCTGTAGAGATCAAAGCAGCACCGACAATCGTTCCCGTCATCTGTTTGCTCTTTTCGTAGGCAACCGCAAAATTATCGGTCTGATCGAAATATGTTGTGTCTCCGGCGTAATCGTTTGCGGGAATGTCCCAATCGATAAAATAACCCGCATATAAACCGGTAATATTTTTCTGCGTGGAATTGTACAGTTCCGAATTCAGAATAATATAATTATTGTCGGGTGCTTGAGCATAGCTATAAGTGGAATATTTTGTTGTTATTCCTAATGCGTTTCCCTGTGCGTGTGCATCAGAAAACTCCGCATAACCGCGCTGGCTTGTTGACGTAGTGTTAATTTTTATTGGAATTAAAGTTGCGAAATCCTCATTCTGCGAGTCGGAAACGCGTGCATCGTTCATAACTTTCGTGGGTCCTGTCCCGTACATGAACGCGCCTTCAAACATTAAATTGTCGCCGCCTTGAAATTTGAACCCATCGCCTTCCAGATTTTGGGGATAGTCATTGAATCCCAGCGTTCCCTTACTTGTTACCGATATCATGATGTTGCCGACGTTGTGCGTACCATACGTCGGATTGATCCGCGCGTGTATCCACTGAAAATCGGAATAGCCGTTTGCCGAATATGTTAAAAGAAAATTCACGTCGTGATTGAACGGCGCGTTTTGCTGAATTGTAAATTTAAATTCGTTGGATTGATCGGAGACCGTTGAAAGCGTCGCCATCGATCCGGTGTTGAAAGTTGAGTTTGTAATCACAACCGAATTATCACTTGTCTGCAGCGTTACCGTAGCATTTGCAACCGGACTTAAGAAATTTGTAAAATTAATTTTTACCGATACATCTTCGCCCGATTCAAGTAACCCGTTTTTGTTTCCTTGATCAACAAACGTTACGTTTCCAGCGCGGATAGAGGTTGCATTAGTTCTTGTTACTGCGTTGTACGCATTTATTCTGCCGCTGCCCAATAGAAGTTTTAAACTATCGGCGTTAACGGCGTCTATGTTATCCGCCGTTACTCTAATTTGTTCTTCAACTTGAAGCGGTTTGTAGTTCGGAAATTTTGCGAACACGAGTCCGGCGAGACCGGAAACAATCGGCGCAGACATTGAAGAACCGCTGATCGCATTGTAAAGCTGATTTGAACCTGGTTGACGCTGCCACGTTGAGAAGATTGATGTTCCCGGCGCAAACACTTTTACGGTTCTTCCGTAATTGCCGTCGGGAAAAATCAAATCGCTGCTTGAACTTAACCATCCCACCGATAAAACACCGTTGTAGCTTGCCGGATAAAACGGAGTTGAGATTCCGTCGTTTCCGTTGGATGCAACCACCAATGCGCCGTTCGTTACAGCATAATCAATTACCGATTGTTCGTATAAAGAATAACTGTAACCGCCCCAACTGCAGTTGATAACTTTTGCGCCGTGATCAACCGCGTATTTTATTCCTTCAAAGCCAAAATAGATATACGGGTATCCCGCTGCGTCACGTTTATCGTCTCGCGTAACTTTTACTGGAAGAATAGAACAGCCGTAACCGATTGAAGCCACGCCTATTTTATTATCAGAAACCGCGTCGGCAATTCCAGCAACGTGCGTTCCGTGATATCTGTTTAACGCGGAATAATCTTCTGTCGGATCGTTATCGGGTGTTCCGTCAAGTCCGCCGAAATCATAACCGATCATATTTCCGTTGGAATCTTTTAAAATGTTCGCTTTAAGATCGGGATGATTCCAATCAACGCCCGTATCAATAATTCCAATTATAACTTTTGAATCACCCTTCGTAACATTCCAGGCGGAATCTGCAAAAACTCTTTTTAAATATTGCTGTTGTTTCAATACATAAAGAGAATCGTTCGGCGAATAAGTTAATCTATAAACGTATTTCGGTTCCGCCCACTCAATGTTGGACTGTTTGGAAATTTTTTTTGCGAGTCCGGCGGGATCTTCTTTCGAATCAACTTGAACCAGATACGTTCGGCTCAGCAACGCTTCGCCCTTTTTCAATGTTCCGTTTTGCGGATACATTTGGACCGCTTCTCTGACGGGATACTTTGCAAGTGATCTTTTCAGCGCCTGCGCATTGTTAACGGCGGTTTCTTTCAGCTTAACAACAACTGTGTTCGAAAGATAATAGATGTTTCCTTTCTGAATTACATCCTGTGCCCTGAGAAAGGAAAGAGAGAGCAGAAGAACGGCAAAAAATATTTTTTTATTCAAGGTTCGTTAAAGTTTTCTGATAAGTTAAAGGCAAGTTTATGAATCTGGAAGGTTATACTCAACCCCTTATTTCCCTCCCGTCGGGAACGGTCTAAGACCGTTCCCTACAACACGGGTATTAATTTTTTGGTCTATTTATTTCTTCTTCATTTCAAAAACGTTGTTCTTTTCGTTTGCATCCGGAACTAAGTTAACGTTCAACTCAACTTTTGTGATTTCTTTTTTTGGTTTGAAATCAACCTTTACATCTTTCGCGCCGGTTTTCCAAACCGTGATGTTCTTGGAAACATTTTCCGTAGTGCTGTCCGCATATGTTACGATCAGATCAATCGGTACCGGAACGTTCCCAACCTTTTCAACGGTAACGACAGCTTTGCCCGATTTAACTTTTACATTCTTAACTGCGAGATCAGGAAATCCTCTATAAAAATACCACGGATTCCAGAACCAGCTTAAGTCTTGTTTAGCTACATCATTAAACGTGAAAAAGAAATCCCATGGCAACGGATGTTTTCCGTTCCACCTGCTCATGTATTCATCCAAACATTTTTTGAAGAGATCATCACCTAATGCGTTCTTCAACATAAAGTATGATACCGAGGCTTTAGCATAAGAGGTAAAGGTAAGAAGATGTCCGCCGCGGGCGATGACCGATGGAGTGATTGTCGGCAGATCGCTCTCGACTCCCATTAACTTCCCAACGGCAGCAATATTTTCTTTGAACCTTTCGGTATCGGGCATTAGTTTGTTTAATTGAGCGGAAGTAAAAAATGTCGCCCATCCTTCATCCATCCATGCGTATTTGCGTTCGTTGGTTCCCATGTAAAACGGAAAATACGTGTGTGCAATCTCGTGAAATGTTACGCCGGCTTGTCCCGTTTTGGTTGGATAAATTCCGTCGTTGCACATCATGGGAATTTCCATTCCGCCGCCATGCGATTGCTCTCCGTTGAATGATGTAATCTTGGGATACGGAAACGGAACGCCGGGCAAATTTTTCGAAAGTGTTTCGACTGTTCCTTTTGCATATCCGGCAACATCTTCAAACGCTTTTTGAGTTCTCGGATAAACTGCGTCCGTTAAAACTCTTCTTCCGTTTGCATCAACAACAGCGCTGATGCCGTCCCAAATGTATCCGCTGCTTGTTGCAAACGAAACGTCGGGCACATGTTCAGCTTTCAATTTCCAAACAATTTTATCACCGCCGAGAGTTGTTCCGTTTTTCAAATCGTCTTCACCGACAATTCTAACAACGCCGTCGGATTCCCAAGCTTCTTTGTACCGTGAATAAATTCCCGGTTTCACTACGTCCTGTAAATTTTGATAAAGTCCCGTTCCCCATACTAAATAATTTTTCGGAACGGTGATTTCAAGATTGAAATTATTGAAATCGTTGTAAAACTCTACTGCGCCGCCGTAATCGTATCTATCCCATCCATCAACATCATCATAAACGGCAACCTGCGGGTACCAGTACGCAACGTAAAGCGTCGAATCGTTGTATGCGCCCATTCTGATTCTGGTTTCTTTCGGAATTATAACCGACCATTTCACTTCGATTTTCAAATTAGATTTTGGCGCAATCGGATGAGGAAGTTCCCGTATCACCAAATTTGTCGCTGTCTTAAACACGCTTCCCGGTTTTTTCTCGCTGAAACCGACTCCGTCAAGAATCAACGTATCTA
Source organism: Bacteroidota bacterium (assembly GCA_021820065.1). Classification (GTDB taxonomy): domain Bacteria; phylum Bacteroidota; class Ignavibacteria; order Ignavibacteriales; family Melioribacteraceae; genus Fen-1258. The sequence goes on along the minus strand of JAKAEE010000030.1, from coordinate 20,119 downwards.
TTTTCACTCCGTCCGTTTCATCCGCGGGGTTAATCGGGAAGTCGCGTGTGTTTCCCTTTTTCATTATGTCCTGGTACAGACGCAAAACCAATTGTTTGAGTGTATCGGGACTTTCATTATAGAAAGTTATAAACGCATGCCCGCTAACTTTATGTTCTTTCGGAAAAACTTCCGCTTGAATTTTATAATCCGTGTGATTGATCCAATAGTTCGGTCCCGGTTTGCCGTCGTAAGAACGTGTTCCTTTTTCGTACGCCTTTAAAATGTCTCGCGGAATGTAAAGTTTGGAGCTTTGCGCCGACGCCATTTGTGCAAACATTAAAATGGCAACAACAATGTTTATTGCGGAGAATATTTTTTTCATTTGTTCCTCGGTTTTGTTGTTACTTTAGATGTCTCTCGATCGCTGATTGTTTCCTCGGCTTTACATTTAAAATGCCGCAGTATTGTTTTTCAAATCTACGTCCGGTATCTCCGCCGTTCCTAGTTCAATCTTCTTAACATTCTTTTTAGGATTTACATTTTCCGAAAAAATAATTTTTCCATCTTTCCATACTTCGGCTGTTTTGTTAATGACCGTCTCATTCGTCCCGTCATCGTAATAAAACTTTACAATTACCGGCACCGGCATTCCGCCTTTGTTTGTTATGCTGATGTTTAATTCCCCACTCTCTGTTTTCTTTGCTGAAAGCGATAAATCGGGATATACTCTTTCGAAGAACCACGGCTTGAAATACCAATCAAGATTTTGTCCCGAAGCTTCATTAAATGTGAAAAAGAAATCGTACGGCTCCGGGTGCTTTCCGTTCCATCTGCTCATGTATTTATGCAGACATTTTATGAAGAGATCATCGCCGAGGGTTTGACGCAGGAATTCGTATGCCGCTCCCGGTCTTCTGTACGACGCGGTTCTGTATCCGGCGCCTCTCAAATCGTACGAGAGAACCATCAAAGGAATATCGTCTTCGTTGCCGGCAAATTGGCTGTAGCTCCCGGCATTATCGGCTCGATCATCAAAGCCCCCGGCATTAGCCGCTTGAAAATCGAACGGAAGCATTGTCGCCCAGCCTTCATCCATCCACGCATATTTGCGTTCGTTAATTCCCATGAAGAACGGAAAGTATGTATGGCAAATTTCGTGAGAAGTTAAATGAACCGTTCCTTTTAATTCGGGAACAGATGAATCGTTTACCATCATAGGGTATTCCATTCCGCCCTGACCGTTGAAAACCGTCATGCTCGGATACGGAAACGGCCAGCCGGGAATGTGAGTAGAAAAACTCTCAATCGCTTTGCGCGCGAGTTCAGCAACGCCGTAAAAATCTTTTGAGTTCTTGTTGTACGCTGCAGAAATAAAAGTTTTGCGTCCGGTCTCTTTGTCCACAACAAGCGTCGAAGCGTCCCACAGATAATGATCGCTGGTTGCAAAAGCAAAATCTGGAACATGCTCTGCTTTGAATTTATATGTAAGCTTTTCCTTATCCGCCGTAACTAATCCGGCTTGGTAATCTTTCTCTTCGATGATGCGGACGACATCATTTGATTCGTGCGCCTTTTTGTACTGCTCTAAAGTTTTCGAAGAAAAAACTTCTTCCGGATTTTGGAGAACTCCTGTTGCCCAAAGAGTAAATTTTTTTGGCGTTGTAATCTCAACGTTATAATTATTGAAGTCGTTATACATTTCCGTCTGCCCGGTGTAGTTCTGTTCGTCCCATCCATCTATGTCGTCATAAACTGCGACTTGCGGATAAAAATACGAAACAAAAAATGATGTGCTGTCGTACGTGCCCATGCGGATGTTGGAGATTTTAGAAATGATAAAGCTCCAGCTGGTTTCAATTTCGGTTTTCGATTTCGGCGCCAATGGTTTATCCAGTTTAATAATAAGATTTGTGCCGGCGCGCGAAATATCTTTGTCGGTTCCATCCATCTTAAACTGTTTACCGCCTACCACAAGTTTGGTTACCGTTACTCCATCGTTAATGTCTAAGGGGTCAACTTCAAAATCGCGCATGTTTCCTTTACGCAGAATATCTTGGTAAAGACGAATAACAATTTGTTTAAGTGTGTCTGGACTGTTATTGTAGTAAACAATTTTTTCTTCGCCGCTAATTTTTCTTGTCGGCGGGTCAATCTCTACTTTTATTGTGTCGTCGGATTTGTTCTGCCGGTAGTTCGGTCCCGGTGCGCCGTTCAATGTGCGCGTTCCCTTCTCAATCGCTTTTTCAATGTTGCGCGGAATGGGTAGAGAGGAATTCTGTGAGTATGTATAGTTGCTGAACAAAATGACCACACTAAGACAAAGTAAAGCGGTAACTTTTTTCATTTTTTCCCTAGCTCTTAGTTAGACTGAAATTGCGGCAAAAATAGGTTTGTGGTGGGTTTAATACAAATGAATTTATTTTAATGGTTGGGAATTTGTTTTGCGCATGTTTCAAAAAAAATGGAAAGGTCTCTCGCCTCGCTTCGCGGGCGAAGCGGGAAGACCTTTCCCTACGGAACTGATTATGAAATTTTTGCGAGTGCTTGTTCTAGATCGGCAAGAATGTCTTTCACGTTTTCTATTCCAACTGAAAGACGGATCAATCCTTCCGTAATTCCCGCAGCTTTACGGGCATCCTCTCCCATCGTTAGATGCGTCATGCTTGCCGGGTGCTGAATCAAAGTTTCAACTCCGCCCAGACTTACAGCAAGTTGGCAGAACCTAACCGAGTTCATCAAAACTTCGCCGGCTTTATATCCGCTGTTTAGTTCGAACGAAATCATTCCGCCGTGACCCTTGTGCTGCTTCAATCCTATTTCGTATTGGGGATGGCTTTTCAATCCGGGAAAACGCACCCATTTTACTTTAGTATGTTTCTCAAGATATTCCGCAATCGGCAAAGTATTTTCGCAATGGCGCTGCATTCTAATCGAAAGCGTTTTTAATCCCCGGTGAACAAGAAACGAATTGAACGGATCTATAACACCGCCGTGCTGATTCAAAACTTTTCTCATCTTCAAATACATATCTTCATCTTTTACCACGATAATTCCGCCAACAACATCTGCGTGCCCGTTTAAGAATTTAGTCATGCTGTGGAGAACAATATCAACGCCGAAGACAAACGGCTGCTGCAGCGCCGGACTCATGAATGTGTTATCAACAACAACAAGCGCGCCGCTTTCGTGTGCAATCTTCGATACCGCTTTCAAATCGGTTATCGCCATTGTCGGATTGCCGGGAGTTTCAACGTAAACAACTTTTGTATTCGGCTTCATTGCCTTTTCAACTTCTTCGGCATATTCAGAATCAACAAAAGAAGCTTCAACTCCGTACTTGGAAAGAATTGTATTTATAAAAGTGTTTGTCGGTCCGTAAACAGATTTCGAGCAGACAATATGGTCGCCAGCTTGAACCAGCGAAATCAAAACCGTACTGACTGCCGCCATTCCGCTTGCGCAGCCAAGCGCTTTGTGCCCGCCTTCAAGTTCCGCCATCGCGTTTTCAAGCGCTTCGATGGTAGGGTTTTTCATGCGCGTGTAAATGTACCCGTCAACTTCGCCTCTGAAAAGCGCGGCTCCGTGTGCAGAGTCCTTAAATCTGAACGTTGATGTTTGATAAATCGGCGGAACAACCGGACCAAATTCATAATCGCCGATACCGGCATGAACACATTTAGAATCGAACTGTAAATTTTTGCTATGTGACATTATATATTCCTTATGAAAGGGGAGTTTTTAACAGCCAATCTTTGTTCATCTTATAAAAACGCTCGTATAATTTGTCTGCATATTCTTTTTCTAGATCGGGGTCATGCGCCTTTCTTTTTCTTACAACCTTTATCATTCGATTGGGAAGAAATGGGTGGGCACTAATAAATGCCTGGCGCAATCTCTCCATTTCTTCTAACCTTTCCAGCGGAGTTCTCGCTTTCCAATATTCCAAATATTCTTTTTCTAGCTTGTCCAACTTTTAACCCGCCAACTTTCAACTATGCACTTGCAAAGCTTATTCTTCTCCGTTGCCGTTTCCGTTTTCTTCTTCAGGAATTACGCGCGCGATGTCTGCTATATCGTCGTTTTCATTCAGACGAATTAATCTAACGCCTTGCGTATTTCTTCCCATCACACGAAGCTCGCTGACCGATTGGCGAATTACCATTCCCTGTGTTGTTATAATTACCAATTCATCGCCGTCGTTCACTTCCTTCATCGCAATAAGTTTTCCGTTTCTATCCGACGTCTTAACAGTAATAACACCTTTGCCGCCTCGTCTGGATAATCTGTAGTCTTCAATCTCAGATCGTTTGCCGAATCCTTTTTCGGTTACGACCATCAGCGTTGTTGCGTTGCGAACGACAATCATTCCGATCACCACATCATTCTTGCCCAACCTAATTCCGCGGACGCCTGTTGCCGTTCTTCCCATATTGCGGACGTCTTTTTCATTGAAGCGTACCGCCATTCCGTTTCTTGTTCCGATGATGATCTCATTCTTTCCTTCGCTCAGCTTTGCTTCAATCAAACGGTCGCCGGCAGTAAGACTAATTGCGTTTATTCCTCCGCGGCGGATATTTGAATATGCCGAGAGAACCGTTTTCTTCACCGTTCCTTTTTCGGTCGCCATCACAATAAATTTATCGTCGGCAAATTCTTTTACGGTAACAAACGCCGTAATGTTTTCCTCTTTATCTTTTTCGATAAGATTTAAGATCGATCTTCCTTTTGTCGCGCGTCCGCCTTCGGGAATTTCATGAACTTTGAGCCAGTAACATTTTCCGCGATCCGTAAAGAACATAATGTAATGATGCGTTGACGCAATAAACATGTGCTCTATGAAATCTTCTTCGCGTGTTCCGGCGCCGGTTACACCTTTGCCGCCTCTGCCCTGTCTTCTGTAACCGCTTACCGGGAATCGCTTGATCAATCCCGCATGAGAAATTGTAACTACAACATCTTCCTCGGCAATTATATCTTCGAGCGAAAATTCTTTCAGCTCGCGTTCAATTGCCGTGCGGCGTTCGTCGGCATATTTTTCTCTAAGCGCAAGAAGTTCTTCTTTGATTATCGACCATCTTTTCTTTTCGTTGGTAAGAATACCTTTCAGTTTTTCGATGAACTTGATCGTCTCTTTGTATTCGTCTTCAATTTTTTGTCTTTCAAGTCCGGTGAGGCGCTGCAGACGCATATCGAGAATTGCTTTCGCCTGAATTTCCGAAAGCTTGAACTTCTTCATCAAATTATTTTTTGCAGTCTCAACGTCTTTGGATTTCTTAATCGTCTGAATCACCGCATCGATATTATCGAGCGCGATAATGTATCCTTCCAAAATGTGCGCGCGTCTTTCTGCCGCATCGAGATCAAACTTTGTACGTTTGATCAGCACGTCCATTCTATGATCAAGGAAATGCTGCATCATTTGCTGCAGCGTTAAAACTTTTGGAACGCCGTTAACAAGCGCAAGCATAATTACGCCGAACGTGACTTGCATCGATGTGTGCTTGAAAAGCTGATTTAACGTTAACGCCGGCTGTCCGTCGCGTTTCATTTCAATTACGATGCGCATGCCGTCGCGGTCTGATTCATCGCGGATGTTTGAGATGCCGTCAATCTTTCCGTCGCGGACGAGCTCTGCAATTTTTTCTATGAGCGCCGCTTTATTTACTTGATACGGTATTTCCGTGATAACAATATTCTCACGGTCGTTTTTCAGAACCTCAATGTTTGCTTTGGCGCGGATAACTATTCTTCCGCGTCCGGTGAGGAATGCTTCTTTAACTCCTTCGTAACCGTAAATTATTCCGCCGGTTGGAAAATCCGGAGCTTTAACAATTTTTAGCAGTTCTTCCGGAGTTGTTTTCGGTTTATCAATTATCGCAACAAGTCCATTTATAATTTCGCCAAGATTATGCGGCGGAATATTTGTAGCCATACCAACTGCAATACCGCTAGCGCCGTTTACCAACAAGTTTGGTAAGTAAGACGGAAGAACTGTCGGCTCTTGCAACGATTCATCAAAGTTCGCAACGAAATTAACCGTGTTCTTATCAAGATCGCGCAGCATTTCATCTGCAATTCTTGCAAGACGCGCTTCAGTGTAACGCATTGCCGCGGGTGAATCGCCGTCAACTGAACCGAAGTTTCCTTGTCCATCTACCAATGGATAGCGCAGAGAAAAATCTTGAACCATGCGTACCATCGAATCATAAACTGCGGTGTCACCGTGCGGATGATATTTACCGAGCACTTCTCCAACGATACGCGCGGATTTTTTATATGGCTTGTTGTGAGGAACTCCAAGTTCATGCATGCCGAATAGAACACGGCGGTGGACAGGTTTCAATCCGTCTCTTACATCCGGTAACGCGCGCGCAACAATTACGCTCATCGCATAATCGATGTAGGATGATTTCATTTCTTCTTCGAGTGAGACGGGGACTACTTTTTCGAATATCGTTGTCATCAGTATTATATCTTTTTTATTTAATTAATTTTTTATTTGATCTTGCTCTTGATCTTAATCATGATCTTTCTTTTTGAGCAAGTGTATGATCACGAGCAAGATCAAGACAAGGAGCGGCTTTTTCAAAAATGGTTGTCATGTGTTTGGTTTCACAAAATAATTTTCAATTTATGATTTAATCTTTTTTATTCCTCTCTGCGCCCACTCTGCGATCTTTGCGGTTTGCTTTTTTAACCGCAGAGAGCGCAAAGAAATTGCAAAGTGCGCTGAGAACTTGTTCCGTATTTACATCAAGATCGTTGCCAGTCCCAAGTAAAACAATATCGTAAAAACATCCGTCAGCGCAAGAGTAATTGGTCCCGCAGCAATTTTAGGATCCAGTTTAAATCCGTGCAGCGCCGCTGGAACGCTAAGACCAACAACCGCCGCGATGAGCTGAACTCCCAAAACGCTGAGAGCAATTATAACTGCCGTAATCAAAGAACCTTTCCAAACAAAAACTATAAGTCCTACTAGCGCCGCGCTGCTTAATCCAATCAAGCTTGCCGTTTGAATTTCCTTCAAAACATTTTTCAAATACCATTTCCACGACGGCTGTGCCGAATGCAGGGTTTGAATCGTAACGGTCATCGATTGAATGCCGATGCTTTCTCCGAGACCGAGCATAAGCGCCATAAAGAACGCGATCGCAATGCTTTCCGTTAAGGTCGCTTCAAACATTCCCGCGAGCAGCGCACAGATTGTTCCGCCGGTAATTGTTGTAAGCAACCACGGAAATCTGTAACGCCACGCCTTCGTCGGCGACGCGTTTTTAATTTCAGAAATTCTGAAACCGATCTCTTCAAAAACGTCGCTCACTTCTTCGGGCTCCTCAACGTTGAGCAATTCTTCGGTAAAAAGATTTACGTCAACAATACCGACGATCTTTCTTTCCGCATCAACGATGGGGAAAGCTAAAAATTTATATGTTACAAAGAACTCGCACGCATCATAAACGCTTGCGCTGCTGGGTAGCGCCGCAACGCGCTTTACCATCAACTCTTCAATTTTCTGCTCGAGTTTGCCGGTCAACAATCTTCTCGTCGGCACAACACCGACGAGTTTTTTCTCATCGTCAACGGCATAAAAATAAACAATGCGCTCGCCAACGCCTTCGGTTCTAATTTTCTTGAGAGCTTCATCAACAGTTAAGTTTTTATTGAGCGCGGTAAAATCTTTGCGCACAAAATTCAAAACCGGTTGATGATATGAATCCTTTTCGTGCATTTATCTTGCTCTTATTCTTGCTCTTACTCAACTCGTGGAGATTAAGATTAAGAGCACGAGTAAGGGTGTAAATTAGATATCCAAGTTGGCGTACTTGGCGTGTTTCTCAATAAAATCGCGGCGCGGTTCAACTGCGTCGCCCATCAGTGTTTCAAAAATTTTATCTGCGGCTGCGGCGCTTTCCAAATTGACTTGAAGAACCGTGCGCGTTTCCGGATTCATTGTGGTTGACCACAACTGTTCAGGATTCATCTCACCGAGACCTTTGTAGCGCGAGATTAAAATTCCCTTCGTCTGCTGTTCGGTTCCTTCTGTCGTTTCTGCTGCTTCGCCTTCTTCAACCACAACAACTTTTTCTTCTTTTCCTTTAGCGTCTGCTTTGAAACGTTTCAAAATTTTATCGCGTTCCTCTTCGTCGAAGGCGTAAAGTTCTTCTTTCCCTTTTTTAATTTTGAAAAGCGGGGGCTGCGCAATGTAAACTTTGCCCGACGTGATCAATTCTTTCATGTGTCTGTATAAAAACGTTAAGAGCAGTGTGCGGATATGGCTTCCGTCAACATCGGCATCGGTCATTAAAATAATTTTTCCGTAGCGCGCTTTTTCGTGATCAAACTCTTCTCCGATTCCCGCGCCGATCGCAGAGACCATCGCTTGAATTTCTATGTTCTCTAAAATTTTATTGATCTTAGCTTTTTCAACATTTAAAATTTTTCCTTTGATCGGAAGAATTGCCTGGAATCTTCTATCGCGCCCCATCTTTGCCGAACCACCAGCAGAATCACCTTCAACAATGTAAATCTCGCAATGCTCGGGATCGTTGATAGAACAGTCGGCAAGCTTGCCGGGCAGGTGCATTGAGTCGAGCGCATTTTTTCTGCGCACCAGTTCGCGCGCTTTACGTGCGGCTTCGCGCGCTTCGGCTGCCCGCATACATTTATCAATAATTTTTTTCGCGATCGAAGCGTTCTCTTCAAGAAACTCGGAAAGTTTTTCTCCAACAAGCGTTTCTACCGCAGATTTAACTTCGCCGTTACCGAGTTTTGTTTTTGTTTGTCCTTCGAACTGCGGCTCCATAACCTTTACAGAAATTACCGCTGTCAGGCCCTCTTTGAAATCGTCGCCGGTCAAAGTTATTTTATTGCTGTCTTTGATGAGACCGTTTTTGTATGCGTAATTATTAAATGTTCTTGTTAACGCCGTTCTAAAACCAACAAGGTGAGTTCCGCCCTCGATTGTGTTAATGTTGTTAACATACGAGTGAATATTTTCGGAATATGAGTCGCTGTACTCAAAAGCAATTTCAACCGGCGTGTTGTCTTTCTCCCCTTCAATGTATACCGGTTTGTGAATCGGCGAACGGTTCTCGTCAAGATATTTTACGAAGTCGATCAGCCCCCCTTTGAATTTGTAAACTTCTTCCTGTCCTTCGGCTTCGTCTTTTAGCGTCATCGTAACTTCTTTATTCAGATAAGCAAGCTCGCGCAGTCTTTCGGCAATGGTATCGAAATGAAATTTTACCACTTTAAAAATTTCTTTATCCGGCATGAATGTGATTTTCGTTCCGGTGTTTTCGCTTTTGTATGTTCCGATCTGTTTTACCGCCGTTTTAGGCACGCCTCGTTTGTATTCTTGAAAATAAATTTTGCCTTCGCGTTTAACTTCAACACGCATCCATTCCGAAAGCGCATTTACAACAGAAACGCCGACACCGTGAAGACCGCCGGAAACTTTGTAAGAATTTTTATCGAACTTTCCGCCGGCGTGAAGAATCGTCATTACAACTTCGAGCGCGGATTTCTTTTCGACAGGGTGCATATCTACCGGAATGCCGCGCCCTCTATCTTCCACTGATACGGATTGATCCTTGTGAATCGTAACGACAACGCGATCGTTGTAACCGGCAAGCGCTTCATCAATACTGTTATCAACAACTTCGTTTATCAGGTGATGAAGTCCGCGCGAACCGATATCGCCGATATACATTGCCGGACGTTTGCGTACTGCTTCGAGTCCTTTTAATACGTTTATACTTTTTGCGGTGTACTCTTCTTGAGCTGCGCCGTTGCTTTTTGCTTTTACTTCTTTTGCCATGTTCTTTCTAGATTCCTTCTTTACAAGAATTTGATTGTCTTAACAACTTTATCGCCAAAATACTTGTTGATTTTTTCTGTGATTAAATTTTTTCTAAAGTTCAACTCACTTTTCCAAACGGAATTTTCAACTCTTAAAAACAAAACTTGCTTCTCAATTTTCACCGCTTGTGTTATCGGTTTCAGCTCCGGAAAAATTTTTTCAAACTCTTCAACTATGCTATAGTTTTTAACCGTTTCCCGAAGATTGGAAAACGCGGTTTCCTTATTCAGTATTTGGTCTATGCTTTTAAAACTGCTAAGCGACTGCTGCCGTGCCATTGCTGACTTTTATTAAAATGTTTTCTCCGCGAATGTTCAGACCTTCCGTTTTGGTAAGGTCGGTCAAGGTGATAAACGCCTGTCCTATCTCGCTAAGATATTCGCTAATTCGTCCCGCGCGGTATGTGTCCAGCTCGCCAAACACATCGTCCATCAAAAATAACGGCGTCTTCCCAAGTTTTTCTTTTATGAAAAAGAACTGCGCAAAACGCAGCGCTATCTGAAAAGTTTTATGCTGCCCTTGCGAACCGAATCTTTTTAATTCCAGATCGCTGATCGAAAAAATAAAATCATCGCGGTGCGGACCAATCAAATTAACAGCACGGCGTAGCTCGTCTTCCCGCGCTGCGTTTATTTCTTCACGAAATTTTTCTGCTATATTATCCTCGGTAACATCGTGAAGCGGTGCGTAGTTAATCAACGGCTCTTCTTTATTTTCGATAATGTTGTTGTACGCTTCATGAAGGTACAAATTAAACTCATTAACAAACCGCATTCGGTGCTTTATGATTTCGGAACCGGAGATTATCAGAGAATCCGTCCATGCGTCAAGTTGATCGAACAAATTGCGGTTTCTCGATTCCTTGATTTGTGCCAGCAGCGACGATCTCTGCCGTAAAGTTTTCCCGTAATCCAAAATCATTTCCAGATACGCATGACTCGCCTGCGATATTACCGAATCTACAAAACGTCTGCGGTCGGAAGGCGCGCCGAGCGTTATAGCATGATCGGCTTGTACCAGCGAAACGATCGGAAATTTTCCTATTACTGATGCGGAACTGAAAATTTGTTTGTCGTCTACGAAAAAGGCCTTCTTGTTTTTGACGGCATCAAAGTAAATTCTTGTTGTGTTATCTGCAAGATCGGAAAATTTTCCTCTGGCATCAAAATAACTTTCTCCAAATGCAACTACGTCGTTTTCCACGGCTAGATTTAAATTTTTAGTCGTGCACAAGTAATAGATTGCCTCTAAAATAGATGTCTTTCCCTGTCCGTTCCCGCCTATAACGAGGTTCAACTTATCGGAAAATTCCAGTGATGTGTTTTTATGCAGTCTGAAGTTTTGCAAATCAATTTGTTTAAGAACCATATTATGTATTTAATCGCACGGGCATAAGCAGCATCATCAAGTCTTGGTTTTCCTTTTTCTGAACCGGTTCAACTATTACTGCTTTAGTCGCCGAATGAAGTTTGAAAATAACTTCTTCTTCACCGCTAAGATGACTTAAAATATCGTTTACGTATGCTGAGTTAAATCCGATTTCCATTTCGTCGCCGGCATATTCGCAAACTACTTTCTCTTCGCCTGAAGCGCCGATATCCAGATCCTCGGCAGAAATATCAAGCGAATCTTTCTTTATCGAAAACTTTACGCGGCGCGTGCTGCTCGTTGAAAAAAGCATCATTCTTTTTATTGAATCATGAACATCCGTTGTGTTTAGCTTCATCAAGAATTCGTTTTCCAGAGGAATAACGCTCGAATAATCCGGGTATTTCTGGGCGATTAATCTCGTAATCAGCTCGATATCATTCAGCTTAAACGACACATATGTTTTTGTGAGGTGAATCTTCACGTCTTTTTCGTCGAGGATTTTAAGTAATACCGACACTGCTCTTTCCGGAACAACATACTGTTGATTAAATGCAGCTTTTATATTTTTCTTTAGAAGATTAACTAACCTATGTCCGTCTGTTGCTACAAATCTTAGTCCGTCGTCTGTGAATTCGAAAAGCGTTCCCATCATTGCTGGGCGCATTTCTTCTTTGCTCATAGCGAACGAACTTTTTTCAAATGCTTGTCGCAATTCTAATCCGTTGATAACAACTTCGTTTATATCTTTTGCCGACTTATCTGCGTCAACCGAAGGGATTTCCGGAAACTCGTCTGCATCCAAATAACTGATCGAGTACTTGCCCATGTCGGTTACTAGATTAATTTTCTTGTTCGCCATAAATTTGAAATGAATCGTCGTTTCCTTCAAAGACTTTACAATGTCGCTCAAAAGACGTGCGGGAACTACAATTTTAATGTTGTCTTCTGTAACGATATTCAGAGACGATTTCAATGAGATTTCAAGATCGGTCGCGTAAATTGTTAATTGTCCGTCTTTAATCTCAAATAAAAAGTTCTCTAAAATTGGCATTGGAGTTCGAGTAGGTACGGCAGGAATTATTTTACTGAGTAGTTTTTCAAGTTCTTTGCTGTTGACCTTAAATTCCATAATTCATCTCCATGTTGGATTAAAAAATATCAAAAATCGTTGCCACTTTCAATTTAACTTTTCAGATGATATAATTTATTTCAACACCGTTATTATTAACTAATATAGATTTTTAAAAACTAATTATAATAAGATAACTGTTAATATGTTGATAAGTGAAGAATAACAAATTATTAGCTGTAATTCTGAAGAAAAACTTTGTTGTGATTGTTGATAACCAGTTGACAGCAAGATGTTATTCACCGGTATGTTGAAAACGAATAATAGTAAACATTAAACTAACCTGATGAACACAAGATATTAACATGTTATCTTCATCCAAAAAAGTTAAGAAGCACTCATCTCTATTTTATTGCGCAGCGCATCTATCATCTCTTTTATTTTAGTGTCTGATTGGATAAGCTGCTCAATGCTGGTTTGAGAATGAATTACTGTTGAGTGATCTCTTCCTCCAAAATGAAGACCGATTGTTTTGAGGGATGACTTAGTAAGTGTTTTTGATAAGTACATAGCAACCTGACGTGCGAAGACAACTTCTTTCCGCCGGTTTTTTTCACGAAGCTTATTTTCCTCAATACTAAAGTGGCTGCAAACAACAGTGGTTATAAGATCAATAGAAACGTTAACTTGTTTATTAGTAGATACCTCGCGTACGGTTTTCTTTACCAGCTCAAAATTAATTTCTTTAGAATTAAGAGAAGAATTAGCCAGCAGCTTTATTAAACAGCCTTCCAACTCGCGAATATTTGAGGTTATGTTCTGTGCGATATATTCTAAAATTTCTCGTGAAAGAATAATTCCATAACTCTCACTTTTATTTTTCAAAATAGCAACGCGAGTTTCAAAATCCGGCGGCTGAATATCTGCCGATAAACCCCAAGAAAACCGGGAGATTAATCTTTCGTTTAACCCCTTTAGATCCTTGGGTGCCTTATCGCTAGATAAAATAATTTGTCTTCCGGACTGGTGAAGAGTGTTGAAAATCTGGAAGAACAAATCCTGTGTTTTCTCTTTACCTATTAAAAATTGTATGTCGTCGATGATCAAAGCATCCATGCCTTTGTAAAAACTTGAGAAATCGTTCACTGTATCGTTTTGGATAGCTTCTACAAATTCAACTGTAAATGCATCGGAAGAAATATATACCACACGTTTGTTTTTTCCCTGTTCAAGAATCCTATTTCCAATGGCGTGAATGAGATGGGTTTTTCCCAAACCAACACCGCCATACACAAAAAGAGGGTTAAAAGAAGTTTGTCCAGGGTTTTCGCCAACCGCAAAAGCAGCAGCGCGCGCTAGTTGATTACCTTCGCCTTTTATGAAGTTTTCAAAAGTGTAACGGGGATTAAGATAAGTTTCAAAATCCAGTGGTTTTGTTTCTTGCACCTGACTAGTAATCGGAATTACTTGCTGTTTTATGACAGGTTCTTCAACAGGCTCTTTTTCTTCGTAGATAACATAAACTAGCTTAGCTTCCGGACCAAGAACTTGTTTAACGGTTCTATTTATTAAGGTATTATAATGCTCTTCTATCCATTCGATAAAAAAATTATTTGGCACATAAATTTTTAGCGTGTTGTTTTCAACTTCAAAAGGCTTGATGGGTAAGAACCATGTATTGTAAGTTATGAACGGAACGTTATTTTTTATGAGACTTAAACACTCTTTCCAGAGAGTTTTTGCATCTTTATCAAACAGGACGCTTTCGGCTGTAGTTAGCATATTATCCACAATAAGAAAAACTTAAAAAGGTGAAAGAATATAAATTCTATTTTTATGAACCGACTTCAAAAAAACTGCATTAACAAATTATTAACATTAAACAGAGTTTATAACATTGTATTAGATAAGGAATTACAAAAGAAATCAGTCTATAACGAACACTTTTTGAGCACGATAAAAACCAAGGCGGTAACTTTTTTTCAATGTGAAACGTTTCACAAAACAAAATTATTCACAACTTATTAACACCCCTATTTCCTTGGTTATGGTGCCGGTGAAGATATGTTTTGGGGCTATCTCCTGCAAATTAATTTTGATGCGAAACAAAAATTTTTTTAATGAAATCAAGTTTTGAATAGACACCTCCGCAAGCTAAATTTGTGCCGAGAGTTTTAATAAAGCGAACAAGTCATTTGAGAGTAGAATGAAAAATATTTTGATTGTTTTTACAGGCGGTACTTTTTCAATGAGAATAGATGAAACGACCAAAGCAGCAGTTCCGTTTTATCACGCCAAAGATCTTTTGGAGAAAATTCCAGAAGCGCAAAATCTGGCAAGTATTTCTATTTACGAGTTTGGAAATTACCCTGGTCCGCACATGACACCGGAACTCATGCTGGATCTATCAAAAAAAATAAAAAGTTTTGTTGATCAAGAAAATGTGGATGGAATTATTGTAACACACGGCACCGACACGCTGGAAGAAACCGCATATTTTATAGATTTAACGGTTAAAACTGAAAAACCTATTGTTGTTATCGGTGCGATGAAAACCAGCAGTGAGCCGGATTGGGATGGCCCGCGAAATCTTGTAGATGCAATTCGAATATGCAATAACGAAAACAGCAATGGACTGGGAGTTCTTGTCTGCTTAAATGGTGAAATAAACGCTGCAAGCGAGGTTACTAAAACACACACGGAAGATATAGAAACATTCATGAGTCTCGATTTCGGCTCGCTGGGATTCGTGGAAAAAGGAAAAGTAGTTTTCAATCGGCTACCAAGAAAATTAGAAACTATTGAAACAGACGAAATAGATTCGAATGTAGATCTTATTAAAGTTTACGCAGGAATGAACGAAAAATTTTTCAAGCTTGCTGCAGATAGCGGCGTTCACGGAGTAGTTATAGAAGCAATGGGAGTGGGTAACGTTCCGCCTCCCGCTTTCGAAGGAATAAAATATATTATTGAGAAAAAGATTCCCGTTGTTTTGGTTTCGCGTTGTCCCGCCGGAGAAACTCTTGATATTTACGGCTATCCCGGAGCTGGGAAATGGTTGAAGAAGTTAGGGGTTATATTTACGGATTATTTGAACGGTCAGAAAGCGAGAATAAAAATGATGATCTGTCTCGGCAAAACAAACGACCTGAAAGAAATGAGAAAAATGTTTGAGGGATAGATTGTTCGCTCAAACTCAAAATAAAAACTCCGCTTGGGAAACATTCAAACCGTGGCTAGGTTCGCTTGCTCTTCTTCCTTTTATGATTTACTATATAATGAACGAAGGTAAATTCACATTTATTGATTTTGTAAATCTCCTTATACATGAAGGCGGACACGGAGTATTTAAAGTCTTCGGAAAATTTATTTATACGCTTGGCGGATCGTTGATGCAGATTCTGATTCCGTTCATGTTTATAGTTTTTTATTCAATCAAGAAACGCCGCATTGGAGTTCAAATTTTTTTGCTATGGCTAGGCGAAAACTTAATGAATATTAGCGTTTATGTTGCAGACGCAAGAGCCAAGCAATTACCTTTACTTGGCGGCAACAAGGTATATCACGATTGGAATTATCTTTTGGGCGTTACAGGATTGCTCGAGTACGATAAACTTTTTGGAACGATCGTTAACGGAACCGGTGTATTGATGTTCGTTGCCTCTTTCTTTTTGCCCCTCTTTATGAAAAGTTACCGCGAAGCCAAAATAAAACTCACTATTTGATCAACCCTTGAACTTTGTCCTGTTCTAGTTGCCACGCAACGAGACCCCGTAAGCGGAAAAGATCGACATATTTTTCGTTGCGATTTATAAGTGATAGATAATAAATGTACACTTTTGCATAGTTCTGTTTGTAAAGGTTTAGCATTGCATAAACGTAAAAGAAATCGCCAGGATCGAATCCCTTTAATAAATGAGGTGACTGCATGATATATCTCTCTGTCCGATCGCAAAGTTCTTCGGCTTTGTCAAATTCACTATTCTCGAAATACGCTTTAGCAAGCTGACTGTAAACTTTAATTTGCGAAAGACTGTCCTGTGCGGTTGTTTTCAAAAACACACGAGCCTGGTTCTCGATAGAAAAGATGTGAAGGAACGTAGTTGAATTGAGATTTTTCAGAAGCAGAGAGTTGTTATAATCTTTTACGATTTGAACAGAATCCGGATACTCTCGCACCAGTTTTTCTAATGTGTACGATCGAAGATTATTCAGCGTTAACTTTTCCAAAGAACGAGCTTTAAGTAAGTTCGCTAAGTAATCGTTTGGATAAAGTTCGGATAAGTATCTTGATAAGCCGTAAGCAAACTTAAAATTATTTGTTCGATCGAGATTGTAATTGATAACATCAATAAGCTCGGCTTTAGATGGCTTAGTTTGATTTACAAAATCTTTTACCAATAAACCGTGCAGATTCAGGGTATCAAATTTTTCATCCGCCGAATAAATATACGTTGATCTATTGCCTGCATAGAGCGCTCGCGGCGCAAGAAACTCCAGCACTGGTTTCGTTTCGGAATTGATTGGTTGCTGTGCAACCAACTGTGAAAAACCTCTCGGCGAGTAAGACTGGCACGCTAAGAACGTAAAAGGGTTGTGAATTCTAACACGGTTCAAATCTGCCGCAACTTTCGGAGACTGAAATTCTTGCGTCAGCCGCTCTAGGTTAAGAGGAATTTCTTTTTTTGAACCGACCAGAATTATATCATTGGCAACACTATTCCATAATTGGCAGTACGGGAATACCGAAGCGAACGTGCTCAAGACAAGCCGGACAACTTCGTCGTTGGCTTCGTAGAGATGAAACCACTGAACCATAATACCGTTGTCGTCTAGTTTATCGAAACATTTTTTGAAATACTCTTTAGAGAATAAGTTACCGATGCCGGCAATCCACGGATTTGACGGCTCAGAAATAATGACATCGTACTTTTCTTTTGAAAGCTTGAGCAAAGTGTGCGCATCCTCGTTTATCAAGCGGAGTCTCTTATCGGAGACACAATTATAATTTTCTTTGCTGAAATATTTTGCCGCATCGATAACTTCTTTTGAAATTTCCGCACATGTCACTTTCTCCACTGGATGCGTTAAGACAGATCCAATGGTTGTCCCGCTGCCAAATCCAACAACAAAAACTTTCTTAGCGTTCGGATGAAGCAGCATCGGAATTTGTCCAAGCAGAATCTGTGTCGGCATGTCGAAGTACGTGCTCGCGTCTGCCTTGCCGTTTATAACCAACCTTTTCTTTGAGTGATCGGATTTTAATTGTGCGACCGCAACATTTGCCGTTGCGCCCTCTTTGTAAAAAATAATTTCTTCGTTGGAAAAACGATTTAAGAAATCATTAAATGATTTAGGGGGAGCATCACCGAACGATTTAAAAACCCCGCTCATCATAACGCGTTTATTCCACTCCGGCGAAATGGATAGATAAGCGAGGAAACCAAACATAATAATTAAGCTGAGCACAACTTTCAAACTGGTACTGATCGGCTTAAAGAATAAAATTATCAACAACGCGGCAAAGAGATTCAACGCAATACCGATTTCAAAAGCACCTTTAATTTCCCAGATAGGAATGAAGA
Source organism: Bacteroidota bacterium (assembly GCA_021820065.1). Classification (GTDB taxonomy): domain Bacteria; phylum Bacteroidota; class Ignavibacteria; order Ignavibacteriales; family Melioribacteraceae; genus Fen-1258. Next base: position 2,250 of record JAKAEE010000030.1, on the reverse strand, counting down.
TTAAACCGGTGATAATTACTCCGCCAACAGTGCCGAGCGTGTTAACAGAAAAAATTTTGCCGACCGAGGCACCGATCTTTTGGTTAGAGCGCGAAACGATTTCTGTTGCAAGCGGGAGCGACATCCCCATGAAAATTGTGGGCAGAAGTATAAGCGCAAAGCACACGGCAAATTCGACTAACAAAAATATCCAAAAGGTTTCATCGCTCTTGTTTAATAATGCGGAAAATCGCCAGAGATAGTAAGGAAGTCTTTCATATAAACTGAGCACCGCTATAGTTGAAAGCGCAATTGCCGACTGGCAAAACGATAGAAGTTTTACATAGTTAAACTTGCTTAAAAATTTTAGTGATATGATAAAACTCCCGATTGTTATACCGCCGATGAACGACAAAAGCATGATGGAGAAGGCGTAAGTGGAAGAACCGAAAAAATTTATAAGCAGCCGGGTCCAAACCATTTCGTACAGAAGCGCCGCCATACCCGAAATTCCAGCAACCAAAATGATTACTTCAGGAGAAATGTTTTTATTGTGGGCTTGTTCTTCCGGCACTTCAGTCAAGGGTTTTACTTCGGCAAGAAAATTCTTTATGGAAAAGGATAAAGCAAATGCGGCAACTCCAAGAAGAACGTTAATTGCTGCCGTAGTATAATTTGTAATTTCTAACCCGAAATCTTTAATTAAAATGAATCCGGCAAAAATTACTCCTATAACCGCACCGAAAGAATTTAAAAAATAAAGAAGAGCCACTTCTTTTCTGCTTTCGCTTATTTTCTCTACAAAGAATTTGCTTAGAACCGGAAGTGTTCCCCCCATTAAAGCGGTTGGTATTAGAAGTAGAATTGCGCTGATTAAAAACCGGAACGAGTTAAAAACGAAAAGCTGCGTCTCTATGTTTAGATTTGACGACATGGATAGAAATACATTTCCTAGAATAGAACTAAGCGCTGGATAGGAAAAACAATATAATCCGATTGTTAATTCGAGCAGAGAATAAACACGCACTGGATTTTTTACGGCGTCGGCATTTCTTCCAAACAAAAAATTTCCGAGAGCCAGACCGCCAAGAAAAGTTGCAAGCACCGTCATCTGGGCATAAGTAGTGTTGCCGAGAAACAACCCGAGATACTTGAACCAAACAATTTGGTAGATAAGCCCGGCCATTCCGCTGATAACAAAAAGCAATCCAATAATTGTCTTAACATTCTTTTTGTTCAGCGCGAAGACCATATTGTTTTGCCCTGATTACCTGATAATAAGAAGTTCAACAATTATGAAAATCGGCAACAGAACTATAAGCGAAAACTTGTAGATGTATTCAAAAAAGCTTGGCATTTTAATATTGTTTTCTTCCGCCACCGCCTTCACCATAAAGTTTGGTCCATTACCGATGTAAGTCATGCTACCAAAGAAAACGGAACCAACGGAGATCGCTTTTAAAAGTTCTTCTGGAATTCCGGCAACGATACTGGAAGAATGTTCACCCAGTCCCATCGCTAAGGAATGAAAAGTTACTGCAGTTGGCGTGTTATCCAAAAAGCTGCTCAACAGTCCGGTGAAGTAATAAAACTGGTGGGGTAAAATTATGCCGAGATTTTTTGCGTTCGTTTCTAAGTAAAGCAAACACGGAACCATCGTTATAAAAATTCCAAGAAACAGGTAAGCAACCTCTTTAATCGGTTCCCACGTAAAACTGTTTGATTCCCGAACGAGCTTGGTTGTGAACGTTAAAGATAGAATTGCCATAGCAAGAATTACTGCCTCGCGAATAAATTTGTAGTAATGATTTGAGCTTATAAACGAAATGTATTGTCCGTTTAAGAACGCTACGGCAAGAACAACGCCGGCAAGCCAAATGAAATTTAATTTTCCCTGAAGACGAATAGGACGTATGACAGTTTTGTCAGCTATAATTGCTTGTAGCGGCTCTTTTTTGTGATAATACGAATCAACAATAAAATAAATGATGAGCAGCAAAAAATTTGTAATCAGCCATTCCGGAAAAAGTTTAAGGAACCACGTGAAATGTGCGCCGCGCAGATACATCATAAAAAGCGGCGGGTCGCCCAGCGGAGTTAATAATCCTCCGCAGTTGGCAACTATGCCGATGAAGAATAAAATGGTGTGTACTTTGAATTTCCTTTCCTTATTTGTTTGAATAACCGGACGGATAAGCAGCATTGCGGCGCCGGTAGTTCCCATAATGGAAGCGATAACCGCACCAATAGACAAGAATATTGTGTTGACCT
>JAKAEE010000029.1 GCA_021820065.1 Bacteroidota bacterium | reverse complement strand
TGGACGAAAAGATTCTTGATTCAATAAAAGAAATTGAATTTGAACATGCCACTCCCGTGCAAGAAAAAGTTATACCGCTTTTGTTAAAGGAAGATATACAGGACGTGATTGCACTTGCCCAAACAGGAACCGGCAAGACAGCCGCATACGGAATTCCACTCATTCAGAAAACCGATACGTCAGTTAAAAAAATTCAATTTTTGATTTTAAGTCCAACCAGAGAATTGTGCATTCAGATTGCGGATGATCTTGCAACATTTGCAAAGTATCTTCCCGAAATCAAGATAGTTCCTGTCTTCGGCGGCGCAAGCATCGAAAGACAAATTCAATCGGTAAGAAAAGGCGCGCATATTATTTCCGCAACGCCCGGCAGATTGGTTGATTTGATAAGGCGGAGGATTGTTGATCTTTCCAACGTTCAAACTGTTGTTTTAGATGAAGCCGATGAAATGCTCAACATGGGATTCCGTGATGAACTTGAATCGATCCTTGATGAAACTCCGGCTGAAAAAAATACTCTTTTGTTTTCGGCAACCATGCCTTCCGAAGTGCGGTCGATGGCTAACAAGTACATGAGCAATCCGGTTGAGATTACAGTTGGGAAAAAGAATGCCGGCGCAGAAAATATAAATCACGTTTGCTATTTGGTTCATGCGCGCGATAGATATCTCGCGTTGAAACGCATCGTTGATTTTCATCCGGAGATATACGGAATCGTTTTTTGCCGAACGAGAAAAGAAACCCAGGAAGTTTCCGATCAGTTGATCAAAGACGGTTACAACGCTGATGCGCTTCATGGCGATCTAAGTCAGGTGCAGCGTGATGTTGTAATGAATAAATTCAGAATCAAACATCTGCAGCTTCTTGTTGCAACTGATGTGGCGGCTCGCGGGCTCGATGTTGAAAGCTTGACGCACATTATCAACTATAACTTACCAGAGGAACTTGAAATCTATACACACCGAAGCGGAAGAACCGGACGCGCAGGCAGAACGGGCACTTCAGTTGTGATTGCGAACCTGAAAGAAAAAAATAAGATTTATGAAATTGAAAAGCGGCTGAACAAAAAGTTTACTTTTGCGCATGTCCCGCTTGGAAAAGAAGTTTGCGAGAAACAGTTGTTCCATTTGATCGACAAGATGGAAAAGGTGGAAGTAGATTCATCCGAGATCGAGCCGTTTCTTGCCGAGATCAACAGAAAACTTGAATGGCTTGAACGCGATGAACTGATCAAAAAATTTGTTTCGCTGGAGTTCAACAGATTTCTCGATTACTACAAGAACACGCCGGATTTGAATGTTCCCGATGAATCAAAACACGGCGGCAGAAGTAAGGGCGCTGTTGACGGATTTACGCGCTTCTTTATTAACCTTGGCAGACTTGACGAACTGAAGCCGAAAGAATTGATGGGCTTAATAAGCGACTTCACCGGTATCCGGGATATTGAAATTGGCGAAATCAAAATTCTAAACACGTTTTCTTTTTTCGAAGCCGATTCAAGATTCAAGGATATTATTCTCAAATCGTTTGCACATAAAGAATACAAAGAGAGAAGAATCACTTTGGAAGAATCACAATCAAAAGGTAAAGAAAAAGGCAAGCCTGAACGCGGCAAAAGTTTTAAGGAAGGCAGATTCAAAAGGGAAAGAAGTTTTCGTGATGATAATTCCCGCGGTAAAAAGAAATTCCGCCCAGAGCGAAGAGAAAAAGAAAGCGGATTTCAAAAAGAAAAGAGAAACAAATACGGACATGACCGGAAAAGAAAACGATAAAACAACTCTTGATTTGTTACGGAATTATTTCTTCTCTTTTAAAACGTATTCGTCTTCACGCTGAAAATTGTGAACCATAATCTCGCCGAGTAAACCAATCGCAAAAAATTGCACACCGACGATTATCAGCAAAATACCAAGAAAGAAAACCGGTCTGTTTGCTATCGGCGCGTGAGGTTTGATGAAGAGCAATTCATACGTTAAAAATAGATTGATAACTATTCCTGCAAGCGCGGCGATGAATCCAAAGAATCCGAATAGATGCATCGGACGTTTAATGTAGCGCGTTGTGAAAATAACCGTGATGAGATCAACAAAACCTTTGAAAAAGCGAGTGATGCCGAATTTTGTTCTACCGTATCTGCGCGGATGATGTTTTACAACAATTTCCGAAACCGAAAATCCTTTCCACGCAGCAAGAACAGGAATATATCTGTGGAGTTCGCCATAAACGTTTATGCCTTGTACAACTTGTTTACGGTAAGCTTTAAGTCCGCAGTTGAAATCGTGAATCTTAACATGTGAAAAAACTCGCGTGATATAATTAAAAAAACGCGACGAAATCTTTTTGAGAAACGGGTCGTACCGTTTTTTCTTCCATCCGGAAACAAGATCGTAACCTTCCTCAAGTTTCTTTAGAAGATTAGGAATTTCGGAAGGGTCGTCTTGAAGATCCGCATCCATCGTGATAACGACGTCACCCGTTACGTTTTTGAACGCAACCTGAAGCGCTGCGGACTTACCGTAGTTTGTTTGAAAACTATAATAGCGGATTTTGTTATCAAACCGGGCTAAATCTTTCACAACACTTAACGATTTATCTTTGCTTCCGTCGTCAACAAAAATAATCTCGTAGTCGGAAGAAATTCCTTTTATGGCTTTTTTGATTTCGTTGTAAAGCGGTCTCAGCGATTCTTCTTCATCAAGAAACGGAACTACGATAGAAACTTTCTTAAAGGCGACTTTCTGAATCGGCAACTGTTGCTGCTGCGATTGTTCTTGAGGTCTCGGGCGGAAACTTTTTCTATTATAATATCTTCTATTACTATGATGTTTTTTCGGTTGCTGCTGAGGTGCCTGTCCCTGCTGAGTCTGAGGTTGATTCTGCGGGTTCTGCGGTTCCGGCTTCTGTTGTTCGTTCAAATGTTTATCCGTTAATTCTGTATTAAGTCATTATTAAAACTCTAACGAAAGTTATGTTTTGCTCGCACTAAAATCAATTTGAAGCAGTGATTACCAATAATAGTTTGACACTGCACAAAACTATAATTAGATTTCTATAGATTAGAAGGCAATTTATGGGTGCAATAATATTTTGGGGAATAATTAGAACGGCGCTTCTTATTCCGTCTTTATGGCTACTTTACGGTGTGATGGAATATAAATATTGGTGGTGGCTGGGAATTTTATCGGTTTACGGAGTCATTATTCATCCGGCTACAATTCAGTATAGATTATGGCTTCAGGAAAATGAAGAAATAATAGAGAAGACACTTTGTTCATCTTGCCAGTATTTTGAACCGTCGGCAGTAATTTGTTTGTTACATGATAAACATCCTTCGAAGCAGAGTCTCCCGTGCGAAGGTCTGGATTGGACGCCAAAGGAAGCGAACCATGAAGAGACAGAAATTTACTCATAGAAAGGATAAGTCTTTGAAGCAGAACGTAATTTTTTGTGCCGAGTGCGGAGAAGAATTGGAGTTGTTCGGTTTAACCGGTGATAAGATCGACATCAAAAAAGTTAAAGAGCGCCACAAACGATGCAAAGAAATCGGCAAGTTCAAAGGCGATAAATGTGCGATGCTTTTTATTGCGGAAGAAAGCGATATTATTTTGCCGTCGGATGAAGAAGATTGAATAAAATTCCCGCCGCTTGAACAAACCTCGGTCCCGGTCTTGTAAATAAATCCCGATCTACAAACAAAACGTGGTGATTCTTTACCGCCTTCAAATTTTTCCATTCGGGATAAATTTTTATAATGCTGGAAAAATCTTCATTGCTGCCGGTTGGATAAATAATATAATCCGGGTTGCGTCTTAAAATTTCTTCACGCGAGAACATTGGGTAGTTCAACGGTGAATCTGCAGCAATGTTTTTCAATCCGCAAATTTCCAGATACTCGTTTATAAAAGTATTTTTTCCGGCGAGCATAACAGGTTTAGTATCGATCAAGAACATCGTCGATGCTTCAGGATAGTTTTTTGATTCGACCGATAATTTTGTGACCAGCGAATCCCAGCCAGCAACTTTTCTTTTTGCTTTTTCTTCAACGCCGAAAATTTTTCCTAAATCAAGATACGTTTTTTTGATTCCGGTAAAGTTTCGCGGATTCGAAACGAAAATCTTTATTCCAAGCTCACGGAATTTATCATAAGTTTCTTTTGTGTTGCCTTCTACCGTGATAAATACAATGTCGGGTTTTAGCGTCACAATTTTTTCGAAGTTGAATGTTAACATATCGCCGACTTTCTCAACGTTTTGTGCTGCAGTAGGATAGTCACAGTACCTGGTGTCTCCAACCAATTCATTTCCCAATCCTAAATCGTAAATCATTTCAGTAAGATTCGGTGCTAGAGAAATAATTCTTTTTGGGACGTAATCTAAAATTATCTTCTCACCAAGGTCATCTTTAATTTCAAAAGATTTTAAACGGCTTTCAGGTGATTTTCCGCATCCGGCAAGCAAGATGATGCATATTAATATAAACGCAGATGTTATTTTCATTTTTAAGTAAGCAAATATTCTATTACAAACATAAAAAAATTGACTTATACCAAAGTCATAGATTCAACTATACTTCAACGCCAAGCAAAGAATTAAAGAAAAGCTTATAAAGATTTTATGTTTCATTATCTCTTTTAAATTGATATTATTTCTCAATTTATTATTGACTAAGGAGATTATATTTTTAATGTTTAAAAAGAGATAAAGATGTGCCATTAAACTTCTCAAGATAATATTTCTTTTATCATCTAAAGACGAAGTTGAAAAGGTAATATCTCAATCTCATTTGATGTTTGAAATAACAACGGAAAAATTAAATAGTTTGCAAGTATGTTTTGTGCAAAACGCAAAAAGTTTTTTACTTCAAAAGTTTTGGTCACTACTGAAAATATAACAGTAACCTGTCAACAATAAATTAAAATAAATTTTTAATTAATTCCTCTTTATAGTTTTATACGGATCCTGATAATTAAAACTACCTATCCTGTACTTGATTATTGAACTTCTTTGTGGATGAAATTCGAATGATCTTTTATAGGCATCCAAATATGATCTTATACGGATTCTTTTTCTGTTCTCATAGACTCTTCCCGCCAATTGGATTACAAAGTTATAACCCCAACTTTCTTTATTCATTTTTAATTAACAGAACGGATTGAGTAGATATGAAATTTAAAACGGATTCAAAATTATTGCCGGAAATTAAGAAGTATGGAAATTTTGACACTAATGCTTGTCTTCAATGCGGGAGCTGTACTATTTCGTGTGAGCTTGTAAACGAACAGAGTTCATTCCCAAGAAAAATTATTCGTTACTCTTTGCTAGGTCTTAAGCGACAACTTAAATCTAGTTTAGACCCATGGTTATGTTACTACTGCGGCGATTGTTCAAATACTTGTCCTAGACAAACCGAACCAGGTGAAGCAATGATGACTGTAAGACGATATCTAACAGCTCAGTATGATTGGACTGGACTTTCGGCAAAAATATATAAATCTAAATATTGGGAAATTGGATCGCTCTTATTCTTTGCTTTAGTTGTATTAGGACTTGTTGTTTATTATCACTTGGTTAATGTAGAACTTGATTATGAATCATTTATTACTACACCAATGCCAATGCAACATATGTTTGGCTTGATAAGCACATTTACAACAGTAGTATTTCTAATCCCCTTATTTTTTATTCTCACTTTTGGTTTACGGATGTATTGGTTTACAATGAAAAACTACGACAGTCCTAAAGTTGCACCCTATTATTATTTGGTTGAATTGAAAACATTCTTCTTGCAGATATTCGTTCAAAAAAGATTTAAAGATTGTTCAGTAAAAAATCGGTGGATAAAACATTTACTGTTAGCTACCGGATGCGGAATAATGATGTGTGTTAAGTTTTTCTTTTTACAATGGTTTCAAACTGATGAAATATATCCAGTATATCATCCGCAAAGGTGGATAGGATATTTCTGTTTTGGTGCATTACTCTATACTTCTATAGAAATACTTGTTAGTAGAATTCGTAAAAAGGAGGAGATACATAAATTCTCGCGTTCAAGCGATTTAGTTTTTCCAATTTTATTATTGCTAACCGCACTTAGCGGGATTGCAGTTCATGTGTTTAGATATTTAGGTATGGAATTAACAACACACTTCGCTTATGCAATTCATCTCGCAATAGTTGTTCCAATGTTGATTATCGAAATACCATTTGGGAAGTTGAGCCATATGCTTTACAGACCATTAGCAATTTATTTGCAAAAAGTAAAAGAAAGAGCATTACAAATTGAAATAAATAAGGAGTCAATTTTAGAAAATGTTTGAGAATATAACCAATGGTAAAATAGGTTCCGCTTTGGTTGTTGGAGGCGGAATTGGTGGTATGCAGGCGGCTCTTGACTTGGCCGAATCCGGGATTAAAGTTTATCTTGTTGATAACAAACCTTCTATTGGCGGGGTTATGGCGCAACTAGATAAAACTTTTCCAACTAACGATTGTGCCATGTGTACAATGGCGCCGAGATTAGTAGAGATTGGCAGACACAAGGATATTGAAAAGATTACTTATAGTGAGATTGAAAGTATTATAGGAAAACCCGGGAATTTCAAAGTACAATTAAAAAAGAAACCGCGATATGTTGATGAGAAAAAATGTACTGGCTGCGGAGCTTGTGTTTCAAATTGTCCAACTAGAAACTCTGTTCAATTAATTGAGAAAGAAAAAGTAGCTCTGCAACCGCAGTATGTTGAAAAAGTCACCTCAATAATTAATAAGCATAGAAACAGAAAAGGTCCTTTAATGCCAATACTGCAAGAAGTAAATGCCGCCTACAATTATTTTCCGGAGAATGTATTAAAGTATATTTCTCAAGAAATTGATTATCCGCTTTCTCATATTACTCGCGTAGCAACTTTCTATAGCTCCTTCAGTTTGAAACCTATTGGTAAATACACGTTAAATGTTTGCATGGGTACTGCATGCTATGTAAGAGGATCTGGAATTTTATTAGAACAGTTCAGTGAAAAATTGAATGTTAAAGTTGGCGAAACAACCGAAGATCATCTTTATACTCTTAAAGCGGTTAGATGTATTGGATGTTGCGGTTTAGCACCGGTTGCAACAATTGGCGAAAGTGTTTACGGAAAACTTCAAGCTAAAGATATATCTGGCATAATTGAAAAAAAGAAAAATGAGGCGGTGGAATATGCCAAAGTTAACAATTGATGATCTAAAAAAAATTAGAGATGATTCTCGTAAAGAACTTTATCTACGCGAAGGAAATTATAGAGGAAAAGTTATTGTACATATGGGAACCTGTGGTATTGCTGCCGGAGCCAGAGAAATAGTAAATGCTTTGTTAGATGAGTTTGATAAAAGAAAATTGACTGATATAATGTTTACAACTTCTGGGTGTGCCGGTTTATGTTCTGAAGAACCCATGATAACTGTTGAGATAGAAGGTGCTGCACCTGTTAAGTATCGAAAGCTTACTCCCGATAAAGCTAAAAGGATTTTCAACGAACATATTATTGGGGGAAAGGTGATAACAGATTTTGTTTTAGGTGTTGGATCAGAGAGGGTGGGATAATGGCAGAAAAGAAACGAATTGAATTAATGGTTTGCACTGGAACAGGCTGCTTTGCCGGCGGTGCGTATCAGATTATTGATGAATTAAAAAAGGAACTTGAGCTGTTCGGTTTAAAAGAAGAAGTAACAGTTGTTGCCACAGGGTGTAATGGATTTTGTGGTCAGGGACCTTTGATGGTTGTTTTGCCAGATAATATTTTTTATGGTTGGCTCGAGACAAAAGATATTCATCATCTTGTCGAAGAACATTTTCTAAAAGGAAGACCTGTTAAAAAATTAATGTTCATTCCACCTGAACAAAAGGAACCACTGCCGCTAATTTCAGACATTCCTTTTTTCAAAAAACAATTATTAATTGTCTTGAGAAATAAGGGAATTATCGATCCCGAAAAAATTACTGATTACATCGCTCGTGATGGTTATTTGGCTATTTCTAAAGTGTTAAGCTCAATGAATCCAATTGATGTAGTTAACGAAATTTTAAAATCGGGGTTACGAGGCAGAGGTGGAGCGGGATTCCCAACTGGAAGAAAATGGCAAGTTGCAAGTCAACAATCTAAATCGCCAAAATATTTGATTGCAAACTGTGACGAAGGCGATCCCGGTGCTTATATGGATAGAAGTGTTTTGGAATCGGACCCTCATTCAGTAATTGAGGGAATGACTATAGCTGGATATGCAATTGGTTCAACGAATGGCTTCATTTATGTAAGAACGGAATATCCTCTTGCAATTAAAAGAATGAGAATTGCAATCGAACAAGCGCAAGAATATGGTTTACTCGGTAAAAATATTTTAGGAACAAATTTCAATTTTGAAATTGAAATTAGAGAAGGATCCGGTGCGTTTGTATGTGGTGAAGAAACTTCTCTTATTCATTCTATTGAAGGAAACATTCCTGAACCAAGACAGCGTCCGCCATTCCCGGCACAAGAAGGTTTGTGGGGTTGCCCAACTGTTATTAACAATGTTGAAACACTTGCCAATGTTCCCGTTATAATTTCTAGAGGAGCGGATTGGTTTTCGAATATTGGAACAGAAACTTCGAAAGGCACAAAAATCTTTTCTCTTGTTGGAAAAATTAATAATACCGGATTGATTGAAGTTCCGATGGGAATTACTCTTCGTGAAGTTGTTTATGAAATAGGAGGAGGAATTCCTAAAGACAAAAAATTTAAAGCTGTTCAAACCGGCGGTCCATCGGGCGGCTGTATTCCTGCTGAATTATTAGACTCACCAATTGATTTTGAGTCGTTGCAAAAAGCTGGTTCTATGATGGGTTCTGGTGGCATGATTGTTATGGATGAAGATACATGTGTTGTTGATGTAGCAAAATTTTTCATTCAATTTACTAATGATGAATCATGTGGAAAATGTGTTTCGTGCAGAGATGGAAGTGATGCCTTGTTAGAAGTTTTAACAAGAATTTCAAATGGTGAAGGAATGGATGGTGACGTAGAATTTTTAACCGAGTTAGCAGAAAGTGTTAAGGATGCTTCGATGTGCGGATTAGGACAAACCTTACCTAACCCGGTTCTGTCAACTATACGATATTTTAAGGAAGAATATGAAGCTCACATAAAAGAAAAAAGATGTCCGGCATTAGTTTGCAGAAATTTAATCGAGTATTATATAGACCCTAACAAATGTGTCGGTTGCTTGCTGTGTATAAAAACCTGTCCAACAGAAGCAATAAAAGGTGAATCAAAACATATCCATATAATAGATCAGGAAAAGTGTAGTAAGTGCGGTCAATGTATGGAAGTATGTCCTCCAAAAATTTCAGCAATTTTAAAAATCACCGGCAAAGATATTAATAACATGGTCCAACTAACTGAACTCATTTCATGTAAAGAATGGAAAAAGGAACATGAACCTGCACATAGTTAAAAAAATATTGAATGCAGAAGTTATTTGCGGCAGCGAATTTTTAAACAGAGATGTAAAAATGGGCTGCGGCTGCGATTTAATGAGTCATGTTTTAGCACATATTGAACATAAAGATACCTTGCTTTTAACTGGTCTTACCACTCCGCAAGTGATTTATACAACAGATGTAGTAGATATAAAAGCAATTTGTTTTGTACGTGGTAAGCGACCCGACGAAGAAGTCATAAAACTTGCAGAGACTTATAATATTGTTCTTTTGGGTACTAATCTTCCTCTTTTTGAAAGCTGTGGCAAGTTATATAAGGAAGGCTTAACAGGAATTTCAGAATATGAGTCAAGCAATTAAAACTACTAAGATTCAAGAACTTGCATATGCATCTAAAGTTGAAGACGCGATGAGCACCAATATAGTTGTTGTAACACCATACGATTCAATTTTGGATGTATGGCTTAAACTTAGAGATAATCGTATTTCAGGCTTACCGGTTGTTCACGAAGATTATATTGTTGGAATTATTAGTGTTGAAGATTTTATAAAATGTCTAATGCTTGGCAAAACGAATGAATTAGTAAAAGATCACATGACTTCAAAAGTTGAAACAATCTATGGTGATGAATTATTAATTCACATACTCAAAAAATTTGAAAAATTTAAGTTCGGCAGATTCCCGGTCAAAGACCGAGATACAAATAAACTAATTGGAATCTTAACTAAAGGCGATGTTATAGAGTGCTTATTAAAGAAACTTGAAAAAGATTATTATGAAGAAGAATCTCAAAAAAGAAACATCTGCAATTTCTTTGATGATGTTTGTTCTGATAGCACAAATATTCAATTAAAATATAATGTTATTGGCAAAGAATTTAAAAAAGCCGGAGAAAAAAGTAGTCTATTAAAAAATGCGTTACTAAAACTTGGAATTTCAACTGAAATTATAAGAAGAATTGTAATTGCATCAATTGAATCTGAAATGAATATGATAATATTTACAGATGGTGGGGAGTTAATAGTTTGGATTGACGAAAACAAAATTAAGGTTAATGCTGTTGATAACGGACCAGGTATTCCTGATATAGAAAAAGCAATGACTCCTGGTTATTCAACAGCGCCAGATTGGGTACGGGAAATGGGTTTTGGTGCCGGTATGGGACTACCAAACATTAAAAATTGTACTGATGAAATGAAAATTGATTCAGTTGTTGGACGTGGAACAAATTTAGAATTTATAGTGAATATAAAAAATGAAACTGGAAGAAATAATTAGCTCTCTAAGACTTAATGTTTTAACGGGTGCGAATTTTCTTGATCGAAGCGTAAGCGGTGGATATATAAGCGATATGTTAAGTGATGTTCTTGCAAATGCAAACGAAGGGAATATCTGGATTACTTTGCAAACTCATTTAAATATTGTCTCTGTCGCATCAATTAAAAAAATCTCCGCTATACTAATCCCATCGGGCAGAAAACTAGATGACGATTCTCTGAAAAAAGCTGAAGAGGAAAAAATAGTTGTCTTGAATTCAGAGGAAAAAGGTTTTCAATTAGCAGGTAAGTTGTACAAACTGGGAGTTGGTAAAAATAATGAATGAATATAAAGCAGATTTACATATTCATACATGTCTTTCTTATTGCGCTGAACTTGAAATGACACCGAGAAATATTGTGAATGAATCTGAAAAACGTGGTTTGAACATAATCGGAATTTGCGATCATAATTCGTGTGAAAATGTTGTTAGTGTGAAAAAATCTGCTCAGAATAAAAATTTGAACATTATTGGTGGAATAGAAATTACTTCTAAAGAAGAAGTGCATGTATTAGGACTTTTTGATAATGAAAATTCTTTGTGCTCAATGCAGCAAATAGTCTATGATAATTTAATTGATACTGATGATGAAAAAATTTTTAATGAACAAATTGTAGTTAATGAAATTGATGAGGTGCTGGAGTTCAATAAAAAATTGCTAATTGGCGCAACCAAGTTATCGGTTGAAAAAATTGTCGATCACATCCATAAGTTAGGGGGCATAGCCATTGCATCTCATGTAGATCGTGAAAGGTTTGGAATAATTTCTCAGCTTGGTTTTATACCGGATGGTTTGGTTTTAGATGCGTTAGAAGTTACGAACAAAGAAAACAGCCCGGATCTATACAGTTATTCTCTACCAATCGTAACATTTTCTGATGCACACTCGCTCAAAGAAATTGGAAAAAACCATACAAAGTTTTACATGGAAGGAATTTCGTTCGAAGAAATAAAAAAATCATTATTAGGAGAAGACGGAAGGAGAATTGAGATTTAGAAATGGAAGATATATCTCTTCATATTTTAGATATTGCAGAAAATTCATTGAACGCAGGCGCAAAGAACATTCAAATTCGGCTAAAAGAAAATAATGACGAGATAATTTTAAAAATTGAAGATGATGGTAAAGGAATGACACAAGAACAGTTAGAAAAAGCATCTGATCCGTTCTTTACCACCAAGAACGGAAAAAAATTTGGATTAGGGCTTTCATTTCTTGCACAAGCTGCAGAAGAAACCGGTGGAAGTTTAAAAATAGAAAGGGGAGCAGAAAATGGAATCTGCATTACTGCTCGGTTTTATAAAAATAACATTGATATGAAACCAATAGGCGATATTGAAAAAACTATGCGTGTACTTACAGCAACTCATCCAAAGGTTAATTTTAGTTTTGACCATTTAGTTGAAGAAGGAGACATCGCGTGATCGAATTAACTATTAATGGTACTAAACATGAATTGTCTGAAGGTAAATCACTTCTGCAATCTATCGAGAGTGTTGGATTAAGTGTTCCTAAATTATGCTATCACAAAGCACTTTTACCTTACGGCGCTTGCAGATTATGTCTGGTAGAAATTCATCAAGAAGGAAGAAATCCGTCTATTCAGGCGTCTTGTTCTTTCCCTTCTATAAATGGTCTATCGGTTTTTACTGATTCTGATAGAGTTAAAAAGGCAAGAAAAATTGTGGCAGAACTTCTTGTTGCTAGGTGTCCCGATTCAGAAAACATCAGACGAATTGCCTTTGATCTTGGAGTTGGCGAACCAAGAATAAAGAAAAAAAACGATGATTGTGTTTATTGCGGTCTTTGTGTTCGAATGTGCGAAGAAAGAATGGGAAGAGATGTAATAAGTTTTTCCGGAAGAGGTCCAAATAAAAAAGTTGAACCGCCATTTGGCAAACATAATGAAATGTGCTGGTCTTGCGGTGCATGCAATTTTATTTGTCCAACGAATAAAGTTGTAACAAACCTTACAAGCACAAATCCGCTTATACCAATTCCAAATCCGTTTAATTTAGGACTTGATTCTAAACCAGCAATTCACATTCTTTATCCACAAGCCGTTCCTAACACTCCAGCGATCGATAGAGAAAAATGCATTCATCTGAATTATGATGAATGTAAAATTTGTGAAACTGTTTGCGAGGCTAAGGCAATAGATTATTTACAGCAGGAAGAAAAAATAGAGCTAAATGTTGGTGCAGTTGTTTTGTCTCCAGGCTTTGAATTATTTGACCCCAAGATTAAACCTGAACTTGGTTATGGAGATTATCCTAATGTTATAACATCTATTGAGTTCGAAAGAATTTTATCTGCTTCAGGTCCATTCTCAGGACATGTATTGCGCCCATCTGACCGCCAGACTCCCCAAAAGATTGCATTCATTCAATGTGTTGGTTCAAGAGATGCCGAAAGAGATTATTGTTCTTCTGTATGCTGCATGTATGCTACCAAAGAAGCATTGATTGCCAAAGAACATATAGGCAGTCATCTCGAGTGTGATATCTTTTTCATGGATGTAAGAGCTCATGGCAAAGGTTTTGATGAGTATTATCAAAGAGCAATCAGCAGCGGTGTTAAATATATACGTTGTCGAATTCCTTCCATTAAAGAAATTCCATATACAAAAAATCTTTTAATACAATATTTAACAGAAGATGATAAAAAAGTTTCAGCCGAGTATGATCTGGTAGTCTTATCAGTTGGAATGGAACCGCCAAAGTCTGTTAAAGAGATTGCCAAAACATTTGGTATTGAATTGAATGAATTTAATTTCTGCAAGACTTCAGTATTCAATCCGGTTGAATCCTCACGTGAAGGAATTTATGTGGCAGGTCCATTTACCGAGCCAAAAGATATTCCCGAAACCGTTATGCATGCATCGGGAGCGGCATCGAGAGTCTTATCGTTGTTAAGTGATTTAAGAGGAAGCTTGATTGCCGAAAAAGAATATCCACCCGAAACAGATGTTGTAGGCAAGAAACCAAGAATAGGAGTGTTCGTATGTCACTGTGGGACAAATATAGCTGGGGTTGTAAACGTACCTGATGTTGTCGAATATTCTAAAAAGTTGCCCGATGTAGTATTCGCAGACAACAACTTATATACATGCTCAAACGACACACAGGAAATTATTAAGGAGAAGATAAAAGAATATAATTTGAATAGGGTTGTAGTTGCTTCATGTACACCACGGACTCATGAGCCGTTATTTAGAAATACAATCCGCGAAGCTGGATTAAACCCTTACCTTTTTGAAATGGCAAATATACGTGATCAATGTTCCTGGGTTCACATGTTTGAACCGGAAAAAGCAACAGAAAAATCTAAAGACTTAATACGCAGCGCAGTTGCAAAAGCAAGATTATTAGAACCTCTGCAAAAGAGTTATGTCTCTGTAACTAAAGCAGCGCTCATTATTGGAGGCGGATTAGCTGGAATGACTTCAGCAGTTGAACTTGCAAATCAAGGGTTTGAAGTTCACTTAGTAGAAAAAGAAAAAGAACTTGGCGGTAATCTTAGACATATACAATATTTGTTGAATGGAGAAAAACCACAGGATGAACTTAAAAAAATTATTCAAAGGGTTAACTCAATTAACAAGATTAATGTATATACTCAGGCAGAAATTAAAAGTTTAGAAGGTTCTGTTGGACACTTTAAAACAATAATTACTACAAATGGTACTCAAAAGGAATTTGAACATGGAGTTGTAATTGTTGCGAGTGGCGCTAAAGAATACAAACCAACGGAGTATTTATATGGACAAGATACCTCGGTAATGACGCATGTTGAGTTAGAACAAAGATTAATTTCCGGTAATGAATGGTTGAAAGAGAAGAAAAAGCAACCGGCTAGAACTTTCGTTCTGATTCAATGTGTCGGTTCACGTGATAAGGAAAGACCTTATTGTTCAAGAATCTGCTGCTCTGAATCAATTAAGAATGCACTCAAGATTAAAGAAATATCCCCAAATGCAAACGTATATATTTTGTATAGAGACATTCGAACTTATGGATTTAGAGAAAGTTATTATACTAAAGCCAGACAAAAAGGTGTTGCCTTTATAAGGTATGATGAGGACATTAAACCGATAGTCTCAAGAAATGGTCATGGGTTACAAGTTGAAGTGTTCGATCAAACATTAAGAGTTGCGATTGAAATACCAACTGATTTTGTGGTGCTCTCTGCCGGAGTAACTCCAGACGAAGGAAACAAAACAGTTGCCCAATTCTTGAAAGTTCCTTTAACGAGCGATGGATTTTTCCTCGAAGCTCACATGAAATTACGTCCCATTGATTTTGCAACTGAGGGAGTTTTCTTATGTGGTTTAGCTCATTCTGCAAAAGCTATTGATGAAAGTATAATTCAAGCTCAAGCAGCGGCTTCAAGGGCAGCAACAATCCTTTCAAAAGATTTTATAGAACTCGAAGCTACAATTTCACAAGTCATTGAAGAAAATTGTGACGGTTGTGCTTTCTGTGTCGAACCGTGTCCATTTAAAGCCATAACCTTGATTGAATTTATGAGAAATGGTGTTGTTAAAAAGATGGTAGAAGTAAACGAATCTGCTTGCAAGGGATGTGGCGGCTGTCAAGCTACTTGTCCAAAGAAA
Organism: Bacteroidota bacterium; assembly: GCA_021820065.1. Taxonomy (GTDB): domain Bacteria; phylum Bacteroidota; class Ignavibacteria; order Ignavibacteriales; family Melioribacteraceae; genus Fen-1258. The sequence continues at coordinate 20,506 of JAKAEE010000029.1, read as the reverse complement.
GGAATAATAGTTAAAGGATTTAAACTTGATCAACTATATGCTCAGGTAAATGCAATTTTAGGAGCTTAACATGTCAAAAGATTTTGAACCTAAAATAATTGCTTTCTGCTGTAATTGGTGTTCGTATGCGGGAGCTGATTTAGCAGGAGTTTCTAGATTACAATATCCCACTAATGTTAGAATTATTAGAGTAATGTGCTCAAACATGGTGCATCCAAATCTTGTAATTGATGCACTAACCAAAGGTATTGACGGTGTGATTATGTGCGGATGTCATATTGGCGATTGTCATTATATAGAAGGGAACAAAAGTGCTCAGAAAAGAGCCGATGCTATTTCATTAATGCTTGAAGACTTTGGATTAGAACCAGAAAGATTTCGGCTCGAGTGGATATCTGCTTCGGAATCTCCAAAATTTGCCCAGACCATGAAAGAAGTTGTTGACACAGTTAAGAAATTAGGGCCTAGTCCTTATTGCTGAAGATATTTTCTAAATTCATAATTGCAGAGGATAAATATGGCAGATAATTCTAAAGTATTAGATAGTAAAAAATATTTTTGGGATGGAATTAATTATGAATCGGAAAATGCTGCAAAAGAGAATTTTGATAAATATTCCAAAGATGGATTTGAAACTAAGTTGGTTGAAGAAGAGGGAAAATACTTTATCTACACAAGAAGAATTGCTAAAGAGATAAAAGCTGAAGGTAATGTTAATTAATTGGTGGTATTTAAAACCGCTGTTTTTAAGAAAGCAAAAAAAGGAGGTTGAATGGCAACAGTAGCTGAAGAATGGCTCAATATCTGTGGAGGATGTGAGGTGGCTATTCTTGACTTAGGAGAAAAACTTCTCGATGTCTTACCCTCTCTTCAGTTTGTTCACATGCCTGTATTAATGGACCATAAATATTTTGGGCAGACAGGTGAAAAATCTGAGCTGGAAATTCCTAAAGCTGATGTAGGAATGATTTCAGGTGGAATAAGAAATGAGAAAGAGAAACATGTAGCCGAAGAAATGCGCAAGCAATGTGGTGTTCTTATTGCGCTTGGCTCATGTGCATGTTTTGGCGGAATACCTGCTCTTGCTAACATGTATGAACTACAAGAACTATATGATAAAGTTTATCGTGGTTCTAAAAGTACTGAATCTGGTAATACACCCACTATTGAGATTCCTCCTCTTACAGATAGAGTTTATGCTCTAGATGAAGTAGTTAAAGTTGATTTATATATTCCCGGCTGCCCGATGAACCCGGCAATTATCCTTGAAGCGTTGACAGCACTGTTAAGCGGAAAACCCTTTTCACTCCCGGAAAGAAGTGTATGCGACGATTGCCCGACAAAACGTGAAGAGAAAAGTTCATTCAACTTAAAAAGACCATTACAGGATGCAGAATTTACTCCTGGTGAGTATAATACTTTAAGATGTTTTAATGAACAAGGAATGATTTGTTTAGGACCTGTAACAAAATCCGGATGCGGCAAACCATTGAATGGCGGAGAAAATATTCCAAGATGTATTAAAGGATTTATGCCTTGTCGTGGATGTTTCGGACCCATTAGAAATGATGCTAATCCTATGGTTGATATGATGAGTGCGCTTTCTGCAATTGGACTTGATGCAAAACTTGTTGAAGATCGCCGAGCAACTTTTAACCGTTATATTGGCGGTCAAAAACGATTGAGACCTTTACCAACAGCTGGAAGGAGGGAATGAAAATGGGTAAACAAATAGTTATTCAACCGGTTTCTAGAATTGAAGGACATGCCAGAGTAACAATCCAACTTGATGATAATGGAAATGTTGCGGATTCAAGAGTTAACGTTGTTGAACTAAGAGGATTCGAGAAATTTTGCATTGGAAGACCAGTAGAAGAAATTCCGAGAATTGTTACAAGCATTTGTGGAGTATGTCCTTGGTCTCATCATTTAGCTTCTGCAAAAGCTAACGATGCGGTTTTTGGTGTTCAACCGCCTCCGGCTGGCAAAAAACTTCGTGACTTGTGCAATAGCATTGCTTATACCGAAGAACATATTCTACACTTCTTCTTTTTATCGGGACCTGACTTTGTGATGGGTCCTGATGCAGATTATTCTGTCAGAAATGTAATTGGAATTGCACAAGCAAATCCCGAAATAGGAAAAAAAGTTGTACGAAATCGTCATCTCGGAGCTGAGATGTTGGAGATAATTTCGGGCAAATCAATTCACCCTGTTACAGCAGTTCCAGGAGGTTTTAGCAAACCTCTTACACCAAAAGAAAGAGATAAATTACTTCCGATGGCGGAAGAAGTTTTAGAATTTGCCAAATTCTCTATGGCATTTGCAAAAGAAAATATATTCCCAAAATATCTTGATACTGTTAAAACGCTTGGTGTAATCAACACCGGATTTATGGGAACGGTTACAGATGATGGCACTTTTAATGTTTACGACGGCAAGCTGAGACTTATGAAACCCGATGGAGCATACGTTGATTTTACTTATGATAAGTACACAGATTTTATCGGAGAGAGAATTGAAAATTGGTCTTATTTAAAATTCCCATACGCAAAAGCTTGGGGAGAAGGTTTTTCAATGGATCATATTAATCCAAAAGGAATTTATAGAACAAATTCATTGGCAAGAATAAATGTTGCAGATAAAATAGCAACACCGCTTGCCCAAAAAGAATTTGAAGAATTCAGATCAAAATTTGGAAGACCTGCTCAACTTACTCTTTTGTATCATTGGGCCCGGTTGATAGAACTCCTTTACAATGCCGAACATGCTGTAGAACTTTTACACGATCCGGAAATTTTAAGCAGAGAAACCAGAATACCCGTTACCCCAAGAGCAGCAAGAGGCGTGGGTTGTGTTGAAGCACCCAGAGGAACTTTGATTCATGATTATGAAACAGATGATAAAGGTTTAGTGACCAATATGAATCTAATAGTAGGAACAACGCATAATAATGCTCCTATCAACATGTCCGTCAATCAAACAGCTAAGTTGTTGATTAAAGACGGAAAATATGATCAGGGTATTTTGAATCGTGTTGAAATGGCAATACGCGCATACGATCCGTGTCTATCATGTGCAACTCATGATCTTAACGGACGATTGGCTGTACGTATTGATATTTTGGATTCACTTGGTCATTTAATTAACTCTTTTAAAAATTGAGGTGGTTAAGGTTATTGTAACTTAATACTTCAAAGGTGCAGTAAAAAGCTGCACCTTTTATTTAATATCAAAAATGAATTATTTGGAAAAAGAAATAATGGTTTTAGGATGCGGTAATATTTTATTTGGGGATGATGGTTTTGGGCCCGAAGTTGTTGAGTATTTGCAAAAAAGTTTCCAAATCCCGTCAAATGTTTTTGTATGCAACACCGGGTTAAGTGTTAGGGAGATATTGTTTAATATAATTTTAAGCGAAAAAAAACCAAAAAAAATAATTATAGTTGATGCAGTAGATTTTGGAAAAAATGCTGGACTAACTTTTCAGCTTGATGTGAATGATATGCCGGAGATTAAATGTGATGATTTTTCAATGCATCAAGCACCTACATCTAATTTATTAAAAGAATTAAAAAATAATTGCGGAGTTGAAACAAAAATTATTGTTGTACAGATCAAATTAATTCCAGAAGAAGTTTCGGTGGGATTAACCAGAGAGGTTAAGAATTCAATTCCTGCTGCATGTAAAATGATTATGGATGAGATAGGACTTCAGTAAAATATTTTTATGGGAGAAGAGTATAAAGTTTATTTTACTCTTCTCCCGGTATTATAATTTTTATTTGCAATTATTTTTTATCAGCTCTTCTCATCTCTTCAGCTTTTTCTTTTATCTCACTTAAGTCGCGTTGCATCTCGCTCCAACCGTACCACAAAGCATAATCCGGATTGGCATGGAAAGTTCCTTGAAATGTTCTCATCCTGTGTTCTAGAAACATTACAAACAGCTTTTGTTCTATAACTGTTGGTGCGTCATGAAATGTTAGCAAGTCCGGGAAATCGTAAGCGTAGCTTACCGGTTTTTTTATCACTCCGTCTTTGTATAATCCGGCAACTATTCTGATTGCTTGCGCCATCAAATGATCTGCTTGCTTAATCATGTTATCGCCTTTTTCCAATTCGGCTTTAGCAAAACTTGTTGAGTGGCAGTTCTTACAGATGCCAATCATTTTATCTCTTTCCGTTTGCCATGATTGTTGATCAAGTCGAGCAACATCGGCAGCTTTCACAACGTCAAGTCTTCCGGTTGGTTTTCCAGAGGGGTCCAACACTCCAAGTGCTTGAAGAATTGTTACTCTGTCCTCTGTCCATTGTTTATCTTCGGGCATAGGAAGACGAACAGCCAGAAATCCCCATGCTGTTCTTACCTCATGGTTTCCATTCGGCATGTGACATGTTTGACATGTTGGCGCTGCGGTGTCTTCGGGCAAGTTTCCATTTTGTTTAAGTAAATATCTCACACCGTGTTTTGAGCCGGAATACATTTCCCATTGCGGATGATCAAACCCCATGTGACATGTTTGACATGCTTGCGGTTGCTTTGCTTCCTTTACGGAAAAAGTGTGACGAGTATGACATGCATCGCAAGAAGCATGACCGAACATTGAACCTTCCGATTTCAATTTTTGAATTTCCTCTTCGCTCTTTGTACCAACTTTGTGACAAGCGCCGCAACCTTTCATGCCGTCGATTAACACCATTGGCTGCATGTGTGTTGTGGGCATCGCTTTCATTGCCGCCCATGCAAATGCGTGCTTGCCTTTTTTGAACTGCGCTACTTGTGTGTCGTGACAGTTGTTGCATGTTTCCGGTGTTGGAGTTTTTGCTTTTGCGTAGTCGTCAACTTTTGTGTGATCACTGCCATGGCATTCGGTGCAGCCGACTTCATTCTGAGAATGCTTGCTTAGTTTCCAATCGCTAACGATGTTCGGCGTTACTTTTGAATGACAATCGATACAATTCTGTGCGAAGATGTAACTTGACAAGAGAACTATAGCACAACACATGTAAATGAATTTTGACTTCATAATAACCTCTTTGTTTATAGAAGGATGCTAAAAATATTTATAATAGGAGCAATAATTCTGATTATAATTTACAAATCCTTTGTTCTTAAATCAACCAAAATTATGACAAAAAAAACACGCTGTTGCATATCAAATAATCAATTCTGCATTATCTATATAAATGAGTTCATAAAATATTGCACAAGTGAATTGGAAATAATAAAACGTAATAAGGTATTAGAATCTTTTCTAAAAAATATTGTCGGGAAGACGTTTTGAGATATAAATAAATCCTTTAGGACGTCAAATCAAAAAATTGCTCAGTAAAGCTTCAAATTTTATAATTGCGATTACTGAAAGAAAATCTAATATTTGCAAAAATTTAATAAAAAGCTAGCTGAGATTTAGCATAAGAACAAATGACGGAACAATGTGAAATAACAAAATAAATCTTCAATCAAAACTAGAGGATCGATGAAAAAACTGTTTATCAAAAAACCACTGCACGTTCTATTGGAAGAGCTTCATGGGGAAAATAGATTACGCAGAATCCTTGGTCCGGTTGCTTTGACAAGCTTGGGTGTCGGGGCAATCATAGGAACAGGAATTTTTGTACTCACGGGAATTGCCGCACATGATAAAGCCGGCGCTGCAGTAATTCTTTCATTCGCAGTTTCAGGAATCGCCTGCATTTTTGCCGCTCTCTGTTATGCCGAATTTGCTTCTATGGTGCCCGTTGCCGGTTCAGCATATACTTACGCTTATGCTACTTTGGGAGAAATGATGGCGTGGATTATTGGTTGGGATTTAATCCTGGAATATGCAGTTGCTTCTGCAACGGTCGCACACGGATGGTCGCAATACTTTCAAGATTTTCTCGGCACATGGCATGTTAAACTTCCGCTTGCATTAACACGGGCGCCGTTCGATTTTAATCCCGATACCGGAATGTTATGGATTACGGGCTCGGTGATAGATTTTCCTGCCATTATGATTGCTTTAATAATAACGGCAATTCTTGTAAAAGGAATAAGAGAAAGTGCAGGATTCAATGCAGTGGTTGTTGGTATCAAGCTTGTTATTGTTCTGTTTGTTATTGTGGTTGGTGCAATGTATATCAACACAGCTAACTGGACACCATTTGCACCGTATGGTTATACCGGTGTTAGTTTTTTTGGTAAAACTGTTTTCGGTGAAACCGGTTTAGGAGGAATGCCGGTAGGTGTGCTTGCTGGTGCAGCGATGATCTTTTTTGCATACATCGGATTTGATTCAGTCTCAACTCACGCTGAAGAAGCAAAGAATCCTCAACGCGATGTTCCGATTGGAATTATTACTTCTCTAATTCTTTGCACAATTTTGTATATAGCCGTCTCTGCCGTTTTAACGGGAATGGTTCCGTATAATAAAATAAATATTGATGCCCCCGTGTCGGATGCTTTTGGTCAGGTCGGATTGCATTGGGCGCAGGTATTGGTTTCATTAGGTGCAGTTGCGGGCATTACTTCCGTTCTTCTTGTGATGATGCTAAGCCAGCCGCGTGTGTTTTTAGCAATGGCGCGAGACGGACTGCTTCCGGAAAGCTTTTTTGGTGCGGTGCATGATAAATTTAGAACTCCGTGGAAGTCCACAATATTAACGGGAATTTTCGTTTCAACTTTAGCCGGATTGCTTCCGTTAAGAATCTTGGCAGAGCTGGTAAACATTGGAACATTGTTTGCTTTTGTGATTGTATGTTCGGCGGTTTTAATTATGCGTAGAACTCATCCAGATGCCGAGCGCCCTTTCAAATCGCCATGGTTTCCATTTGTGCCTATTGCCGGTGTAGTAACTTGTTTGATGCTAATGTTTTCGTTACCGGAAGAAAACTGGCTGCGTTTATTTATATGGCTGGCTATAGGAATGATGATCTATATTTTCTATGGACGCAAACATAGTAAGATAAGAAAATATGTAGATGCACAAAAATAAATCAAGCCTTTATTCTAAGATGAACTCGCTTGTTGTTGGCGGGTTCATCTTTACTTTTAATTTATCCAGCGTAATTTTTTTCCCAAATTTAATTAGTCTTATCTAAAGCGAAATTCATTTCATGTTTTGTGCGGTGACTTATTTTATTTATTTTTGCACCGCACCCTTAGCTCAGTTGGTAGAGCATATGACTCTTAATCATCAGGTCGGGGGTTCGAATCCCCCAGGGTGCACTTAGAAAGCTCGATTATAATTTATAATCGGGCTTTCTTGTTTTTGTAAGTTTGAACTGTCACGCTGATTTTACCGCTGAATGTATGGAGTATGTATGGACTCCAATTCCAACATGACCAATATTTTAGGAAAACACATCCAAGAAAGTTCAAGGTTGCCGAACCAATAAAACTTTTCTGTGTTTTCAAGAACAATAACTTCTAATCGGCTTCGAACTTTTTTCATTTTTAATATAATGAAATAGTCAAATAAGAGAAACAACCGGAAGCTTATGCAGCTTCCGATTTTGCTATTACTTCTGTTTGGGAAATATCAAACACAGTAGCAGAATAAAAGTGAACATCTTCATAATCAGAAACCATTTCTGAATTTTCTTCGGAATTAGTTTTTGATGGAACCAGGATTAAGAAACCATGTTCGCCTTTGCGAACTATTCTTCCAGCTTTCTTCCATTGCTGAAACCCGCCAACTATAGTAAAATTAATTTTTGACCCGCTTCGACTTGCGTCAAGCGAGGCGAGTTGAGCAACAAGGAAACATTGATTGTGTGGTGTGAGTAAATGCCCTTCTACCGTAACGATGCCGTACTTATCAGCGATAGCTTGGCGTTGTTTTTCCGACATTTCCGAAAGAGTTTTTCTAATCCGAATGATCTTTTCTTTTTTCTCTTGCCTCTTTTGTTGTTTCTGTTCTTCTGATAACATTGCTATAACTCCTTTACGATTTGTTAAGTGATTTGATAAAACTGTTTAGAAAATTTTGAGCAGCTGTAAGCGAAGTAAAATTGTAAGAATGCAAACTGCCATTGCCTGTAAATACATTAACCAAGAATTTTTCTTTTGATTGAATTAACCGCACAAGAAAACCCTTATGCCTTTTAGAATAATGAACGATACCAGATACCACGACACACCTTTTGCACTGTGAAAAAAACATATTTTGCCCGCTTAGTCATGCCTTTGCGAAATAATGGCTTGTTACCATGTTGGTGTAAGAAAAGATGATAATTCAAGGCAAGGGCGCAGTATTGCTCGCTTTTTAATGAGGGACGAATGAAAAAAGCAAGGGCAAGACAAGTTTCATATACCCTTACCCCGATTGGATACCAAGATTCGAATAATACTAAGCTTGTCTCATGGCGGGCAAAATTATTATGAATTAAACTGACCACGATGTTCGGGGGAACCAACCAATTTGGAAAATGAAAATGCGAAGCCCCCGATTTCCGGGGAATGAAAGTATAGTGAGGACGGAATTTTTGGATGCGGAAAATTGTGCCCGAACTATTCGCTTTTGATCCCTCTATTCATTGGGACAGGTTTTAGCTGTGTGAGGCGAATGAACGGAATGAAGTGAAATGTAATGGAGTGAACGAATGAGTTTATTTGCTGCGGAACGGTTAAAAGTTGTGACGTGAAGAGGAGCGAACGTCAGCAGTTTTTGTGGAGCGGTTAGCAATTTAACGAATGAGTGAATCGAAATGGAATGAAACGGAATGGAATGAATGAGCCGAACAGAGCGTGCTTTTACTTAGCGAACAATTTTAAGCGAATCGATTTTTGTGAGCGCAAATTTGTGAGTTAAAGGGATGTAGAGAAAATGGGCTATCAAAGATGATAACCCATTTTCTGAGATGACTAGTTGAGTTTTGTGAAGGTGGAAGAGTTTTGAATAACTTTTCCATCTGCGGTTTTGGTTACGACACACACATACAAAATGCTGTGCTGATACTTTGCAGCAATGTTTTTTTGAGTTGCGTTCAGATCGATTTCTAAATCGTATGTCTGAGCGAAGTTGTGTGCAGCAACTTCCTTTGAAAGAGAAATGATTTTGAACGGCTCATCTTCTGCATTCGCTGGATCATGGTAACAGACGATAGCATTTGCAGAAAGATTGACTTCCTCCGGACCGAACACGGATGCCGTATTCAGAATCGGAATGGTTGCAGTTACTTTGTCTGCTGCTACTGCAGCAACTGCAATCTGCAGAGGAAATCCTTCCGGAGTGAGAATGTTCTGCTCTGTTGGTTTGTCCGTGGAAGAATGAGCGAAGTTGTTCTGGAATACTTCGTTGAAAACAGAACCGGCAATGTTCTTAGCTTTTTTCCAGATTGAAACGAGAGTAGCAAGAGCAAGAACAGCACTTGCAAATTTTGCAGTGACGGAAAATTTCTGTCGAACTTCCAGTACAGCCGGTTCTTGACTTGCATTGAAGCTGGATGGACGAGCTGCTAAGACAGTGCGTCCGTCAACTGTCCGCGCGGAAAGATTGCCAAGCTTTCCGGATAAGTTTCCGATGACATTTCCATTTACGATAGCCATGGTTGTACCTCCTTAATGAATTTAGAATGTAGAGTGCAGAATGCAGAACGGGAAATTCTAGACACTCTGTTTTTCCTTGACAAGAATATCATACAAGGTTGTGTTGTTCACTGTAATATTGTGAAAGTGTGCATCGGATTCGCTCAGCACTGTTATCAAGTTTTGTTAAGAGAAAAGGAAAATATCGGAAAGATGGTTTGATGGGTTCTTATGGCTTGGCAGTGGCTTGATACTGGCTTGTTAGGGGCTTGGTAGATGAGGGAAAAGAAACCGGCTTAATTTGTCGTTTCCGGAACAGAATTGTGTTTACCGAATCGTAACATAAATTATACTTTTCAGAGAGGATGAAGATTGCATCAATCTGATTGTGAGTCTTCCTTAGTTCCAGATACTCAGATTTGATCTGAAGATTGCGAAGGACCAATTCATTGATCAGTCCAAGCTCCTTGTACTTCTGGAATTTAGATTCAGATCTGATCCGCGTAATATCGAATAATTTTTTGTGCATCGAACTAAACAAATCTTTTACTCAAAATTATTTACAACAGGAAAGTTCGTCAACGCTCAATGTTTATGATTTGTTTTCTTTTGTTTTCAAAAGAGAATGAAAATCACATGAAATGAATAGAACGCAGATTACATGGATTAAACTGATCTACACTGATTGTTTTTAGTGGAGCGAGTGGAGTGTGTGCCAGACTCGGCGACACGAAACGAGCGGCTAAAAAATGTAAGCGAATGAAGGTGTGTGGGAATCCACGACCGGAATGAGCGATGATGAGGCGATTAGTATTTCTTTGTGCCGAGTTTATATAATGCAACATTATGCTGAGATGACAGAACTTCAAATACGTTTTTGTTGGGACTGACCAAAGACTTTAGCATAATGTTCGTTATGTAATACTGGCTGTCACATTTTTTTTGATGAGCTGAGACCCTCACACAAGGCTGCTAATCAATAAAATCTTTCCTCTGATGTAAGGTGAATTACAGTGAATTGACAGCAATCAATAATTAGCTTTTAGCCATCAGCAACAGATTAATAGGAAAAGCAAATGAACGCTTCGACTTCGCTCAGCACAAGGCTCTCAAATAATTTTATTCTTAATGAGTTTACAATTTCACAAGTCGCGGAAAGACATGGTTATAAGAATGAACCAAATGAAAAACAGATCGAGAATTTGAGATTGCTTTGTGTGAATGTTCTTCAACCACTCAGAGAAATTATTGCGGTCTCGATTTTTATTAATTCCGGATTTCGATCTTTCGATGTGAATGCTGCTGTCGGCGGAAAATTTAACTCACAACATCTCGAAGGAAAAGCTGCGGATTTCATTGTTCCATCAATGAATTTAGTCGATGTGTTTAATATCATCTTGCAGAAATTATTATTCGATCAATTGATTTATGAATTCGGGAACCAGCCTCGCCTTGACAGGCGAGTCGAGGCGGGATGGATTCATGTTTCTTGGAATGGTGAATTGAATCGTAAAGATGTGATGATTTCGAAAAAAGTTCATGGGGAAACAGTGTATGAGACTGTGAAAAGTGAAACGCTAGACGTGAGAAGTGTTTGATGAATGAAAAGATTTACATATGGATTATTGGTGGGCTTTTGAGTTTTAGATCCTTCACTGCGTTCAGGATGACAAGACTTTCTTATTGAGGTGAAAATGAATCAGAATATATTTATCTGGGTTATAGGCGGTTTGGTTAGTCTTGTCAATTTTTTGTTCTGGTCCAGGATAAAGAGAATTGAGAAGGATGTAGATGAAACGAAAAAGAAATCATCTTCGATCGAGAAGAATTATTTGTCCAGGTTCGAAGATCTTCATAATAAATTGAGTGAAGTGGAGAAAAATATTATTCGAGAGATTTACAATGTGAAGCTCTCGGCAGTCAGCCGTCAGCATTCAGAAAAGGAAGGAGGATAATATGGGAGTACTGGATTTTTTAGGCGGTATTGTAAAACCAATTACGGATTTGATAGACAATCTCACAACAACTGATGAAGAAAGAGGAAAACTCAAAAATGAGTTGACAAAAATTGAGAATGAGTTTTTAGGTAAAGCATTGGAATATGAAGCGAAGCTTCTCGATTCTCAAAGTAGAATTGTTGAAGCGGAAGCGAAAGGACAAAGCTGGTTACAACGGAATTGGAGACCAATTACAATGCTGACGTTTTTAATTCTTGTTGTGTGTGATTCTTTTGGTTGGCTCGCTTTCAGATTAAGTGGTGAAGCTTGGACTTTGTTACAGATTGGGCTGGGCGGTTATGTGGTTGGGAGAACGGGTGAAAAAATTGTTGAGAAAATTAGAAAGAATTAGTCTTGTGAATGATTTAGGGATTGTTCCTTTTATTTATTAAATCCAGCACTCTTCTGAAATAATCTTCGAATGATTCGTCTGGTATCTTAGGTACATTTTTGACTGCATCTTCTACCGAATCAAGCAGAGAGTCATACTCTTTGAATGTTTCGTGAAGTAATTTTTCATCTCCGGTTTCCCAATAATGCCCTTCATCAATTAGCTCAAATTCTTGAAGATACTTTTCGTTGATATATTTTAGCAAGTGAATTATAAGTTTATGAACAGCACTACCGGCAAACTGTGTTTTAGTTGAAATCATATACAAATACTTTTGATAATCTTCACGAGTTGAATTTCCAAAACATTTAAGATTGGCAATACTACTCATTCGGCCATTGGATAAAAAACATAAACATATGCTCTCGCTTTCGGGAGGAGTAAAACTTATTCCGAAAATGTTTTCATTGTAGCAATCAGTATCGAATTTATTCGACGGAAATTGTTGTTCGTAAATAGTGTATTGCCAATGATAGATTTCTGCAATGTCTTTTACCTCTTCGATCATTTCTGCGAGAGATGCTTGAGAACCAAATCTTCCTTGATAGTGAATGCTTAGGCCCATTGTCTTGACCGTATTAATGATGCAACTGTGATGCAATTGATGCAATTATGATGCAATTCCATACTAACTCCCTTGCAACTCCGATGCAAGTTCCTTATAAATAACTGTGAGCCGTAAAAATCTTTCATATTCGATAATATGCCATTACTGTGCAATTGTTGTGCAATTCTTGTGCAATTATTTCAAAGTAAAATAAGAACCAGCACTAGGTAAATTGCTGTGAGAAATAAGATCTTTCTTAATTAAATCCGACAGGTCATTAGTGGCTGTATTCCAAGAACAATTATTGAGTTACCGATATTCTTTATTGGTGATTATACATTCTTTAATAATAATATGCCTCTTATATACCACCCATTTCATAAGCTCTCCATCCATGAAAAACTTTTTGTTATCCGCCAGATAACCGCCATAACCGCCATAACCGCCACGAAGCCGCCATTTATCCGCCATACCTAAGAACGTAATAAGTTCCTTTTTTATCACCAACTTTTTCAATAAGGTTCTTGTTAACAAGTTCATCCAAATCACGCAAAGCAGTTCTTTCAGAGGTATCGCAAATTGTTTGATAATCTTTATTGGTAATCTTGCTTTTCTCTTTGAGGAACAAAATTGCTTTTACTTGTCGTTGATTCAATCCAACTTTCTGCAACTGCTCTTCGGTAAAAACGTCCTTGTATAATGTTACGGAAAATCCGCCGTGACGTTCGCGGATATCCGGCTCGGGAAGATCGGCTTCTTTACATGCATCTATTATTTTTAACGTTCCTCTTCCCCATGCGTCAATGTATCCACCTTTGAAGCAAACATCTGCAATAATAGGATTACGTGGACGGGAAGGATGCTGCTGCTTTAAGAGTTCATTTGTCAATCCTTCCGGAAGTGTTCCTTCATTCCAAATGTTAATTTTGTCATCATAGATTCTAATCTGAATTGGAACACCGGAATAGCTTTTATGTACGAGTGCATTTAGCAACATTTCGCGGAGAGCTGCAACCGGGTATTCTCCTTTTTCGATGCGAAGCATACCTTCAAAATTAATTGGCTTGATGAAAAACTTTCTATTCAACTGGAGAAGAACTTCTTTAAGAAGATGAAATAAATTTCCTTCCTCGATTTCTTGGAATTTTAGATCGTCATCACTTTTTCCAAAGCGGCCAATTTTAACAGATATACTCGGGAAGAATTTTCCCGGGTCCTTACCGAAAAGAATAATAGCAGCTCGTTTAATTTGTGAGTTGTTTGCAAGGCGAAGCTTTTCTAAAAGTTGGACTGTGTTGAGTTCTCTTGAATCGGGAAGGCGGCCACTTTCTTGCGCTACCTTTAAGAATTCGGAAATTGTCACTTCATCGATATCGTTTAAAGTTGCTCTTTCTTCAACTACATCATCCCAGGTCTTTCCGGATTTTCTTAAAAGAAAATCATTTAATGCGGTACCGGTTAATTCCGAAGTTGTGCTGCCGGTTCTTACATAGTATCTTCCTCTAAGTGAGATGGCAACGGAATAAGGTTGTGTATATATCTCAATAAAATGTTTTGACTTTTCCGTTTTGAGATTAACAACTGAAGTGATGCCGAGATGATTTTTAATTTTGTTGGGAAGATCATCCATTAATTTTTTGTGATCAGTAACAGCGACAGTTTTACCCTTATCATCTTTACCGATTAGAAGATATCCACCTTGAGCATTTGCGAAACCGCAAATTGTCTTAAGATAATCATCATGCCAACTTTGTTTGTATTCTATGTTTTGGTGTTCGGCCATCTTTCTCTATAAATGAATGAAAGTATTAAACGACATAGAGAAAATATTAATATTTATTATCATTTGTGATATCGCTTTGTTGAAAAGAGTAATCTGCAAGACGAAAGTAAAAATTTACTTCCTAGGAAGAAGGGATTATCCAAAGTCGTGCGAAGGTTTTCTGTTGATGAAATATGAATTGTAGTGAAACTTTTGGGAAATATTGTTAATATAAAAGCAGAGATTAGAAAATATTTTTGTGTAATGGCTCTATTGCCAACTGAAGCATTAACAAAACCAAATCATATCGAAAAATTTTTTACTGCTTAAAAAGTCCGGGAAGAACTTAACCGGTACGTCATTTCTTAGGACGGCTGCCTCTTAATTGTTGTGTGCATATTTCAATTTATTGATTAACCTCTTATTCAGGGGGAATTATGTGCTATAAGGAATTTTCTATCACAGAATTAGAGAAGCAATTAGATGGAATAGAATTAGTAGAAGCAAAGATCGGGTTCGTATCGGATGAAATTTTGAAGTGCGAAAAAGTAATACAAGATTTGCACGCAAATGTGGAATCGTTAGATCCAAAAGAAATCAAGTTTGCTATCAAGCAAAACGGTTGTCATACTTCTTTGCTTGAGTTGTTAAATAAAGACAGTGAAATAAGAAAAACTGTTACCAAGAAAATCTTGAAGACGTGCAAAGAAAAATTATGCGAAAGGAATAATCATTTCTTAGAAAGAGCAAAATCAATCAAGGAAAATCTACAAACAAAATTCGATTTGCAGGTTAAAAGTATGAATATTCATCCCAGCCATATTGGACCCGAGAACAAAGAGAATTGTATTGAGAAAATTATTTGGTTATGCGGTAAAGAAAAATTATTAATGATGTTTACGATATTTAAAGAGAATAATATTCTTTCGGAACACACAACTGAAGAGATTTTATTTCACTTTACAAATGATAAACAAATTCCGTTTATAACAGGTAATAATGTTCAAATAATGTTTCGCTGGCGCATAAGCGATAGTAGTTTTGCTGTTTTTGTTAATGAATTGGTAAATCGGAAAGCTGTTGACGTTGACGGCAAATTCAAAATATTTCTAAAACACTTTCTAAATAAGAAAGGAGAACCATTTAGGAACTTAGCGCAGAAGAAATATTACATTGAGAACTATAGCAAAACAGGAAATATGATCAGAGAAATCCTCAATTCCATAAATCTTTCATTACTTTTAATTTGTTGCAATCTTTTATCTTCTTTTATGTTGGAGTGATAAAAGTCGATAAAAGAAATGAGTACCCGCCAAAATCTTTTATCATCTTTTATCGATTTTAGATAAAAGAGCATAAAAGCCGATAAATTCTTTTTCTGGATTCTTCGTTTCAAATTACTCATGTAAAAAAATTGCATGAGGTAAATGATGAGACAGAAGATAGATTCCTCGACAAGCTCGGAACAAGCTTCGCTTGGCCAAACTATCCTTAAAAAACTTTCTGTGATTGAAGATTTACTAAAACGAAAAGATGACAGGCCGCTGACATTTAAGGATGCGTGTTCTTATCTTGGTTATGCGCCAAGTTATCTTTACAAACTCACCTACAAAAATATAGTACCGCATTATAAACCAACAGGCAAGATTATTTTCTTTTCGAAGAATGAATTGGATGAGTGGGTCTTCAAAAGCCGCCCTCACCTCGGTCCTCTCCCTAAGGGAGAGGATGAGAATGCAAGCCTATCTTCTGCAGAAACAATAGATCCAAATCAGTTGGAAATGGAATTGAATGAAGAAGTAGTAATAGAATTTCCGTTGAAAAGTAGAAGAAAAAAATAGTTGTGAGCTATTAGCATTTAGCAGTTAGCTGAAAAAAGTGTAAAGAGGAAACGATGGAAGAGTTGCTCAAAAATGTTTCTGTAAATGATTTGGAAAAGCTGAAGGTTTTGCTTTCTCTCATTCCAGGCAACGAGCAAAGAGAAGTAGTAACGCTGCGCGTGTTTATTGATGAATATAAAAATGTAATTCAGCATAGTAGATCATCTTCATATTTGCGGAGCGTTGTTATTGCTTTG
Organism: Bacteroidota bacterium; assembly: GCA_021820065.1. Lineage (GTDB taxonomy): Bacteria > Bacteroidota > Ignavibacteria > Ignavibacteriales > Melioribacteraceae > Fen-1258. Next base: position 4,218 of record JAKAEE010000029.1, on the reverse strand, counting down.
AATTATCTGGTTGATTACTTCTCCATTACGGACCAGAGACCGGGATTGCAAAAATCAATTGCATCTATTGAGTTAAGAGATGTTGAAAATTTTCTAATCCACCTACAGCAAAAAGTAAAGAAAGGTTATGCTGTTTATTTCCGCAACTTGAAAGCCGCTTTCAATAAAGCTAAAGATTGGGATTATGTAAAAGAGAATTATTTCACGAAAGTGAAGCTACCGAAAAAACAAAAGCTGGCACCGGTGTTTTTGAATAGTGATCAGTTATCAGTGATCTGTGAACAGTTAAAGAGCAAAGTGGTGAAAGATGTGGTTGTATTCGCTTTCTATACCGGGATGCGTTTAGACGAGATTGTAAATCTGAGATGGAAGAATGTTGATTTACAAAATCGAGTTGTTACGGTTGGAGATGAGAATTTTACAACGAAAGGAAGGAATCAAAGATTCATTCCGATGAGTGAGGAGGCCCTCCAAGTAATTGAGAATATAGAATTGAGAATCCGCCAAAAGGACGGCGGACAAGTGCAGTCCGCCACAGCGGATAAAAATGAAAAGCGAAATAAAATTATTTCATTAAAGTCTTTCGACTTCGCTAGAGGTTTTGTGTTTTGTAAAGAGAACGGTGAAAAATTTACTGGAAATTATTTTTCGAGAAGATTTAAGAAAGCTTGCATTGTTGCTGGTATAGAAAAAGAAATTCATTTCCATTCGTTGAGACATTCGTTCGCTTCTAATCTTGTGCAGAAAGGTGTGCCGCTTTATACGATTAAAGAATTACTTGGACATTCTTCGATTTTAACTACTGAGATTTATTCGCATTTGAATATGGAGTCGTTGAGAGAAGCAATAGAAAAACTAGATAGTCGACCTCACCCCGACTCCGCCATAATGACGGCGGACAAGCCTCTCCTTGGTAAGGAGAGGGAGAAATCCTCACTGAAGATTTTTAGAATTAATTCCGGAGAATAATGATGTCGGTATTCAAAAGGTATGCTTCGATTTATCATGAACATTTTGGTTTTAATGTTCTACCGGTTCGAGGTAAGAAACCAACGATAAATTGGGAAAGATGGCAATCAGAAAAACAAACCAATGACGAAATTGAAAAAATGGAATGGACCAACAGCACCGGTGTCGGTGTTGTTCTTGGTTTAGATGATTTGAGACTTTTGGATTTAGATGCAGTTGAGGATTATGAGATTTTGGATTTTCTACTTGCCGAGTTGGGGCTGCCGGAAAAATATCCTTGGGTTGTTCAGAGTGGAAGCGGAGAGGGATTTCATATATCCATTAGATGCCCATCCCCGACCCTTACCCAAGGGAAGGGAGTTTTTGATAGACTTGGTGGAGAGAAAGCTGTTTATAAACTGAGAATGAAGCCCGTCTCGCCTTCGGCAAGCCGAGGCGGGAAAGATGGATACTGCAAACACATTGAATTGAGGTGGAAGAATTGTCAAACTGTTTTTCCTCCTTCGCATCATGAAAGCGGTGGTGTATACAATTTCTACTATGAGGAACCGAAAGAACTTCCGGTTTATGTAGATGCCGAAAAGTTGATTAGTGTACTAGAAAAATATTGTGTGTTGGAAAGTGAGACAAAAGACGTAAAACGTGAGACGGAAAATGGAAGATGGAATAATGAAAAAATTAGATATGATAAGGAACGATTGGAGAGCGCCTTAAAATATCTGACTGAGAATTTACCAGCAGGCAGTTATGAGGAATGGTATAGAATCGGTTTTGCTTTGGTTCCGTTAGGCGCTGAGGGCGAGAGATATTTTGTTGGAATGAGCTTGAAGAATCCACATTACAATGATAGTGAATCTGAATTGCGGAAAAAGTTTGAGCAACTCGTCAAAGATTATGATGGAAGGGTTTCACTCGGTACGATTTATCATGTTGCTGAAACTTACGGCTGGAAAAAGCCGGTGATTAAGTTCTGGTATGTTGATGATGGCGGTAAAGTAAAAATTAACAGAACACGTTATAAAAGATTTTTAGAAAGTGAGGGATTCTGTAAATATAAAATCGAGTGTAATTATTTTTTTGTAAGAATTGAGAACAGCATAGTAGAAGAAATCGATTCGATTGATGTAAAAGAATTTGTAATGAATTATTTAGAACGGCTGCCGGTAGATGAGTTTGATGGAACGAATCGAGCTAACGTTATGGATTCGGTTATTAAATCGGTTAATCAATTATTCACAACTCAATTTCTCGAGTTCCTCATCACCCGGAATATTGAATTCAATAAAGATACAAATGAGAAAGGGTATCTCTATTTCAAAAACGGATTTGTTGAAATAACCAAGAATGAAGTTCGCTTCAACAATTATAAAAAATTAGAAAAGCATATCTGGAAGAAACAAATCATAAAACGGAATTATGTCCAGACAGAAATCCGGTCCATGTTTGAAGACTTACTATTCAACATCTGCGGAGGCGATCAGAAAAGATACGAAGCACTGAAAAGTGGAATCGGATATTTACTACACACTTACAAAGATCCGTCAATTTCCAAGGCGATTGTTTTTATAGATGAGAAGCTAAGCGAAGGAGCTTTCGGGCGAAGCGGCAAGGGATTAGTGATAAAAGGAATTTCACAAATCCGGAATGTTGTGATAGAGGATGGAAGGAATTTTAGTCCTTCAAAAAATTTTGCATTTCAGAGAGTGAAAGCAGATACAAACATTATCGGTATCGAAGATATCAGGGAAAAATTTCCATTCGATAGATTGTTCTCAATCATTACTGAAGGAATAACAATTGAGCGAAAGAACAAAGAAGAAATTTTTCTTCCTTTCCACGAGTCACCAAAAGTAATTCTCTCGACAAACTTTTCAATTAGCGGAGTTGATGATTCAACGATCGATAGACAATTCGTAATTGAGTTTTCAGATTACTACAATAAGAATCACAGACCGGTTGATGATTTTGGGAAATTGTTTTTTGACGGATGGTATGAAGCCGAATGGAATGAATTTGATTGCTTTATGATTGAGTGTCTGCAATTTTATTTGAGGCGCGGATTGGTTGCTTACGAGTTTGTGAATATCAACAAAAAGAAATTGATAGATGAAACGACAATCGAGTTTTATGAGTTCAGTGACGGATTTACAGCAAACAAAGAGTACGACAAAAAAGAGTTGTATGATAATTTTAAGAAAGAGAATGCTGACCTAGAAAAATTGACTCAAGTTAAGTTTACCCGGTGGCTGAAGGTTTATGGGAGAATAAACCAATATGAAGTTAAGGAAGGGAAATCCGATTCAGTGCGAACTATAAAATTTGTGGATTATGCGATTCAGAAAAATAATTCGGGAGATTTTTTATTCTCAGAGTCGGACGGATCGGACGGAAATTGATGTGGAATTTAATCGCGATTTAAAAGTGGAAGAAATTACGCCCGATGTGTCCTTATAAAATTGAAACCGATCAATAATTTTTCGAGGGAAATAAAATGAAACTCACACCATTAAGAGCAATCAAAAAACATTGCTTGGAATGTTCCGGATATGAAAAGAAGCAAGTGCGCGAATGTGTGATTAAGGATTGTGTCCTTTTTGCCTACCGGCAAGGAAAAAATCCAAAAAGAAATGGAATTGGTATTTCAAAAAACCTTCACTCAAATGCATGTTCTGAAAAAGTGGATGGTTATGTATAAGTGTAAGTTGTTTGTGCTGAAATTGAATATTGAAAGGCAAGAATTTTTAAGGAAAACAAAATTAGAGCATACTCACGGAACGAACATACGGATACGTTTAGTAGTTTATAATAAGTTCACGCATTTCTCAAATGTCATAGTTGAATGCCCACAGTATGTTTGGGGATATTCAAAACCAGATCATAAAAACAATAATTGCACTCAAAAAGAATCTTCTATATTTTTAACAAGGCGATGGAGTTCGCCGAAATTACCCGAATGATTTTGGGTTGATAACTCCTACTTCTATTGATTAATAAGGCGGGAGTTAAAAAATTGCTTGACCAAAATAATGCATCTCTCAGGACTGATAAAGAATTACTCATTCAACTATCCACTCTAACGGAAGTAATAGGAACATTTCGATTAGATGCACTGGCAAAAGAATTATCGGTAATAAACAAATACACAACATCGAATGAATTCATTGATGTAGTTGTATTGGGACAATTCAAATCCGGAAAAAGTTCTTTTATTAACAGCATTATTGGCGAAGATATTTTGCCTGTAGGGGT
>JAKAEE010000105.1 GCA_021820065.1 Bacteroidota bacterium | reverse complement strand
AGCCAAACCAAGGTTGCCGGACTCAAAAGTGAAGTTAACATCTACAGAGATCAATATGCCGTTCCAATGATAACCGCAGACAATGATGAAGACGCCGCCTTTGCGTTAGGTTATGTTCATGCACAGGAAAGATTATTCCAGATGGATGTTGCGCGCCGTGCAGGCGAAGGACGTCTCAGCGAAGTGTTCGGCGCCAAAACAATTCCTATCGATGAAATGTTTCGCACAATCGGAATTTATAAAAATGTTAAAGCGAACTATGATAAACTGAATCCGCTTTCGAAAAAAATATTGGAAGCTTACTCAAGAGGAGTGAATGCTTATATCAAAGATGCAAAGGGGAAATATCCGGTTGAGTTTGATCTGCTCGGTTATGATCCTTACCCGTGGAAACCGGAACACAGTTTGGTTATCGCTAAGCTAATGGGGTGGGAACTAAACCTAAGCTGGTGGACGGATATCGCATTCGCACAGCTTGTTCAAAAATTCGGCGAAGAAAAAACGAAAGAACTTTTACCGGACTTCCCGGAAAACTCGCCGACAATTATTCCGCCTGAGATCAAAAATTTTGCGGCGATTCCAACTGATTTTATTAAAGTTGATCAGATGTTCAGAAGTTTTACCGGATTTGTCGGGACTCATATTGGATCGAACAATTGGATCATCAACGGAAAAATGTCTGCATCCGGCAAACCAATGATTGCCAACGATCCGCACCTTGCATACACAGCACCCGGCAGATGGTACTTTGCAATGATTCGCAGTAAGGACTGGAATGTTGATGGGTTTACTATTCCCGGATTACCGGCAGTCGTTATTGGAAAGAACCGGAACATTGCATGGGCGCTTACTAACGTAATGGCGGACGACGCAGATTTTTATGTAGAGAAAATTGATTCGACCGGAAAAAATTATTTTCTGAACGGAGCGTGGAAGCAACTAGACATTGAAAAAGATACTATTCGAGTTAAAGATTCTGCGAATGTTGTTTTTGGAGTACGCCGCACACACCGCGGACCTATTATTACTGATGTTCATCCGTTTCAAACAATGTATCCTACAACTGCACATAATATGGCGCAAATGAGTATGCGCTGGACCGGAAACGAATTCAGCGATGAATTGTTTGCGGCGTTGTCAGTCAATAAAGCGAAGAACTGGGAAGATTTCAAAAATGGTGTGAGATACTTTACTGTGCCGGGACAAAATTTTGTTTACGGAGATGATAAAGGAAACATCGGTTACATTTGTGCAGCGAGACTTCCAATCAGAAGCAGCAACAGTCCAACATTGATTTACGACGGAACTACAACCAAGAATGATTGGTTGGGATTTGTTCCATACGAAGAAATGCCGAAACTGCTTAACCCGCCGGAAAATTTTATTGCTTCTGCAAATAATAAAACAATCGAAAATTTCAAGTATCACATTTCAAATATTTGGGAACCGTCATCGCGCATCGAAAGAATTACAGAACTGCTGAAATCAAAACCGGTTCACTCGGTTAAAGATTATGAGAAATATCAAGTTGATTTCGTTTCGCCGTACGCGAGAAAATTAACGCCGTTCATTCTTAACGCGTTCAATAATGTAAACGTAACCGATCCGAATCTTCAACTTTCGTTGGAACTCTTGAAAAGTTGGAACTTCGAAATGAATCCCGGCAGCCAAGTCCCAACAATTTATACGCGGTTTTTCCAATTCTTAATCAAAAATATTTTTGAAGATGAAATGGGGGAAGATCTTCTGAAGGAATATGTTTTCGTTGCAAATGTTCCGTACAGAATTATTCCGAAGATGCTTGAAGAAAACCGCTCATCATTTTTTGACGACATTCATACACCGCAAGTTGAAACACGCGACGACATGATCAGAAAAAGTTTGGTTGATGCGCTTTCCGACTTGGAAAAAAATTACGGTAAGGACATTGCAAATTGGCAGTGGGGCGATATTCACAAGGTAACTTTCTATCACATGTTTCACCATGAATCCAGCTTGCTTGATAAGATTATTAACATCGGTCCGTTCAGCATCGGCGGCGATGGAACAACAATTTTCAATACAGAATATTCTTTTCCGGAACTGTTTGAAAAAACTCGCAACTATAAAAAACTTCATCGATCCAGTCCGTACGAAAATATTCTTGGTCCGTCCATGCGCTACATATTTGATTTCGGCGATCCAAATCATCTTGAACTTATAATGCCGACGGGCGAATCCGGAAACTTCATGAGCGATCATTACAAAGACATGAGCCAGATGTGGCTCAAGGGAAAGTATATTCAGATTCCGCTTGATGAATCTGCATTCAAAGCCGCATCGAAGAATCTGATGAAGCTGATCCCGCAATAAAATTCAGAATCTATAAGAAGTTTAAAGAGAAAATATTAAATTTAGTTATGATTAATCCGGATAAGTATGAAAGTTATTGAGCATCTAGAAAAAGCGAAAAACACACTCATCAGTTTTGAAATCATTCCGCCGAAACGCGGGGGAAATATTAGACAGCTTCTGAATGTTCTGGAAGATATCACAAAATATCATCCGCCGTTCATCGATATCACCAGTCATGCGGCAGAAGTGGTTTATGAAGAAACTGCCGGTGGAATGCAGATGAAAATAAAACGCAAACGTCCCGGCACATTGGGAATTTGCGCGCTCATTCAGAATAAGTACAACATCGAAGCTGTCCCGCACGTTCTTTGCAGCGGGTTTACACGCGAAGAGACTGAAGATTTTTTGATTGAACTTCACTATTTGGGAATTGAAAACGTTCTTGCCATTCGCGGCGACGAAAGCGAATACAAAAAACCGGTCAAGTTCGGTAGAAGCATAAACGAATATGCGGTAGATCTTATAAAACAGATCGATTCGATTAATAAAGGAAAGTATCTTGAAGAAGGATTGCTCGATGCACAGCCGATGAATTTTTGCATCGGCACAAGCGGCTATCCCGAAAAACATTTTGAAGCTCCCAATCTTCATACCGATGTTAGGTACACAAAGGCGAAGGTAGATAGCGGCGCATCATACATTGTTACTCAAATGTTTTACAACAACAAAGCTTTTTTCGATTACGTCGATCTATGCCGGAAAGAAGGAATTAAAGCTCCTATCATTCCCGGACTGAAAATTATAACTTCTAAAGCACATGTTAAGACGCTTCCTAAGAATTTCTACATAGATATTCCCACTGAATTAGCCGATGAAATTGAAAAAGCAAAACCCGAACACGTACTTGAAATCGGCGTGAACTGGACGGCAAAACAAGTTGAAGAATTGATGAACAGAAAAGTTCCGGCGATTCATTTTTATACGATGACGAATTCGAAGCCGATTAAGATGCTAATGGAAAAACTAAAATTGTAATGTGAATAGAATGATCAAACCATCTACAAGATTGAGATTTGCTTCCGCGATTCCACGGAAAGTGAAATGGGGAGTTGCCGGCTGCGGAAACTTTGCAGAGAATTTTTTTCTTCCGGCTCTGCAATTGGTACAGCGAAGCAAATTGGTTTCAGTTTACAGCCGTGATCTAATGCGCGCAAAAAGTATCGCAAATAAATTCGGAGCGGCAAATGCGTTTGATGATTTTGACGCATTGCTTGCGAGCGATATTGATGCCGTTTACATCTCAAGCGTTAATGCCGATCATTATCAGCAAGTGATAAAAGCGGCGCAGGCGCACAAAAATATTCTTTGCGAACGCCCAATCGCTCTCGATTCCAAACAAGCCGAAGAAATGATAAATGTTTGTAAATCGAACAATGTTATGCTGATTATTAATCACATGCACCGGTTTCACCCGCAATTTCAAAAGGCGAAAGAACTAATCGATAAACAAATGCTGGGCAAGATTGTTTCTGTTTCCGCTTCATACAATATTGATTTGGCGCCTGATCATAATTTCCGTTTTAACAGAGAGCTAAGCGGCGGCGGCGTTCTGCGCGATCTCGGCTCGCAAATGATCGACATGCTGAGATATTTCGGCGGCGAAATCACGGAAGTAAAAGCGTTTATGGATACTGTCGTTTACAAGAGCGACGTGGAAGATTATTCGTCGGCAATCGTCAAGTTTGAAAAAAGCGGCTATGGGCAGTTCAACGTTTCTTACAACACAAAGAAAGCTTTTAACCGGATTGAAATTCTCGGCTACAACGGCTCAATTGCAATCGAGAACTTTTTGGGTAGGAAAAGTACATCAACCAAATTGATTATTGATTTGCAAGGCGAGGCGAGAAAAGTGTTTCGCAAACGCTCCAACAGGATGGTGTTAATGATCCGGTCGGTTCAGAAAAGTTTTTTAAGCAAACAATCTCCGTTCGTTACAGGCGAAGATGATTTGATTAACATGCGAATAATTGAAGAAATAGAAAAACAATGCCGCAGCGGAAAGAGTTAACCGAAATTTGCCATAAAGTTTACGAGAAAGAATTTGTTGCTGCTTACGACGGCAACCTTTCGGTGCGCATGGACGAAAAAAGAATTTTGATTACTCCATCTGGCAAAAACAAAGGCGACGTTGAAGAAAAAGATTTGCTTGAAATAGATTATCACGGCAACCTTCTTCAAGGCGAAGGAAAGGTTTCTACCGAAGCGAAAATTCATTTAGTTGCTTATCAAAAAAGACCGGACGTTTCCGCCGTGATTCACTGTCATCCGGTTTATTCAACCGCGTTTGCTGCAATCGGCGAAGGATTAATGAGGCCGATTTTTCCCGAGGTTATTCTTTCGCTCGGTAAAGTTCCTTTGTGTAAATACGGCACGCCTTCAACCGATGATCTGCCGAATTCGATGCTGCCGTACATAGATTTTGTGTGGGCTCTTCTGCTTGAAAACCACGGCGCGGTTACGTTTGGCAAAAACATAAAAGGCGCTTACTTCAGAATGGAAAAACTTGAGCACGCGGCAAAAACAATTTACATCGCTCGTACAATGGGACGCGAGAAAAATTTGCCTATCAGTAAATTGAAAGAACTTTACTCGCTTGCCGAAGAAGTTTACGGAATCAAAATTGATAAAAGAAATAGATTCGATTTCTAACAATTATTTTTGAGAGCAAAATGTCTAATAGTGATATTTCTGTAGCGCTGCTGGTCGGAGGTTCATCGCCGGAACGAAACGTGTCTAAAGCTTCCGGTAAGTCTGTGCTTGCTGCGTTATCTTTTCTTGGTTACAAAGTTAAAGTTATCGATCCGGCTTACGGATTGAACCAGCCCAAAGATGTAGAGAAGTTTTTTGTTGAAAAAGATTTTACCGAATTGTCCAATCGTAATTATGTTGAAGTAATTAATTCTACAATGTTCGACGATGTTGACGTTGCCTTCATCGCGCTTCACGGAAAATGGGGCGAAGACGGAACGCTGCAATCGCTGCTTGAGTTGAGGGGAATCAAATACACCGGTTCTAAAGTTTTAGCCAGCGCAACGGCTATGGATAAATGCATGACCAAGGTAATGTTTCAACACTATGATGTTGCGTCTCCGCGATGGTTTGTGATTAATCGAAACGAAGAAGATGTTGAGTTAATAAAATCAAAGATCAAAAAGTTTTTCGGTTATCCGTGTGTTTTCAAACCTAACGATTCCGGTTCTACAATCGGATTAACCATTTGCCGCGGTGATGTTGAAGTCGGTCACGCAATCAAGACCGCGTTCAAATATTCAAACAAAATTTTGGTGGAAGAATATATTCCGGGAAGGGAAATGACGGTTGCGGTTTTGGATAAACATGCTTTGCCGCCGCTGGAGATTAAACCGAAAGGCGGATTCTATGATTACGAAAGCAAGTACACTTCCGGAATGAGCGAGTACATCGTGCCTGCACAAATTCCTCCCAAAGTTGCCGAACATTTGCAGCATCAGGCGCTGCTTGCGTACAACTCGGTCGGCTGCGAAAGTTACGGCAGAATCGATTTCCGCTTGACGACTGAATACAAATCTTATTGTCTTGAGGTTAACACGTTGCCTGGAATGACCAGCACATCTCTTGTTCCCAAAATGGCAAAAGCTGCGGGAATCAGTTTTGAAGAATTGATTGATAGAATTATTAAAAATTCCCTCTGATGGCAGTGCTTAAATCGAAACTTCTTTTAAGAATTTCATTGGTTGTAATTATTCTCGGAGCGTTGGCTTTTCTTTTCCTTCATGAAAATGGAATTCTCAAATACCTTGAACTCAAGAGTGAGTTGAATAAAATTGATTCTGAAATCACGGCATCCGAAGAGAAACTGAAATCATTGCAAGCTGAAATTGATTCACTTAAAAACAGCAAAGAGAAAATTGAGCGCGTTGCACGTGAAAAATTCAATATGATGAAGAAGAATGAAAAAGCTTTTAAGATAGACGAAAATTAATATTTATCATGATAAGTAAAACAAAATTGCCGACCACACCGCTTGCCGAAAGATGCCGACCGAAAACCTTGGATGAATTTCAAGGACAAGAAAAATTGGTTGGAGAAGGAAAACCGCTGCGGTCAATGATCGAATCGGATTCGCTAAGTTCAATTGTTCTGTGGGGACCGCCCGGCACCGGGAAAACGACGCTTGCTAAAATTATTTCGGAAGCGACGGATTCCGAGTTTTATCAGATCAATGCCGTTTCGTCTGGAGTAAAAGATATTCGGCAAATTATAGAGAGGGCAAAAAGCAATCTTGAGCATTTCAAGAAAACTATTCTCTTCATCGATGAAATTCACCGGTTCAACAAAGCTCAACAGGATGCACTTCTTTCGTCGGTTGAAAATGGTGAGATTATTTTGATCGGCGCCACAACAGAGAACCCATCGTTCGAAGTTATACCGGCATTGCGTTCAAGAGTTCGGATTTTTGTACTGGAAGAACTGTCCAAAAACGACTTGCAGAATATTCTGAACTTCGCGTTATCAAAGGATGAATTCTTAAAAGGGTTGAGCATTGAATTGGCAGATCCGGATTATTTGATTTTCATTTCCGGCGGTGACGCTAGAATTATGCTAAACATTTTGGAAGCATCGGCAACTCAGGAAATTGATAAAGAAAAAATTGTGATTACAAAAGAGATTATTGAAAATGTAATCCAAAGAAAAAATATTCTGTACGATAAAGCCGGAGAAGAACATTATAACATAATTTCAGCTTTTATAAAAAGTCTTCGCGGTTCCGACCCGGACGCAGCGGTTTATTGGATGGCTCGAATGCTTGAAGGCGGGGAAGACCCTTTATTCATAGCGCGCCGGATGGTGGTACTGGCTTCGGAAGACATTGGTAATGCATCGCCGAATGCTCTGTTGCTTGCCGAGGCAACGTTCAGCGCTGTTGATAAAATTGGAATGCCTGAGGCGCGGATAATACTTTCTCAATGTGCAATTTATCTTGCGTCATCGCCCAAGAGCAACGCTTCTTACATGGCAGTTGATAATGCGCTGAGTGATGTTAAAAATCTTCCGCAGTACCAGGTTCCGCTTCATCTTAGAAACGCTCCCACTAAACTGATGAAAGAATTAGGTTACGGAAAAGAGTACAGGTATCCTCATTCGTTTGATAA
>JAKAEE010000104.1 GCA_021820065.1 Bacteroidota bacterium | reverse complement strand
AGTTATAAATAATTTCCTGCTTGTAGTGGGCTATTGAAGATTTTACGAATATTTTTATTACACATGAAATTTTAAATGACTCTAAAATGTTTTTGTCGAACTTCTCTTCATGTTCATCTAATTTAACTGATTCCTTTTATAAGTTATTATTTTTTTAACAGAAATGCTGTACCATTCCTTAGCACCTTTTAGTTTATATAAAAACTCATCACTGTCCGGTGATTAATTATTTGCTAAAAATGTTTTAGATTTAGTCCAAAACGGGAGAAAATTTTTCATAATGATTTCAAATCCATAACAATGAAAAATCCTTGTAATAGATTTTATTTAAACACATTGCAGCAATCAACTCTTTCCTCAACCGGACAGTATTGATAAAAACTATTTCTTTACAATTTTTTTTCTAATACGAGTGTATAACTTGTATTCGGATAATATCGAATAGTATCTTCTTTGTACTCTTTAACAATGCAGTTAGGAATTTTTTTTGCGATAGCCAATAAATCCCGGCAGTAGCCAAGTTTTGTCATTCGCCACTTTTCATAAGCGGTTGCATTATGAATCGACGGTTCACACAACACTGCCCCTTTTTTACAAACGCGAAAAACTTCCTTTAATGCAATCTCGGCATTTACCTGACCCAATTGTTCCAGAACATGATTCGTAAAAACAATGTCATAAGAATTATCGGGCAAATCAATTTTTGTGATGTCTCCTAAAAAGAGTTCTTCATAGAACGATTCATAAGCAAGATTAACAATACATGACGCCATACGAGAATGGGTGTATTCAAATCCGGAAATTCGCATTTCGGGTTTAGATTTTGCGAGCAGATACATGTTCAGACCGGTTCCACAACCAGCATCGAGAACAGTTGGATTTTGTATACCATTGCACAGAAATGAAATATGTTCTATCAATTCAATTCTTGGCCATGCATTTTTGCCGATCATAATTTTACCGTTATGTTTTAGCGGTTGAACGGTTGTGAGGATTCTTAAACTTTCATAGTCGTCGCTGTAGCGTGAGAATGTTGATTTTCCATGCTGGTGAGCAAATTTTATAATTCCCTTGCAATCGCCCAAAATCTTAAATGTTTTTTCAATTGGGTTTATGTAGGAAAATTTTCCCGGTAGAGACATTAAATAATCATTGAAAGATTTTGGATAATAACAATATCCTAATATGCTTGCAGCCTTATCGAGACTTTTTTGGAAATTTTCCCAGTCATTGTATTCTGGGTGAGAGCTCCGCCTTCGGTCGGCAATGTTAATTTTCTTATTCAGATTAATTTCATCACAAACTATGTCAAACTTCATTTCTTTTATAATCATTTGGATTATCCTAAAATTTATTTCGAATTATTGAATAATGTAATGCTTTGCATGAAGTTATTTTTTAAAACGGATTTATTTTGCAAATGATCCTGTTTGTAGAATTCGTCAAAAAACCGGGTATACTTTTTATAAAGCCTTTGAAGCTTTTCCATTTTGTAATTCTCGAAAACCCAAAGATGTTTTTTGAATTTCCACAATCGAGAATAAATGGCGCGATTATAAAGCGGCCCGGCGATTCGCAGTAGAATGTAAACCAACCAATGCCAGAAATGAAACTTGAATTGAGAATTGCGAGTTGAGAATTGAGAATTCTTGATTGTTTTTTGGAAATAGTATGCTGCGCGCACGTGATTCATGCCGTCGCCGTAACCGATTACGTCGGCAATCAATTTTTCACGCATTGATTTTCTCTTCGGCTCAAAAAAATCTTTGATTTTGCCGATGGAAAAAAACTCATTGATTAATTTCTGGAATTCTTCCGAAGATTGAACAAGCGCCGATCCTTTGTAGAGCGGGTCGCGGTTGAAATCTTTTTCCGGATTGATAAAGATGGTTTGCTTATTCATTAGCCAACTTTCAAGAGCTGTCGTTGATTCGAAGCATGTCCACAAATCTGAAACACTAATTAGGTCATGAATCGATTCCTCGCCGCATAAATAAAGAACGTTTTTATAATGAGCCAGTTCGCTCATTTCGTTTCTTACCGGCTCAGGTCGTTCCGGCGCATTTTCCTGAGGATGCTGTTTGAGAATGAAGAGAGTGTCTTTGTTGTTGATGACTGCCCGTTCTAAAATATCGCGAACTTTTTTTCTCTGTTCTTCAATCCAAACTAATTTTGATTCGTCGCCTTTTGCCCATGCCAGCAATTCATTTCTCCCTCGCGGATGATCGAGTTTGCCAAATGCCCAACCGGCGTATCCAATAACTTTTTTGTATTGCGCCCTGTTGTATTTGCGAAAGAAATCGTCTTTTTGCATGAACTTGTAAATAGTGTAGCGGTCAAACCCGACACCGCCGGTTACTACAATTTTGTTCGCCGCTTCCGGAACTTCCTTTTTCAAAAATTCGGCGGTGCGCTCGCTCCAGCAGCAAACATAATCTTGGTAAAACTTTTTATCGCGGTTAAAACCCCACACATTGAACGAACCATCTAATCTAAAATTTCCTTCGGAGATTAACGCAAAGAGAGGAATATTTTGCTCGTGCGCTATTTTCGAAATCTCGAAATAAAGATTTGAACCGATTGTATTTGCTTGAAGAATGACATCCGGTTTAATGCGATAGATTTGATGGATATCAATATTCAGCGCGTGGTAGAATTCGCAATTTAGAAATCGTTCCGCAAAGTAGCGGATTGGCAAAAGCATCTCCACATCGCGCCCGACGGCATCATCTGTGAAACAAAGGACTTTTATTTTTTTATCCATTAGTTATGTAGGGAAAGGTCTGTGACCTTTTCGATTTTTTTAGAGAACAGGGGGTCAGTGACCCCTCCAAAGTTTTCGGAACAGTCATAAACCGTTCCTTACGATTTTATTATTTGGTCTAAGTAGCTCGCTAATTTCTTTGTCAAGTTTCTGTTTGAGTATTGTGATATATCCGTTTGGTTTGAAACCAATTTCCCTTGCTTAAACTTTTCGTAAAACTCATTAACGGTTTTAATTGTTGCATCGAGATCGTGGAAGCCGCACGTAGAGCCAGCGTTAACCCCAAGAACGATTTTTGATGCGTCACTTTCTTCCGGACCGATAACAAGAATCGGTCTGCGCGACGCAAGGTATTCAAAAAGTTTTCCCGGCAACCGTCCATTCACGTTTGGCATGTTGTTTAGAATCAACATTAGCGCTTGTGACCGATGCATTCTTTCCAAAGTCTCTTTTCGCGACAAATGTTCAAACAATCGGAGATTACTTTTTAATCCAAGTGATTCCAGCTCATCAATTATTGCGTGACCGACAAAGCCGGCAAGCTCAATTTCCAATTCATTTTTAAATTGTTCGTTCTCGGCTGCTATAATTGACAGAGCTTTCCAAAGAATTTTTGCGTTTCTATCCGGACCAAGACTTCCATAATGGCTCAAAGTAAATTTTTGCGAGAGCGGAACATTAATATTTTTGAAATCATCTTCATCGTAACCCCACACAATCACGCCGACATTATTCGCGCCGATGGATTCCAAATCGCGTTTCCATGTGTCGCTGCATATCGTAACCTTATCAGCCCAACGGAACACGTGTTGTTCCTTCGTCTCGTGAATTTTCTGCGAAATTGGGTTTAGCATAAGCTGAGGAAAATAATCTACTTGCGTCCAAGGGTCTTGAAAATCCGCAAGCCAAGGAATTCCCGTTTTTTTCTTTACGCCGTAAGCAATCATGTGTGTTGATTGCGGAGGACCATTTGTGAACAAAACATCGACCGGGGTTTCTTTTAAATACGTGGTTAAAAACTTCACGCTTGGACGGATCCAAAACTTGCGGGCATCCGGAATAAAAATATTTCCGCGAATCCATATTCCAAGTTTATGACCGAAACTTGGTTTTTCTTCTTCCAAAAAAATGTTATGAATCCGCTCTTCTTTTTTCTTTCCCGTTATAAACTTAAAAAGATTGTATGGCTCCCAAATTTTTGTTTTGAGTATTGTCGCGCCTCCAGGCACGTCCTTAAAATTGCCTTTATCGAGAACCGGATATTCCGGATTATCTGCAGTGCATATCACCGGTTCCCAGCCAAACTCCCGCAAGTATTTTGCAAACTTAAGACAGCGATGAACCGCAATCCCGCCAGCCGGCGGCCAGTAATATGATATGATCAAAACTTTTTTCATGGCCGGATCATTGCGTCGGTATCAGTCGGTGGTTTCGCCGCACCTTTTATAATACCCTTAATAAAGTCGAGTATCTTTGCCGGACTTGTTAGAATATCCAACTCGGCTTTTTCATAAAATTTGAAAAGGAATAGAACAACAGGGAAAAGAATTGTAATAATAAGTTTGATGGCAATTTGTAAAATACTGTTCATTGCCGGCAGCAAATAAATTGCCGCTGCGAAAACGGAACCGATAACAATCATCAAGAATAGTTTGCGGTTCTCAAAATCGATTTTGAAATATTTGTTTGAGACATTCTGTGTGATCAAGTAAAAAATCACGAATGACACAAGTGTATTCACCGCCGCCGCCATTATTCCGTACATCGGTATAAAAATAAAATTTAAAATTATGTTCAGCACCGAAGCGCCGATGGTAATCCACGCAATATGTTTGGTGTTCTTGGTCAGCATCATTCCCAACGACGCTGTTAAGCGCATCCCGCTGAAGACATAAGAGAGCAAAATAATCGGGACAACCAAATAGGCGGAATAAAAATCTGATTGTTGCGCAAAAAGTTTAACAATTTCTTTGCTGAAGAGAGAAAGAAAAACAAAACCCCAAACGAAAACAAAAGTTGAATACGTCATCAGCTTAGAGAAAAAACGGTTATCATCCGGTTGCCCGAAGTATTTATAAGCAATCGGCAAAAGTCCAAGACTGAACGGAAGAACAAGAAACATATTTAATACGCCGGCTATTCTGTAAGCTAAACCGTACAATGCAACGGACTTCGAACCCAGTAAAAATTTTATAATAAACCGGTCGCTTTGATTAAGTAGCAAAAACCCTATAGCGCTGAATACAAGAGGAATACCGAATCTTAATGCAACCGATAGAATTGATTTACTAAAACGTACCGTTACCTGTGGAATAATTTTAACAAGAAGAACAAATGTCGTAAGGATTTCTACAATCATCGCGGCGGTTAATATTCCGCTTATACCTTCATTTTCATGAGCTACAAAATAAATTGTTAAAATCGTGAGCAACAAAGTGCCAGATACACTTATCACAGAATAATAAACAGATTCTTCTTCAGCTCTTATCTTAGCCAGAAATAAATTGTTTAAGACTTTGAAAAATACAATGCAAGAAGTTAACCTCAGATATTCGGCTTTTATTTGAGCATGTTCTAAAAACGATGAATACTTTATTATGATAAATTCCGTAATAAAAACCAGGATAAGACAAACACAAAGGACAAATGTGGTGAGTGTAAAAAGTGTTGTCCCTTTTTGCTCTCTGTATTCGTTACTGTTGTTGAGAAAAATAATTGAACTTGCTTGCCCGAGTATTATAATTCCGGCTAGAATTTGAATTGTGTTATCAATGAGATCCCAATTACCGAAATCGCTCAACACAAGTTTTGCTGTGAACAACGGAAGAAGAATTACGCCGACAACTTTCGGCGCAATATTGCTGAGACTGTAAATGAAAGTATCGCGAACAGTACTTTTTAACCGTTCAAGCATTTACTTTTTTCCCGGCGTTTTGTTCTTCGAAGTTACAAACAGAATGTACCCGAGTCCGCCAAACATCATTACGTTAAGGATCAACGACAAATATTTCCCGGCAACGAATCCACCCGGTTCATAGACAAACTCAACTTTGTGTTTTCCTTGTGGAACAACGATGCCTTGAAATCCATAATCCGCTTTGTAAATAGTTGCCGGCGAATTATCTATGAACGCTTTCCAGCCTGGCAGATAGGTGGTTCCGAAAAACAAAAAGTTGCTGCTTTTGCAATTTACATCGGCGGCGAGAGATTCATCTTTATAAGAAATGATCTGCGCCGAATTTGTCGAATCGCCTTTATCGAATTTGAAATCCAACTTTTCCACAAATGCCAATTTCTTAGGATCGAAAGAATTGTTTTTGATCGCGTTCAAAATATCAACACCGGATTTTTGTGCGACGCTGTCCACAAAATAAATTCTCGGCAGCGCCTTTTCGTTCCGGTAAACAAATTCGTCTTTACCTTGATAAATATTTGCAAATCCATCGGGATTGTACGGGCGATCAGTTACAACATATTTTACGCCAAGCATTCTCCAGAGTGTTGGATTAACCGGTCCTACGACATCCATAATATCTTGATAGCTTCTTGGTTTTACCGCAGAGTAACCGTAAAAATCTTCCTGCAAAAAATAAACGTTAAAATTTGCGTTGCTGGAAAACGATCCCAGCGAACCGTCTTGTTTCAAATTCAAAAGCCGGTGCGGTTCTTTATCGTTCTGCTGCTTAATAACGGAAATGTAATTCGGTTCTCTGAATAGATCGTTTACCTTTTCAGAATCAACGTAAGATTCGCCGCGGTGACTTACTCTAAACAAGTCGAACAGAACAAGCACCGCTATTCCGGCAATGAAAAGTTCTTTGTTTAGTTTAGATTTTATAAACATGTAGATCAAACCGGAAACAATTGCGAGCAATGCAAACGACGCCAGCAGGTCGCCCTTGAACATGTCGGTCATATATTCTGCAAGCGCGTTGAACGTTTGAGCTTCTTGCTGCGCACGCTGGGATTGACCGAGCGATGCGGCGTAATCGCTGACACGCTGTGTAAACCAGCTGCCGATACTTCCGCTTAGAAGAAAGAACAGAACAAACAATCCCGCAAATGTCATCGCAGTGTACTTGAAAATTTTTTCTGTCTTTGCATTTTTTTCATCGCGCAAGGAAATAATTTTCATCAAACCTAGTCCGGCAAGAATTGGAAAGATAATTTGAATTATGTGTAGAGTCATCGAAGGCGAGCGGAAATTGTCGAATCCCGGGAAATGGTAGTAAAATAAATTATAAAGGAATGGAAGGTTCCTTCCGAAAGAGAGAAAGAGAAAAAGCACCACCACAATTCCGAAGAACTGCACAACTGGATCCCTCCACCGAACAATCAAAGTGAAAATACCCAGCGCAAAAATTATAATTCCCATATACATGGCAACATCAACCGAGGTCATCTGACCGAAGTATGTATTCACTTCGTAATCTTGATTTTGAGTGAGCGGACCGTTGTAAGTTGATTTTCCGAAACCATAGTAAGAAGGAACAATGAATGTCAAAATTTCACCGGGCGAGTATGACCAATTTGTTGCGTACTCGTACGCATTGTTCTGCGATTCCGCGCCGGTCTCTTTCAGTTCCGTAACACTTTTCGTTCCGCGTGTAGAATACGGTTTGTATTCATAGAGTTGCGCGTAAGTATCGAACGACATTAGAAATGCAATCAAACCAGCTGCGGCAACAACGCCTATAGATTTCAGCAGCTGCTTCTGCAGTGCATTGTCTTTTGTGATGAAGGAACGAACGAAGAAATAAATGAAATAAATAATCGTTGCAAGAATAAAATAAAACACAATTTGAACGTGAGCGCCGAGGACAAGAAGATGCATGCCGAGCAG
>JAKAEE010000103.1 GCA_021820065.1 Bacteroidota bacterium | reverse complement strand
GGTTCTTTTTACATAACCTCTCCAAAATTGTCATCAAACCTTTGCAGTTCTTTTAACGGCTGTGGAGAGATAGCGAAGCAGTAGAGCGGATAAAGCTGCGAAATCATTTTTATCATCTCAATTACAATCCCATCGGAGTAGAGAATTTTTTCAGACGGGTTCTTTATCTTTTCTAAAAGCAGAAGATCATGCTTTGCAAGGAGGTCAAAATGTTTTTCAGCGTTGAACTTCGAAACAACTTCTTCATTCTCTTTCCATAGATAGCTTAGAGAATAATTATTGCTGATCTTATATTTCTTGCAGACTTCGATAATTTCTTTCTTGAACTTTACTTGGTTCCGTCTGAAATAAAGTTTCTCTTCTTCGGAACGGTTAATAAAAATTCCCATAGAAAAACTTTTCGGTTCAAAGTAAAGGTAGAACTCGCTGTCGAGTTTGATTCTCCCGAAATGAATCAACAGAAACGCGCGGTACGGATCGCCTTTGGCAAACCGCATATCTTTGTTGAGCCGCATAATTGTTTGGTTAAACTTCGGTTCTGTTCTTATAGCGGGATTCAATCGGTTCAAAAAAGGCGCAATCTCGGTAATAAAACTTTTTGCAGGCTGAACCAAATAATTTTGATAACGGTCGTAGTTTTTGTGGAACCATGCAACAGAATTGTTTTTGTCTAGGTCTTTCAGAAATTTGAACAACTCTTTATTAAATCCGCCAAAGGAGTCTGCCATATCAGTACATTATTCCGAGGTTAAGTGTGATGTACAACTGACCGATGTCGTTTCTAAATTGGTTCGTTAAGTTTTCAATTCCTTCACCGAACACGTGAGCGTACAAGTACCTGACATTTATACCGACAAGATTTGATTTGCTAATTCCGAAGTTGGCGCCCAGACCGACATAGCCAGCGGCGGCGTAATGAGCTCTTGCGTGCTTGAATGATGAAAAGAATTCCTGATCATACGGCGTAGTTAAGATTAATGTTGGTCCGACACCGATGCTGATGTAAGGACGCAAATTATCGGTCAGCGTTTCGGAAAATAATCTGAACTGCGCGCCGGCATTCAGTGGGAATAAAAATGCGCGGTTAACTTTGTCCGGCGTGTAAGTATTTCCGAAATAATCTATGTACTGAATTTCCCGGGCATCCTTCAATTCCGAAATCGAGAAATCGACAAACCCGGTAATATCTTGCGAGTAAGATTTTCTGAGAAACGTGCCGAGACCAAAACCGCCTTCACCGAACATCAAATCAACTCCCCAACTGTTGGAAGGAAATATTTCCGGGGGTTTTTCGGGCGCAAGCTCTCCGATTTTTTGAGCGCTCATAAATCCAAACGGCAGTAAAAGCAGAAAAATCATTAACACTTTCATCTTACAATTCCTTTTGCTAACCTTCTTATTAAAGATTACAGTTATTATGTTAAAAATCAACCGACTAAATTTTACTCAAACTAAGCAAACAACTTTTCCTATTATTAAACAATCAGAACACTAAAAAGGTTTTACTTATGGCGTTGAACTTGGAGCTGAAAATAAAGGTGGATTCGCATAAAAAATATATTTCTGTTTTGAAGCGAATCGACGCCGAGAACAAAGGAATATTAAAGCAAAAAGATATCTACTACAAAGTTAAGAAAGGTTTGCTGAAACTCCGTGTTGAAAATGAAACTTTCACGTTGATAAATTATCTTCGGGATGAGAAAGGGAAACGCTGGAGCAATTATGAATTGATGACGCTTAAAGCGAAAAATCCGGAAAAATATCTCAACGAGATTTTTGACGTTGAAGCAGTTGTTGTTAAAGAAAGAAAATATTGGCTTTATAAAAACACGCGTGTTCATCTTGATACGGTAAAAAGTTTGGGGAAATATTTGGAACTGGAAACTTTGTTTACCGGCGATAGACTTGATGCAACAAAACAGTTTAACGAGGTAGTTAAAATTTTAAACCTTGACCTTGGAAAACAAATTCATAAATCTTACAAGAATCTTTTGATGAAGAAGTGATTCTGACCCGGGAAAATATTGCCTCGGTTGATATCGATTTTTTGATCAATCAAAAAATTGAGTTGGGTGAAGCAGACGAATTTCTTTTGATTGTCCCGACAAACCGAAAAGCCCGCAACCTTAAGAAAGAAATTATATCGCAGCTGCCGAATAAAGCGGCGTCGGGATTAAACATCGAAACACTCGGAACGCTTTCCACGAAACTTTTGAGCGAATGGAAATCCTTCAAACAATTGAGCGAAGCGGCATCAACTGTTTTCATCAAGCAGAGCGCTTCGGAAATCAATCTGCGTTATCTTTCACTTTATAAAGAAGAAATTCCATTTGGCACGCTGGATAGAATACGCAGCGTTATTTCCGAATACAAAAGAAACGGCATCACGCCGAACGTTTTGCGCAGAGAAGCCGACGGATTGGAAAAATCAGAAAAACTAAAAGCGCTGGACATTGCAGACATTTACGAAATTTATCAGAAAAAATGTTTGGGACTCAACGCGTACGAGACCGGTGATGTGTATTCCGACCTTATGATGATTGACGAAACATCGTTTCAAAAGTTGTTTAAGAAAATTTATCCTGAAGTGAATTTGATTGTTGTCAACGGATTCAGTGAGTTCTCCAATCCGGAGATTGAAGTACTGAGACGCATTTCAATTATTCCGGGGGCGAAGACCTTCATCAATTTTGATTATTACTCGCGCAACAAACTTCTGTTTGCCCATCTCGATCAATGTTACGAAAGATTGGAAAGAGCCGGGTTCTCGAAGATTGAAGACAAATCTCCGTCGGAGATGAACGAGTTTTCAATTTTAATGAGAGAAAAACTTTTCGTTGCCAAGAATTTAATAGAAAGAATAAAAGGCAGAGACAAAATTTTCAAAATCGAAGCGTTCGATAGAAATGACGAAGTTGAATTAATTGCCAAGACCGTCAAGAAATTGATTTTTGACGAAAAAGTTGAGCCGAGCAGAATTTGTGTTGTCTTCAACTTGATTCAGAATTACTCTTCAATAGTAAAAGACGTTTTTGCTAAGGTTGGTCTCCCGTTCAATCTAACAGATAGAACTCCGCTCGATAATTCAAATCCAGTTACGGCACTCGTAAACTTTTTGGAAATTGCCGAGAATGATTTTTATTTCAAAAATATTTTTAGAGCACTCAGCAGTAGATATGTCGATACGACCGGGATCGACATGTCCAACCTTTACATGGTTTCTTCGGAACTGAACATTGTTGCGGGCAAGGAAAACTGGATCAATACGTTAAACGATGCCATTGTGAATCTTGGTCACGTTGGCGATGAGGATGAGGACATCTCCGACAAGCGTCAGTCTTACTCTAAAGCGAAGTCGGATATTTCCGCTTTAGTTGACAGTTTGAAAATCTTTAGCGGCAAGATGACAATTTCGGTTTTCGTTGATCATCTAAAAAGTTTTATCGTAAAATCAAAAATCCCACTGCGACTTTTACAAATAGAGTCCGAGCAAGAGAGCAACGTGAGAGCGTTCACGGACTTCATAGAAACCGTAACCGAAATATTTCATTTGCTCGAAGAAGAATTAAGCGATGAGAAAAAATTTCCGTTGAGTTTCTTTATGGATCAGATAAGAACTGCTTGCAGCTGGGCGCGTTTCAACGTGAAAGAGAAATCGAACTATGGAGTGCAGGTAACCAACCTTGAAGAAATACGCGGACTGAAATTCGATTTTCTTTTTATCGGCGGACTCTGCGACGGCGACTTACCGACAAGATACAATCCCGAAATATTTTTCTCCGGCTCATTCAAGAAACAATCTTTCGCACATCAGACTGAAGAACGGTATAGATTTTATCAATCGCTTTGTTCTTGGAACAAGCGGTTGTACTTCTCATACTTTAAGAATGAATCCGGCAGAGAAACGGTTGCTTCAACGTTCTTGAAAGATTTTGAAAATATATTTGAAGTTAACCGGATTGATGAAATGCAGTACAAGGATTTGATTTTTTCGAATGAAGAATTGCAAATCCACGCCGGACGGGAAGGAGTTGAATCGCTGGAAGATTCAACATCAGCATTTGCCGATTTTGATATTGCCGCAGTCTCACACGCGCTTAAGATTGATGGGGTAAGAAACAGCGATCCATTTGGCGATTCGGCGTACACGGGGAATGTTTTATCAGAAGACGATGACGGAACTGATCAACAATTCTTTGGCGAACTAACCGAAAAATTGAATTCGTTTTCCGTCAGACAATATTCCGTTTCGCAGCTGGAAACGTATGCAAAATGTCCGTTCAAATTTTTTACAGAACGCGTGCTCGGCATTAAACCAATTGAAGAACCGACGGAGGATATCGAAGCAATTGAAATGGGACGGCTTCTTCATTCCATTCTATACGAATTCTATTCAACGCTAAGAGAAAAAAGTATTCAGTTGGTCGGCTGCGGCGACGATAAATTTAAGCAAGCAGAGAAAATTATTTTCGACGTTGCCGAGAAGCAGCTTCAAACCACCGCGTTCAAATCGCCCGCAACGTTTTATGAAAAAGAAAAAATTCTCGGCATCGGCGGCAATATAAAAGAATCCATCCTTTTCCGGTTTCTTGAAGCAGAGAGAAACGGCGACGAAGATTTCATTCCGAAATTTTTCGAGGTCAGTTTCGGCCGCTTAAAAGAAAGCGAAGCAGATAAAATCTTGAGCGACTCAAACCCGATTGTGATTGACGGTATCAGACTTCGCGGCAAGATTGATAGAATCGAAGTGAACGAGAAACTGAAATCTTTCAACATTGTAGATTACAAGTTGAGCGGAGCCAAACCAACGTTTGACGATTTGAAGAACGGAATTTCTCTGCAGCTTCCGGTTTATCTTTATGCTGCAAGCGAGTTGTTGAGTAAAAAGTTCGGCGGCAGTTACTCGCCAAATGAAATGTTTATCTATTCTTTAAAGTATGCAGTTGATTACTTTGGAAAAGATAAAGTTACTTCGTCAAGAAAGAATGACGAGATACAATCGGTAGTGCAATTAATCGGCAAATCGATCGAACATATTAAAAATTATGTTCAATCAATCTCGGAAGGAAAATTTCATCTCTCGAAATTGGAGGATAGGGAAAACAAAGTATGCCGCTTTTGCCAATTTAGAACCGTCTGCCGGATAGATGATGTGAATTAAATACTTGCCAAACAGTTGAAATCTTAAACGGAATTTTATATGTTTCCACTGCCACTGCTGAAGAGCAGTGGCAATTTTTTTTATCCAAGCACAAAAAGGAGTTTTTCAGGTGTCAAACTTCGTTTACTTAAGCAAAGAGCGGATGCGCGAGATCGAGAAAGAATTAAGCGATCTCAAAAATAACGGCAGAAAAAGAATGGCAGAAAGAATTGCCGAAGCCAGGTCTCACGGCGATCTTTCCGAAAATGCCGAATACGATGCCGCAAAAGAAGAACAGGGGTTGCTCGAACTAAGGATCAGCAAAATGGAAGAACTTCTTTCGCGCGCAACTCTTATTGATCTTACCAACATGCCGAAGGATCAAGCGCATATTTTATCTACATTAACGGTGAAGAATTTGAACAACGCAAAAACTTATAAATATACTCTTGTCTCGCCGGAGGAAGCCGATATTGATAAGGGCAAGATTGCAATCTCATCGCCGGTAGGACAGGCGCTGATGGCTTCTAAGGTTGGTCAAACCGTGCAGGCAAAGGTTCCGGCGGGAATTATTAAATTTCAGGTGCTGGATTTAGAATAATTGTTAGATAAATTTTGATTGCTGAATTTATTGGAAAGTCTCTTTTGAGACTTTCTTTTTATTGATGAATTAGAGCTGCAGAGAATGAAAAGAGTTGAGCAAAAGGTTTTGAAATTTGTTGATCAGTACAAACTGATCGATCCCGGCGATAAGATTTTAGTAGCGTTCAGCGGCGGACCCGATTCCGTTTTCGCGCTTAACTTTTTGAAAAAATACTGGCGCAAGTTTAAAATTGAATTGGCTGCGGTTCATTTCAACCACGGTCTTCGCGGAGAAGAATCCGATGCCGATGAGAAATTTGCCGTTGAATTCTGCGGCGAGAATGGCATTGCTCTCCAAGTTGAATCATTGGACGTGAAAACATTTGCAAAGAAGAATAAACTTTCCATTGAAGAAGCCGCACGCAAGCTGAGATACGAAAATTTGGAATCGATCGCTAAAAAGTTGAATTGCAATAAAATTGTTACTGCGCACAATCAAAGCGACAATACGGAAACTGTGCTGATGAATTTGTTCAGCGGCACAGGTTTGTCGGGACTGTCCGGCATTCCGATCCGGCGCGGAAAAATTATTCGCCCGCTTCTTTGCGTGACTAAACAAGAGATTCTGGAAAGTCTTCAACACGACGGAATTCAATTCCGCATCGATTCATCAAACTTCAGCGACGATTTCAAAAGAAATTTTGTGCGCAACAGAATTCTTCCGTTGGTAAGAGAAAAAATCAATCCGTCAATCGACGAAGCGCTTTTCCGTTCGGCAAGAAATGTCGAGAGTTCGTCTTTACTAAACGAAAAGCTTCTCGATTTACCAACGAGAAAATACGTTACGGCAAAAAATGAAATTGTAAAGATCAAGACTTCGTTGAGCGAACTCTTCGGCGGAAAATTTCCCGGTGAAATTCTGAAATCAACGCTTCAAAAATATTTCAAGCATGAATTCGGTTACGACGATTTTGAAAAGATCAATTCGTTGATCGGCAAACAGAAGGGAAGAAAAGTTCATCTTGCAAAAGATCTGCTTGCATTCAGAGAAGAAGACGAAATTAGAATCGAACGGACGAAAGAATCATCTAACAGAGAACTGAAAATTGAAATCGGCGCTCATGTTACGATCGGATCAAAAACTATCGGCGTTGAACTTGAGAAGAACAAAAACGTCAAAT
The DNA here is from genome assembly GCA_021820065.1 of Bacteroidota bacterium. GTDB lineage: Bacteria > Bacteroidota > Ignavibacteria > Ignavibacteriales > Melioribacteraceae > Fen-1258. The sequence goes on along the minus strand of JAKAEE010000103.1, from coordinate 934 downwards.
GGGGCGATGATAAAAAAACTGAATTCATTTCCGGCGACAATCTGGAAAACAGTTTTGAAATTCGTGCATGGAAAGAAGGAGACCGCTTCAAACCGATTGGAATGAAAGGCATTAAAAAGGTTTCCGATTTTCTAACTGACGAGAAAGTCCCTACATCGGAAAGAAAAAAGCAATTGGTGCTGCTTAATCGGAACCAAATTGTGTGGGTTGTTGGTTTAAGAATAGATGATCGGTTCAAACTAAATTCAAAAACAAAAAAAGTTTACAAGCTATGGATGAATTAAAAAAGCAAACGAAAGACGAGATTTTGGTCGGGACCGAAAAATTTGTTCCTTACTTGACCGAAGAGGTAATTCAAAAAAGAATTGCTGAATTGGGCAAACAACTCTCAGAAGAGTACAAAGCCAAACTGCCGATCTTCATCGGCGTTCTTAACGGATCGTTCATGTTCATGTCCGACCTTCTGAAAAATGTTACGGTCAACTGCGAGATGGATTTTTTCAAACTGTCGAGTTACGGCGACGATAAAATTTCTTCCGGTCGAGTTAAACTTGTGAAAGATCTAAACGCCGACATCAATGATCGTCACCTAATCATCGTTGAAGACATTATCGACACCGGACTTTCAATAAATTACATCGAGCAGATGATTAAGGAACACACGCCGGCAAGTATGAAAGTTATTTCACTTCTTGTGAAGCCGGAGAGTTTAAAATATGACGTCAAAATTGATTATATTGGCTTCAAAATTCCTAATAAGTTCGTGATTGGATACGGACTCGATTACGCTCAAAAGTATCGGAATCTGCGCTCAATCTACGTTTTAAGTGAATAATTAGAGAAAGAATTTAATGACTGAATGGACCAAACTATTTATGGCAGACGAAGAGAAAAATCCGAATTCCAACAAACCTAAAAAGGGAATCGGCGGACC
>JAKAEE010000102.1 GCA_021820065.1 Bacteroidota bacterium | reverse complement strand
GCGCTCAATCTACGTTTTAAGTGAATAATTAGAGAAAGAATTTAATGACTGAATGGACCAAACTATTTATGGCAGACGAAGAGAAAAATCCGAATTCCAACAAACCTAAAAAGGGAATCGGCGGACCACAGAAACCGGACGGCGATTTTGATTGGGGAAAAATTATCAGAACCGTTTTCAGCTGGGGCGCTGTAATTATTGCCGCAGTGATTATTATGCAATTTATGCGCGCCGGATCTTCAAACACAGTTGACGTAACTTATGATGTTTACGAAAACTTTTTGAAAGCGGATAAGATTGTTGATGCGAAGATTTACAAAAGCGACGCCAACGATTACCGTTTCGAAGGTACGCTAAAAGACAAAGAAAAAATCTTGATCAACAATAACTACGTTGATGTAAAAACATTTTCCGTTACGCTGGTCGAACCGGTTATTCAAGATCAAATAAAAATTTGGAATGAGAAAAATATAAAGTACACTTTCGTAAAAGAGTCTAACGAATGGATGACTGTTCTTCTCGGTTTCGTTCCATGGATTTTAATTTTCGCATTCTGGATTTTCATTATGCGCCGGATGCAGGGCGGCGGTGCCGGCGGAACACGCGGCATTTTCAACTTTGGAAAGAGCAAAGCAAAATTAATTTCCGAATCGGCAATCAAAGTTACTTTTAAAGATGTTGCCGGCGCTGATGAAGCGAAACAAGAACTCGAAGAGATAATTGAATTTTTGAAAGAGCCTGGAAAATTTCAACGACTCGGCGGCAAAATTCCGCGCGGAGTTTTGTTGTTGGGACCTCCAGGAACCGGTAAAACTTTATTGGCTCGTGCTGTTGCCGGTGAAGCAGGCGTTCCGTTCTTCTCAATTTCTGGTGCCGACTTTGTCGAAATGTTTGTCGGTGTTGGCGCAAGCCGTGTGCGTGATTTATTCGAACAAGGAAAGAAAAGCGCGCCTTGCATAATTTTTATTGATGAAATTGATGCTGTGGGTCGTCACCGCGGCGCTGGTTTGGGCGGCGGACACGATGAACGTGAGCAAACGCTGAATCAATTATTGGTTGAGATGGACGGCTTCGAACAGAACAGCGGCGTAATTATTATTGCTGCAACAAACCGCCCCGATGTTCTCGATCCTGCATTGCTGCGTCCCGGTCGTTTCGATCGCCAGGTTGTCGTTGATCGTCCCGACGTAAAGGGAAGAGAAGGAATTCTAAAAGTTCACACAAGAAAAATTCCGTTGGATGTTGATGTTGATCTTGCAACCCTTGCGAAAGGCACTCCGGGATTAGCCGGGGCCGAGCTTGCAAATATGGCAAATGAAGCTGCGCTTCTTGCCGCAAGAAAAGATAAGAAAAATGTTTCCATGGCTGATTTTGAAGAAGCCAAAGACAAAGTGATGATGGGAATGGAAAGAAAGAGTATGATCATTTCCGAAGAAGAAAAGAAGATCACTGCTTATCATGAGATTGGTCACGTTCTGGTTGCTAGGATGATTCCGGAAGCTGATCCGGTTCATAAGGTTACTATAATTCCACGCGGACGCGCTCTTGGCGTTACAACTTATCTTCCGGTTGACGAGAAACATACTTACTCGAAAAATTATCTTGAAGCTATGATTACGTATGCGCTTGGCGGACGTGCGGCAGAAAAGTTGGTGTTCAACCGTTTTACAACCGGCGCAGGCAATGATATTGAAAAAGCAACAGGCATTGCCCGCAAAATGGTTTGCGAATGGGGCATGAGCGAAAAGTTAGGTCCCCTTGCATACGGTGCGCGTGAAGAAGAAATATTTTTAGGTCGCGAAATTACCAAGCATAAAGATTTTAGTGAACAGACCGCGCAGGATATCGATAGCGAGCTGAAGAAAATTGTAATGACATGTATGGAACGTGCTGAAAAGATTCTTTCTGAGAATATGGATGTTCTTCATAGACTTTCAAAAGATTTACTCGAAAGAGAAATTCTTGATGCCGACGAAATTGACAAAGTTATGCGTGGAGAAGAACTTCCGCCTGTAAAAAGAAACGGTGCCGATTCAAATAAAAATTCCGTCGATGCTGTCCCAGATCATGTTCAGCAGTTAATCGAAGAAAAGAAGAAGAGAGAAGCTGAAAAGAAACCAGACGGCGGTAATGACGGCAATTGAACGCGCAACTATAGATTACAAATCCGAAGTTTTTAGAAAGGCAATCCATCTCTGTTCCCTTTCAATTCCGATTGTTTATTATCATATCACGAAGGAATTAGCACTTTGGATACTAATTCCTTTGGCTGTTTTTTCACTTCTTGTCGATTACGGAAGATACTATAACAAACCTCTGGCGGAATTCATTTATAAATTTTTCGGATTCATTCTCAGGAAACACGAAGTCGATTCGAAAAAGAAAAATTTAAACGGCGCCACTTACGTTTTGCTTTCGGCTGTAACCGTTGTTCTGATTTTCCCCAAAGTATTTGTCGTAACATCGTTCGCGGTGCTAATTGTCGGCGATATCGCTGCGGCGTTGATCGGAAGAAAATTCGGCAAGACAAAATTTTTGTCTAAAAGTTTAGAAGGCACGCTCGCTTTCTTTTTCTTTTCGTTCATCGTAATATTTTTCACACCTAAGATTCAAGGAAACCTTACCGAGTATTTGATAGGATTCATCGCAGTTGTCGTTGGGGGAATTGCGGAGAACATTTCCGGTGAGTGGGCTGATGATAATTTTATGATTCCGATTACTATGAGTATTACAATGTGGATTCTGTATTTGCTACTTCTTCCCCAGCTGGGTCTCGTTTTACCGAACGTTCCGAATTAACTCCCCAAAAACTTTTTCAGCAATTGATTGTTTGATTTCACCACTTCTTTAACCTTGCGAGTCAAATTTTCTTCCGAGTAATTCAGAAATTCTGCAAGCAATTTCTTCTTTGACGAATCATCTGGAATTTTTGTGTTATCCGTGTTAAAAAGGGTTTGAATTGAGAGTTCGATTCTCCGCAATTCTTTCCAATTGGAAGATAAAAGTTGATGATTTTTTTGCGGTAGAAGAGTTTTAACAGCTTTAACCATGTCTTCGAAATGTTTTCCTGAACATTTCGCGAAAAGTTTTGCGTTACTTAAACATAAGTATTGAACTAGAAAGTTGATTGTCTGCAATCCGCCGGCATCTTTCTTAATGTTAAAGCTCGAAGTTTCGGTTCTAACTTGCTGCCGCAAAATGGTCGAATACATCGTTCTCATCTCTTCGCGGATTTTGTCGTTCGGTAAATTCTTAACGGAATCCAAAATTAATTTTTCAAATTCATCAAATAATTTTTCATCACCGCCAACGTAGCGCAATTTAAGAAGTGACTGGAATTCCCAGATGCGCGCTCGTTTCTCAAGGTAGTCTTTGTAATTAATTATATCCCAAACTATCGGAGATTTTTTTCCTTCCGGTCTCAAACGGAAATCAACTTCAATGGGTAAAAGCGCTTCCCTTATTTTTTGCGCTAACGTAGTAAAATCGTTTTGTACATCAGGTTTGTCAATTACATTATCAACAACCAATACCAAATCAACGTCGGAAGAAAAATTCATTGATGCAGCACCGTAGCTTCCTAATCCCGCGATGAAAAATTTATAAGGCAGTGGGTTATCTTTCACAACCGCTTCTATTTTTGATGTTACAAATCGCGAAAGCAAACCGGATACTTTCTGCAGCGTAATCAAACCTAATGAATACTGAGTGGATAGAAGGAGAAATAATTGCGGCGAAATCAGCTTTTCCAACTCATCGTCAAATGATTTCATGAATACTTTTCGCGTGAGAAAGAATTCTTCAAGATTGCTTTCCGCCGAAACGAGATCGATCGTTCTTTGAGAGTAAAGACAAAGCTTCAAAAAGTTTTCGAAGAATCTTTTGTTCGCAAACTCGCCGTACCAGATTGATGGAAACTTTGTTGCGCGGATTATTTTTACAAAATTTTCCAGAACTCTATCGGGATCGCTGTATTTCTTCAGATAACCGTACAAATTCGGTTCGAGCGAATTGAATAGCTCGATCGTGCGGGAATCGAATTCCTTCCGATCAATAATTCCCATTCCTGTTCTAAGAAAAGATAAATTCTTTTCTGTTTTTGTCTTGTCTTTGAATCGAACCGACTCTGCGCCGCTTTTGTTCTGCCAGGGCTCGCTTGCCAAAACTTTATTGTAAATTTTTCTAACCGATTGCCTTGAGTTGTGAATTTTTTCCCGAAGCTGTTTGATCGATCCCAGTTCCAGATAGACAATAAGTTTCTGCTGCAATTCCAAGTTATCCGGAATAGCGTGTGTTTGTGTATCGTTCATTAGCTGAAGAAAATGCTCGATCCTTCTATAAAAAATGTATGAATCCGAGAGAATCTTTTTTTCAGTTTTAGTGAGCAGCTTATTTTTCGTGAGCTCTTCAATCGTTAGCAAAGAATTTCCGCCCCGGAGTGATTTTATTTTCGAGCCGTTCAAAAGCTGAAGTGCCTGAACGGTAAATTCAATATCACGAATACCGCCCGAAAAAGTTTTGACATTATCCTTCTCAGGATACTGCCTTTCGATGTTTAATTTCATCGTTCGTATTTTTTCTTTTACGGATGTGGAAATTAAAGAGCTGAAAACATATTGCTGAACGAACGAATGAAATTTGCCATAGAGCGATTGATCGCCGCATACATAATCAAGTTTGATCAGCATTTGGCGCTCCCAATCTTCACCGCGCGTCTCGTAATATTTTATGTAATCACCGACCGCTTTGCACAATGGCGAATACTTGCCGTCGGGGCGCAGACGAAAATCAACGCGGTAAATGTAACCGCGGTCGGAAATATCAGTTGACGACTTTGCGAACAGTTGAATTGATTCCGACAACAATTCATGAAAATCTTTGTTTGTGCCGGCTAAGGTTGCGTTTGCATCATAAAACAATATGAGATCGACGTCTGAACTGTAATTGAGTTCGCCTCCGCCGAGTTTGCCTAGAGAGCAGAGGCAATATTTTCGTTCGTTCGGCTGGACGTTGTATTTGGATTGAACTTCGGAATAACAAATTTCGAACAGTCTTCCGTTTATCGCTTTTGCCAAGAATGAAAGCTGTTGTGTGATGGATAGTAACTGATCGAGTCCCAGGATATCTGTGAGACCGATTTTCAAAATGAATCTTTTTTTGATCTGGCGCAGAAAATTTAGCCGGGCATTGAAGGACTTAAACTTTAGAATGCCTTCAGTGATTTCTTTTTCTAATTCAGCGTAGTCAATTTTTTTTGAAAGGTAATCTTGATCAAACACCTGGTATAGATATTCCGGATTTTGAACGGCGATATCTGTTAAAAAGTTGCTGCTGGCGGCAATCGCGCTGATAATTTCGCTGTGGTGTGGATACGAAATCAATTCATGCAAGAAAGAAACTTTGTCGAAAATTGCAGAAAAGATTCTTACAAGATTGGATTCCGAAGATTGACTAAAATGAAATTTTGAACCGTCGGTCTCCAATGTACGAATTACTTTTTCAAACGTGTCGGAAGGAACTTTTCCCTCCGTAAGCTCAATTATCTTGTGAATGAATCCGGACGAAAAATGGAAACTCTTCCTTGCCAAAATAGTTACTCATCCATAGTTCGATAACTAAAATACTCTAAGAGAAAATAAATCGCACTACTTATAAACGGCAATTGCTACTCTTATTCACAATTTTTGTAAAGCAGAAACGATTTGATGTGTATGATTGCACGCAGTTTCATTGCATTTCAGAACCCCTTTGTTTAATTTTCTTGCCCGAAAAACAAGGAGAAATTGATGCTCGATTCGTTTTTGAAGAAGATTTTTGGCGATAAGAATGTGCGTGCGACTAAGGATTTGTGGCCTGTTGTTGAACAAATAAACGTTGAATACGAAAAACTGCAGGGCTTGTCAGACGATGAGCTTCGCGCTAAGACTGCAGAATTTAAACAAAGAATTCAAGATGCAACTGCAGATATAAGAACTCCTCTAGATGAATTAAAGCTGAAACTTCAAGACGTTCAATCATCGGAAGAGAAACATCAACTTTACGATGAAATCGAAAAACTCGAAGAAGAACTCACCGATAAGTACGAAGAAATTCTTGATGAAATTCTTCCCGAGGCTTTTGCGGTTGTCAAAGATACATGCCGAAGATTAGTCGGTAAAACGTGGGAAGCAGCCGGAAATAAAATTACTTGGGACATGGTTCCGTATGATGTTCAGTTGATGGGCGGTATAGTTTTGCATCAAGGCAAGATTGCTGAAATGGCTACCGGCGAAGGTAAAACACTCGTTGCAACTTTGCCGATTTATCTTAATGCGCTTACCGGTCGCGGAGTTCATCTTGTAACCGTGAACGATTATCTTGCCAAACGCGACAGCGAATGGATGGGTGAGATTTATAAGTTTCATGGCTTAACGGTTGGCTGCATCATCAACACGATGGATTCTGAAGAACGAGTTAAAATGTACAACAGCGACATCACCTACGGCACCAACAATGAATTTGGTTTTGACTACCTGCGCGATAACATGGCAAGCGAGAAAGAATTCTGTGTTCAGCGCAAACATAACTATGCAATTGTTGATGAAGTTGACTCCGTATTAGTTGATGAGGCGAGAACGCCATTAATCATTTCCGGTCCTGTCGGTTCCACCGAACATAAATTTGATGAAATGAAACCGCGTGTGGAACGCTTGTTCAGAAAACAGGCTAACCTGGTTGCATCGATTGTAAAAGAAGCCGAACAACTTTTACAATCCGGTGACGGCAAAAGTAGAGATCAAGCCGGCGTGCTGATTCTCAGAGCTCATCGTGGTTTTCCAAAAAACAAAGCGCTGCTGAAAATGTTTTCGGAACCCGAGTACAAAAAGCTAATGCAGCAGACTGAATTGGAATTCCTACGCGAGAACGCAAAACGGATGCCCGAAATTGATGAAGAACTTTATTACGCTATCGATGAGAAACAGAATCAAATCGATTTGACTGAAAAAGGCAGAGAGGAACTTGCACAAGGTTCTTCCGAAGGTAAAGAATTTTTTGTTCTGCCGGATTTAGGAACTGAAATAAGCAAAATTGAAAACGATCCGAACTACACTACCGAAGCTAGAGTAAAACGGAAAGATGAGCTCTACCATATTTATTCCGAAAGGTCTGATAGAATTCATACGCTTAATCAATTGCTGAAGGCTTATACTCTCTTTGAGAAAGATGTGGAGTATGTTATAACTGAAGAAGGCAAGATTGCCATCGTTGATGAATTTACCGGTCGTGTACTTCCCGGCAGAAGATATTCCGACGGTCTTCATCAAGCTATCGAAGCTAAAGAAAGTGTTAAAGTAGAACGCGATACTCAAACGCTGGCAACTATTACTCTCCAAAATTATTTTCGTCTTTATAAAAAACTTGCCGGTATGACCGGTACAGCAGAAACGGAAGAAGGAGAATTTTTCGAGATTTATAAATTGGAAGTTGTTGTAATCCCGACCAACAAACCTGTTATTCGTGATGACCAAGACGATGCTATTTTCCGTTCGAAGCGAGAAAAATATAATGCTGTGCTGGAAAAAATAAAAGAGCTTCGGGAAGAAAAACGCCCGGTGTTGGTTGGTACAACAAGTGTGGATGTCTCCGAGACAATCAGCAGAATGTTGAAACGCCAGGGTATAGCACACAATGTTTTGAACGCAAAGCAGCATCAACGCGAAGCGGAGATCGTTGCGTTTGCCGGTCAACCCGGAGCCGTTACTATTGCTACAAACATGGCGGGACGCGGTACGGATATTAAACTTGGCGCTGGAGTTGTCGATTCCGGCGGTCTTTACATTTTAGGTACCGAACGTCACGAGGCGCGACGCATTGACCGACAGTTGCGCGG
>JAKAEE010000101.1 GCA_021820065.1 Bacteroidota bacterium | reverse complement strand
ATAATTCTTCTATTCTATCTCCAAAAATCGAATGAAAAAGAGATCGTCAATAGGTTCAGGGCACAGCAGCTTGTTGCTTCACGCCAGCTTGCAAGGGAAATTGAATCTTACTTAAAAGAGAGAGCTAAAGGAATCAGCCACCTCTCGTTATTCTCATCGCTTCAAAATCAAGATGTAAAAAAAGCGGCGGAAGAAATAGAAACGTTCTTTAGTTACGTAAAGAAAAATCATATTAAAGGTATCAGCGTTTATGATAGAAGGGGAACTATCGTCTATTCGACCGGTGAAAATACCGTTGGACGCAGTTGTGAACAATTGGATTTTTTCCGGTGGGCGGCAAAAAGAGAGAATAAAGAAAAACAATTTATTTCACCGCTTATCCGTAAAACAGATGATACAACCGCAGCGCCGTCTTACCCCGGCATTCTCGTTGCAGTGCCTATTTATAATGACGATGAAGATCCGCAGTATTCTAAACCTACGCATGAATTTGTAGGTGTTATTACTGCTACGATAAATTTAGAGGAGCTTCTTACCGAATTTCTGCCGCTTGTTAGTTCATTCGCCGGCAAAGAACGCGTTTGGATTTTAGACAGCAACGGAAACGTGCTGTTTCAGTCTGCACATGCAGAAATGGTTATGAAGAGTATCCGTCAACCGGACGAAACATGCATGCAGTGTCATATCTCTATTGAACACTATAGAACAATTCTCAGCGAAAGACAGGGAACAACAGAATATGAACTTAAGAATAGACCGAAGAAACTTGCGAGTTTTTCTACAATCCAGCTTATGAATATTTCATGGAAAATTGTCCTGAGCATTTCTTTTGAAGAAGTTTCCGGGTTCATTAATAATAATTTGCATCTGACATTTATCCTTATTGGTATAATTACCGTTACACTTATTGGCGGCTCATTATTCATCTTTCGCAGCTACCGCTTAAAGACAGACGCTGAAGCGGAGACGAAACAACTGCGTCAGAAACGTGCACTCGAAGAGAAGATTGTGGAATCAGAGGAACGATACCGTACGCTGTCTGAATCTGCAATTACGGGAGTGTATTTGATACAAGACCGCCTTTTCCGGTACGTGAACCCTGTTCTTGCAAGCGTGTTCGGTTATGATGTGGATGAAATTGTGGATAAGCTTGGACCTATAGATTTAACTGCACCTGAAGACCGCGATATTGTTGCCGAAAATATTCGGAAGCGGGTGGAAGGTAAAGCTGAACATATCCGCTATTCATTCAAGGGGCTCCGGAAAGACGGGCGGCGCATCGATGTAGAAGTTTTCGGGGCGCGGATCGATTACAAGGGCAAACCGGCTGTTCTTGGAACTCTTCTTGATATCACAGAGCGCAAACGCGCCGAGCAAGAAGTTATTTCTCAAAAAAATAAATTTGCACAATTGTTCGAAAACTCGCCCATCGCAATTGCTTTGTTGGATGATCAAGATAAAATTGTTCATATCAACGAGTCATTTTCTGGGCTGTTCGGTTATTTTCTGGAAGAAATTAAAGGACTGCCGTTAAATGAGGTAATAGTTCCGCCTGAATTAAAAGAAGAAGCTGAGAGCTATTCAGATCAAACACGAGCCGGCAACCAGATTAATAAAGAAAGCTACCGTAAGAAAAAGGATGGTACACTTGTTTATGTTCAAATTGTTGGAATACCTGTAACAGTAAATGACACAACAATTGGTATTTACGGCATGTATGTGGATCTGACCCAACGAAAAGATGCCGAAGAAAAAATGAAATCTGCCAAAGAGCTGGCTGAGCAGTCCGATAGATTGAAATCCGAATTCCTTGCTCAAATGTCGCACGAAATTAGAACGCCTTTGAACGCAATAATTGGAAATGTTGATTACCTCGATAGTTCAATAGGTGAAAAAATGGACCTCACCACGCGTGGCTGCTTCGACAGTATCAAACTATCTTCGAAAAGAATAATTAGGACAATCGATTTAATTCTCGATGTATCGGAATTGCAAACCGGTGCATTTAAACCTTCACTAAAAGAAATAGATATTAATTCTAAAATCCTAACTAAATTATTTAATGAATTCCGGCTAGCTGCCGTTAATAAAGGTTTAGATTTGATATTTAAATGTGAAACAAAAGAATCAAAAGTTGTTGCAGATGAATATTGTGTTACACAAATTTTTGCAAACCTAATTGATAATGCTGTCAAGTACACAAAGAAAGGAAAGGTAGAAATACTTCTTACAAAAAATAAGGAGGATGATATTATAGTAGAAGTTAGAGATACGGGTATTGGTATGAGCAAAGATTTTCTTCCACATATATTTGAACCGTTTGTTCAAGAGGAGAAGGGTTATACAAGAACCTTCGACGGCAACGGTCTAGGCCTATCTCTTGTAAAGGGATACTGCGGTATAATCAATGCAAGTATAGAGGTTGAGAGCGAGAAAAATGTTGGGTCAACTTTTAGAGTTATTTTTAAACCAGCCGGGAAAAATTTATGAAAATAAGAACCAAAATGATTTTAACATTTTCTTTCTTTGTCCTTTCACTTTTGTTTTTGGGAATTTTAATTGAGAGAATCTTAGAAAAAGAAGCAAAAGAAGACGCGCTTAGAGACGTAGAAATTTACGCTCATACTTTCGCCGTAACAATAGGCAGAGAAGCAGAAAATGGTAAAACGCCTCCTTTATTTTTTAACAGGGCGGCCCTTGAAGATTATGTTCAAGATGTTCATTCAGCCGAGAAGATAGATATAGTTATTGTTGATACCGCTAAGACAATCGTTGCCGATGTGATAGAATCGGAAATAGGTAAAAAATATATCCATGATAAAAACAATGAAGTACTTTTAACAATGCGGGATGATTCGAGTAGAACGTTTAAAGAGGTAAGCAGCGACTATCCACATGGTATACTTTTGTATGTGCATCCCATAACGACTGAAAAAGGAAAAACAGTAGGCGCCATACTTCTTGAATATACGACGATGTTAAAAAATGCACAAGCAAGTATAAATAAAGTTTGGCAACCAATTCTATATACTTTACTATTTTTTATTTTTATCTCAATTGCCTTCAGCATTGTTATATCTAAAAAAGTCACCGGATCAATTTCAGGTTTAATTAATGCCTCTAAAAATTTTGCAAAAGGCGATTATTCAATTAGAATTAGTAATAAGCAGAAAGATGAACTTGGCATTTTAGGAAAAAGTTTTAATGATATGGCGGAAAAAATAGAACTGCTCGTATCACAATTGGAGAAAGAGATAAATACTGCAAAACAAGCTGAAGAAGAAATCAAAAATAAAAATGTTGAGCTTTCCAAGATCAACACCGAAAAAGATAAATTCTTTTCTATCATTGCGCATGACCTAAAAAGTCCATTTCATGGTTTTTTAAACCTAACTGAACTAATGGCGGATAATACCGAGAAATTTTCTCCGGAAGAATTAGTTGAAAATAGTAAATCGCTTAACCAAGCCGCTCGTAATCTTTATAAGCTTTTGAAAAATTTATTGGAATGGGCTCAAATGCAAAATGGTTCCATGAGTTTTAGTCCTCAAGAAATTGACTTGCAAAAAATAGTTTCGAAATGTATTGAAACAGTGAAAAACAGAGCAGTACAGAAGGGAATTACAATAATTAATGAAGTGCCGAAGATGCAAGAAGTTTTTGGCGACGAGAAAATGATTGATTCTGTGTTTAGAAATCTTCTTTCCAACGCCGTTAAGTTTACTAGGAGAGACGGAAAAATTATTGTTTCAATTAAAGCGTCGGCGAATGAAAAAATAGAAGTTACAGTCAGCGATACTGGAGTTGGAATGTCGGAAGAGAGTGTTAAAAAACTATTCAAATTAGAGGAGAAAGTTAGTTCTAAGGGAACCGAGGGAGAGCCAAGCACTGGTTTGGGCTTATTGCTTTGTAAAGAATTTGTAGAAAAACATGGCGGTAAGATTTGGGCGGAAAGCGAGCCTGGAAAAGGGAGTTCATTCAGATTTACTTTATCAACATGTTGTGTGGATTAACTTACCATCATGGCAAAAGTAATTGTTCTTTTCTATCTGTAGAGCGAACAGTCTGTTCGCTCTACAAATAATAATTTAATCACCCTCTTTATTTAGCGGTAACAGCGCAATTAAATGTTGCGGTAAAATTTGTGAAGTGTATCTGAGTCCTGGTGACACGTGAATCGAACGTAAATGTTTCCGATGACGCAGTATTGCTTGATAGATTCCTTGAAAAGACTTTTACATTTGTATCCGAGTACAACTCTAGTGTTGCGCTTCCTCTCGAAAAATTGGTTACGGTAATTGCAATGCCGATCGTCTGTGTATTCATATTGAGTATGTACTCGTTAATTTTTGTGAAATTATTGGCGTTGATAGAAAAGGCAAATGAATTTGTCCCGTTCGAAAATGTAGGAGCGTTTTCCGTTAATGTAACGTTATCAAACGGACTGCTAACGGAATCTTTTTTGCATCCGCTTATTGTGATTAATGTGAAACTCGCTGCAAACAAAAGTAAAATTCTTATCAACTTCATTATGTCCTCCGAAAATTGGGGCTGACCAGAAAGTAATTATCAATTTAGAAATCTGTGGAAATCCGCTCAAATCTGTGTCATCCGCGTTCTATTTTTTTGAAAAACATTACTTTCTGGTCAACCTCTAAACTAATTATTTTACCTGGGATAATCTCTTTGGTCCAGCAGCAATTACTTCTTCAGAACATCCTTTCTCGAACAATTTGAAGTTCTCAACAAAGCGCGCGGCAAGCGCATCGTACTTTTTCCAGTACTCATCTTTGTTGCCCCAAGAATTTTCCGGATACAAAACATCTTCCGGTACATCCGGACAGCTCATCGGTACTTCGTAACCAAACAATTTATCTTTGCGATATTTCACTTTGTCAAGCTTACCTTCAAGTGCAGCGTTCAAAAGATTTCTTGTGTGACGGATGCTGATACGTTTTCCAACTCCGAATCTTCCGCCCACCCAGCCTGTATTAACGAGCCAAACATTAGCTCCGTGTTTCAGCATTCTTTGTTTCAACATCTCCGCATACTCAAAAGGATGTTTAACCATAAACGGCGCACCGAAACATGCAGAAAAAGTTATTTGCGGTTCAATGCCTAAACCAATCTCCGTCCCGGCAATCTTAGAAGTGTATCCGCTGATAAAATGATACTGCGCCTGTTCCGGGGTTAACCGCGCAATAGGTGGCATAACGCCGGATGCGTCGCACGTTAGAAAGATAACGTTCTTTGGATGCGTTCTTGTGTAACCTTCTTCAACAACGTTTGGAATAAATTCCAATGGATAAGAAGCACGTGTGTTTTCTGTAATTATATCGTCATCGAGATCAATAATTCTTGTCACGGGATCGAAAACAACATTTTCCAAAATTGTCCCGAAGCGTCGCGTGGTTTCATAAATCTGCGGTTCGTGTTCTGCTGAAAGGCGAATTACTTTTGCGTAACATCCGCCTTCAAAATTGAAAACGCCGTTCGAACTCCAACCGTGTTCGTCATCACCGATTAATCTTCTTTTCGGATCAGCAGAAAGGGTTGTTTTTCCGGTGCCGCTCAATCCGAAGAACAAAGCAACGTCGCCTTTATCGCCAACGTTCGCCGAACAGTGCATCGGAAGTACATCTTGAAACGTGAGTAGATAATTCAAAACTGTGAATACCGATTTCTTGATTTCGCCGGCGTAAAGAGTATTTGCAATTATTGCCGTCCGCTGATCGAAGTTAATAATAATTCCGGTGTCGGTTCGCGTTCCATCCGTTATCGGATCGACCTTAAGTCCCGGCACTGCAATTACCGTAAACTCCGGAACAAATTTTTTCAGTTCATCTTTATCTGCCGTTGTGATGAACATGTTCCGCGCAAACAAACTGTGCCATGCTTTTTCTGTAACGATGCGCACCGGAAGTTTGTAATCGGGATCTGAGCCGGCATAAACATCCTGAACAAAAAATTCTTCGCCTTGCGCCCACGCTTGAAGCCGTCCCACAAGCTGTGCCCATTTTTCGCGGGCGTAGGGTCGGTTGTAAATTCCCCACCAAATATCTTTCTGTGTGGATTCTTCTTGAACAACAAATTTATCTGCTGCGGCGCGCGCAGTGTGTTTGCCGGTATTGACAAGAAGCGGTCCTCCTTTAATCATTTTTCCTTCATTGCGGAAAATTGCTTCTTCGTACAAAGCTTCGTCGGGCAAATTCCAGAATACTCTATCGAGAAAAGTTAGACCTTGATTTTTCAGTCTGAAATCCGAGGCGAGTTCCATTGCCTCTTTGGTTGCGGGGGTATTGAATTCTAAGTATTTGCTCATGACCAATCCCTCACTAGTTTGCGGTCGCCAATATAAAGTTCGTTGGGTGAGTTAGGATCGAGTGCCCATTTCATTCTTTCAACTCCTTCGGTAATATCTTTTATCGTTCCGCAGTAACTGATTCTTAAAAATCCGTCGAGACCGAATTCTTTACCGGGAACCGTGAGAACCATTACTTTATCAATTAATAATTTTGAAAGCTTTTGAGAATCTTTATCATACGCTGAAAAATCGGCGAAGCAGTAGAACGTTCCATCCGGCACCGAAACTTTTACACCGGTGAACGATCTTAGCTGTTCGATCAAAACGTTGCGGTTGTTTTCTAATGTAACGCGTAAACTTTCTACGCTGGATTGAATTCCATTGATGGCGCCGGCAGCGGCTTTTTGCAGAAGTACCGACGGACCCGATGTTTGATGCCCTTGTATGTTTGCCATAGCTTCAATTACTTTTTTGTTTCCAACCGCCCAGCCGATTCTGAATCCAGTCATCGCATACTGTTTCGATACTCCGTTAACGATAATTAGTTTAGATTCTTCGACAGATTTTTTTGTATAGTCGTAAGCGCTGAATGGTTTCTTTCCGTCGAAGATCAAACGGTGATATATGTCATCCATGATCAGATAAATCCCTTTGCGCTCGCAGAAATCTACTATGTCCGCAATGAATTCTTCGGAGTACATTGCACCGCTCGGATTGTTAGGACTGTTGATGATAACTGCTTTTGTGTATGAGCCGACACGCATTTCAATGTCTCTCAACCGCGGATAAAACGTTCCGTCTTCCGGCAATGCGGCAACGCCTATTGCGCCGCAAAGTTTTGCCATGTCGGGATAACTTACCCAGTACGGTGCTGGATAAATTATTTCTTCCTGCGGATTTAAGATTGCCTGCATTGCAACCATGATTGCCTGCTTTGCGCCGCCGGATGCAATCACGTTTTCGGGATTAACTTTTTTGTGATAAAATTCTTCGGTGTATCTGATGATCGCTTTTTTAAGCTCAGGTGTTCCATCTGCTGGTGCGTATCTAATTTCACCGGTGTTGAGAGAATTAACAGCTGCAAGCAGCGCATCCATCGGAGCTCTGCTTTTTGGTTCGCCTCCGCCAAGATGAATTACCGGATCTCCTTTCTCTCGTAAGATTGCCGCCTTTTCATTCAACGCTAATGTCGGCGAGGCTTTAATTGATCGTGCAATTTGACTTAAACTCATTTCTCTACCTTGTTCAATAATGTTTCAAAAAAGAATGTTTATGTCCGAAACTTATTGGCTCTCCGTCTGATTCGCAAGTCATATTTGAGATGATTCCGCAAAAATTTGAGGTATGCTGATTGTTTGATTAAGTGATTCTGCTTCATTAGTTTCAATTAGAAATACAGCGGGGTGCGGAAATTGAAATTAAATCTTGTTTATAGGAGCGCAGTATGAATAAGCTAGTCTCAATAGCAATTGTGCTTTTGGCTGCAACAAATATTTATTCCCAAGCGCCATGTCCGGGAATGCCAACTGTTATCTATGAAGGTAGAACGTATAACACGGTGAAAATTAAAAAACAATGCTGGTTAAA
>JAKAEE010000100.1 GCA_021820065.1 Bacteroidota bacterium | reverse complement strand
GCAAAATTAGCGAGCGCAAAAAGAACAACCAAATATTTTATATATCGAAACATCTTAATCGAGTCCGTAATCTTTCAGTTTTCTGTATAAAGTCCGCTCACTAATGCCGAGAAGTTTTGCGGTTTTTCTTTTGTTATGCTTTGTAAATATAAGCGCATTTTGGATCGCATGTTTTTCCATTTTATCAAGAGGAGTAACTTCGTTTACATTTTGCGTTCCGGTCAGGCTGCCATTATCGCTCTGATTTTTTGCGGCAAACTCTTTCAAGTCCATCAAGTCTTTCTTAATCTCTATTAATGCACGGTAGATCATCTCACGGTCCAAAGATTCCATTGGACGGTTAATATGCACAGGAAGATTTCTGAATTCATCATCGCTTGGACTTGGAGTTAAGAGGGGTGTAAAAGAATCTGTATCTAGAATGCTTGTTCTACTCAAAGCTGCTGCAGTCTCAACAACGTTTTTCAGTTCGCGAATATTGCCCGGCCAGTTATAATTGACAAGAACTTCCGCGCCGGCTTTAGTAATAGTCGGTTCGGGAATGTTATTGGTTAGCGAATAATTTTTTAAGAAGCTCGATGCAAGCAAAATGATGTCGCTGCGTCTATTTCGTAATGGTGGAATATTTAAGGTTACGGCTTTCAACCTGAAGTAAAGATCATGCCGAAATATTTTTGAATCTACTTCTTTCTGAAGGTCTTTATTTGTAGCGGCAATTATTCTAACATCAACTTTGGTTACTGTTTCTCCGCCGATGCGCATAAATTCCTGAGTCTCAAGAACGCGCAAGAGCTTTACCTGAGTCGTTATCGGCATCTCGGCAATCTCATCTAAAAAGAGTGTTCCGCCGTCGGCAATTTCAAAATATCCTTTGCGGTCATCTACTGAACCGGTGAACGATCCTTTTTTGTGACCGAACAATTCGCTTTCCAACAATCCTTCAGGAATGGCGCCGCAGTTAACGCTAACCAATTCTTTGTTAGCCCGTTTACTGAAGTTGTGAATGGCGCGTGCAAAAATTTCTTTGCCTACTCCGCTTTCACCGGTTATCAATACGGAAATGTCGCTCTGTGCGACTTGCATTGTAATGTCAACAAGATCGCGGATTTCCTTTGACTTGCCGATGATTCCGAATTTCTTTTGAAACTCTTCTATTCTCATAAGGATTTGTTAGACCGAATCGCAACGTGTAAAAATAACTGTTTTTGTGTCATAAATTCATTAATAAAAATTAAGTAAGCTGAATTTTCAGTCCGTCGTAACAGATTTTTACTTTTTTTTGATCTGCTTCGGAAAGATTTTTATGCCATGCGGTAATTTTCTTTTCGTCTTCATCGCCAATGTGGGTAAGGAATAGCTTGGAGACATTTAAGGTTTTGGCAGCGGAAAGAACTTGTCCGGCAGTCATATGTGTCGTTTCGGTAATTAAATAATCGGTCTGATGATTTTTGAAAAGGAACAGATCATTGGTAGAACCAACATCGGAAGTATAAATGATTTTAGCGAAACCGACATTCAAAAGAAAGCTTGATGAAACAAATTGCTTTGCCGGATAATTCTTCAAAATCTTTTTACGAAAGATGTGAGAATTCCTCTGTGGTACGAAAGAAATTGAGCCGCTTACTTTTTGTTTTGTTCCAAATTTGAATTGGCTCAATACCAATTTGAACCCTAGATTCTCTTTGAACAAGTAACTGGTATTTAGAAAAGCATTTAGTGGTTTTACCAAATCCGTGTGCGTAAAAACTTTCAATTGCTTGGTTCGTTTTTCCAATTTCATTTGTGTAATCAGCGAAGCGATCCCGCTGAGATGATCTGCGTGATAATGTGACAATAATATGGAATCGATGGAGTTTGTTTTGATGTTCAACGCGAGCAGCGCTTTTGCAACGCCGTCGCCTGTATCGACGAGCATACTGTGATCATTTGATTTTACGATGATTGAAGAATGGAAACGCTTCCGGCTTGTTTTTCCGCTTCCGGTGCCGACGAAGATAATTTTCAAATTGTCCCTTCTATTTGTTGATAGGAACCACTCTGCCTTTGAGGTTATATTTTTTTTCGAGCAGCGATAAGACTGGTTTAGCATCGTCTTCGGAAATAAATTTGCCTACGTTAACTACATTCAAAATACTTCCGCCGACTTCTTTTGTGGTAATTTCCGTAGAATAATTTTCTTTGTTAAGCCGCTCGCATAGGTTTTTGGCGTTATCAACATTCAAGAAAGCGCCTGCTTGAATGGTGAAACCGTAAGTTTTTGTTTCCGTTTGTTGAACAATTTTTTCCTGAACGGGTTTGGTTACCGGCGCCAGAGGTTCGGATTTCTGTACCGATGGTTCGTCAACATCGGGAATATTTCTTGCCGCCGATTTGATGTAAGGTGATTCAGGGAAATCTTTTTTCAATCTTGTTAAATATTCTTCTGCTTTCTTGTAGTAACCGAGCGAATAGTAATACGAAAAAATTCTGTACAGCGAGGCATCGGCATATTGAAACTGGGGAAACTTCTCTAGAATTGTCTCATACTTTTCAACCGCTTGATCTCCGTCTTTTGTCAAAACAGCATCCAAAAAAAGAACAGAAGGATCGTTGGGATTTTTCGATTGCAATTCTTTTAATGCTGCTTCGGCTTTCTTCAAATTCCCGCTTTCAATTTGCTGCAACGCGGGTACGATATCAACCTGCTGCGAGAGTAATTGGGATGCGGCAAAGAATAGTATTACTAATATTTTTTTCATGGTATTGTCTTTGGTGATTAGTCATTTATGATCGGTCATTTGTGATTGGTTATTTATCATTTATAATTGACAGTTCCAAACAATGTTGCTGAAGTTGCGCGGTTAATCTTTACTTTTACGTAATCACCAACTTTAATCTCTTCGTGTCTTGGAAATACGGTGACCTTATTCGAATCGGTTCTTCCGGAAAGAAAATCATTGCTCTTTTTGCTAGGTCCTTCAACCAGGATCATTTCCTCTGTGCCGATTTGCTGCTGGTTTATTTCAAAAGAAATTCTCTGCTGAAGTTCAATGATTTCATTTAATCGTTTGGTTTTAACTTCATCGGAAACATCATCGTTCATCATAAAAGCTTTTGTCCCTTCGCGTGGAGAATATTTGAACATGTAAGCTCCGTCGTACCTTACTTTCTGCATAACATCAATCGTCATTAAATGATCCTCAATTGTTTCAGTCGGAAATCCCGCGATAATGTCTGTAGAGAAACTAACTGAAGGAATAATTTTTCTCGCGCGCTCTATCAAATCAAGGTAATGTTCAATTGTATAGGTGCGGTTCATAAGCTCAAGAATTCTATTCGATCCGGACTGAACAGGAAGATGGATATAATTGCAAATGTTAGGATGCTCGGCAATTGTATATAATAGTTTATCAGATAAATCCTGCGGATGCGACGTAGTGAACCTGATACGCAAAGACCTATCAACCAATGCAGAGGCAGCAAGCAGATCGGCAAAATCTCCGCCAGCGGCGGATTCATTGTCGCTGTATGAATTCACATTTTGACCGAGCAAAGTTACTTCTCTAAATCCTCTTTCGGAAAGTTGTTTGATTTCACTTACAATCGAATCAAGTGAACGGCTTCGTTCTCGTCCGCGTGTAAAAGGCACAACGCAAAAGGTGCAGAACTTATCGCAGCCACGCATAACGGAAATCCACGCGCTAAGTCCATCTTCGCGGTATGGAATTATGTCGTCGTACGTTTCGGTTCTGGAAAGCTTAACACCTATTCCTTTTTCGCCGGCAAAGGCAGTATCAATAAATTCCGGTAACCTTCTATACTCGTCCGGTCCAACGACAAGATCGACAACCTTTTTTTCCTCGATCAAGTTTTTTCTGAGGCGTTCTGCCATACAACCCAGTATTCCAACTACGGTACCGGGATTGTTTCGTTTGATACCCTTCAAGTGTTCCAATCTATTATATATCTTCTGCTCGGCGTTATCGCGGATGCTGCATGTGTTCAAGAGGATTACGTTGGCATCCTCAATGTCCTGTGCCAGCTCGTATCCCTGATGTTTCAGAATACCCATCACGAGTTCAGTATCGGCAAAGTTCATTTGACAGCCGTAAGTTTCTATGTACACGTTATTTTTTATCATATTCTTTTTCTTCTTCATGCTCTCGTTCATACTCAGTTGAAAGCGATTATGATTAAGATCATGATTATGATTAAGATCATGATTATGATTAAGATCATGATTATGATTAAGATCATGATTAAGAAACATCTTACTCTTATTCCATTCCGTAAATAGGGGACAAAAATTATATATAATGGCTCTGATTAACAAGGGGACTGAGAACAGTTAATTGTGGATATTGTTCATTGTGAGAAGGGTTACAATAAAGAAGAAGTGCGCAGTTGGAGCGCATGTGAAGCGGAGTTGAGACGAGTTCAAAACGAATTGGAGACGGGTTCAGATGTCGTGAGAAACGAGAAGATAAAATCGATTATGATTATGAGCATGATCATGAGCAGGAAAAAATGAGAGCGATTATGATCATGAGCATGAAGTTATACTTTTGCCGGTGAAAAGGAACGAAAAGAATTTTAAGAATTAAATGTAATTTTTAATACAGCAGTTTGATAATGATTACTATCTGATAATATGAGAATTTTAGTTTGTCAATTATTATCACATTTCTCAAATCCAATATAGAAAACAAAAACAAATGTTCTCTATTTCGTCCCTACCGGGACTTTGTTTCTTACTTTGAATCTTATTTCCTATAAATATTTTATCCCTACCGGGATTTTTAGCTCCGTTAGGAGCGATATATTTTTTGGCAAATCAACAAGCTATATTCTCTAAGTCCCGGGACGAAATATTATTTTTCACCCACTTGGTGAAAACTGTTTTTTATTTAACAGAAAATCCTTCGTGCTTTTTTATTAATTCATAATTCCTATATCGGATTTGAGTATTGAGAGAGTTTTTAACTTCTAAACTAATTTGTTTATCTTGCTAATAAATAATGGGCAGTTCTAAAAATTATCTTTTATAAAAATTTAACGCAGAGAATGAAAAGAATACGCAAAGTCCGCAGAGAATATTGAATTTTTTAGAACTACACTAAGTTATTCAATGAACAATTACTGGATTAAGCTATTGAGAGAATAAAAGCGATTATGATTAAGAGCATGAGCAAGAGCATGAGCAAGAGCATGAGCAAGAGCATGAGCAAGATCAAGAGCAAGATCAAGAGCATGAGCAAGATCAAGATCAAGAGCATGAGAAAATAAACTAAGCGACGAGAATGAATATAAACGAGCAGAAAAAACTTGCTGCAGAAAAAGCGGTGGAAGAAATTGAATCAGGAATGATTATCGGCCTGGGAACGGGCAGCACGGTTCAATTCGCACTTGAAAATATTTCCGAGAAGTTGAAAAGCGGCAAATTGAAAAACATATACGGCATTCCAAGTTCTTTAAGTACGGAAAAAGAAGCGAAGCGTCTGAACATACCGATTATTACTTTGGACGAGGCGTTGGAAAAACGTGAAAGGGGAAACGGAAATCAGAAGTCAGAAATCAGAAGTCAGAAGACGGGATTAAATGTAAAGAACAATTCACAATTCCCCGCCTTTGGCGGGGCAAGCTCAATTCCCCGCCTTTGGCAGGGCAAGCTCAATTCCCCGCCTTTGGCAGGGCAAGCTCAATTTGCGATTGATTTAACGATTGACGGTGCCGATGAATTTGCCGTAGGCAATCCTGATCCAGATTTATCCGGAGAAGGATCAACAAGAATTAATCTCATTAAAGGCGGCGGGGGCGCGTTACTCAGAGAAAAAATTTTGGCTCAGGCAAGCAAACGATTAATCATCATTACGGACGAATCCAAACATTCGAAATATCTTGGCGAGAAATGGCCGGTTCCGGTCGAGGTTGTTCAAATGGCTTTTGCTGTTGAAAAGAAATTTTTAGAAGGACTCGGTGCCGCTGCCAAAGTTCGGAAAACTTCCGAGGGAAATTATTATATCACCGATGAAGGAAATTTTATCATCGATGCTAATTTTGGAATTATGAAGGATGTAAAGAAAATAGCGGAACTATTAAACAATCGTGCCGGAATAGTTGAACATGGAATTTTTATTGGCATGGCAGACAAAATCATTTGTGCTTTAAGCAATGGAAGTGTTGAGGAAATGGTCAATGATAAATTATAAATTATAAATTGTGTGGTGCGCTAAAATGAAAGGTAGCAGAGTGGGAATGTGGAACGATCAGTTTGATTGTTCAGAAGAGTAAGTGAGCGAACAAACTGTTCGCTCTACAAGTTATACGATATTTTGCTTGGTGGTAGACTAAATATTATATTTGGAGTGAAACAATAAAAAGAATTTAATATGAATAGATATAAAATGTCGGTAATTGTTGAAAAAGACCAAGAAGGGTACTTTGTTTTTTGTCCAGAGTTACAGGGTTGTTATACACAAGGTGATACTTACGAAGAGGCAATGGAAAACATAAAAGATGCTATACGATTACATATTGAAGACAGGTTAGAATCCGGCGAAGATATTCCTGTAGTAGATTCAATAAGTCTAACTTCAATGGAAATAGCAGTGTGAGTGAAAAACTTCCGAGAGTTACTGCATCCGAGGTTATCAAAGTACTAGAAAAAGCAGGTTTTTTATTTTCCCGCCAAAGTGGTAGTCACAGAATTTATAAAAATCAACAGGGTAAAAGATCAACTGTTCCTTACCATTCAGGGGTAATTCTTCATCCCAAAATTTTAAAAAGTATTTTGAAAGACGCTGATCTATCAATAGAAAAGTTTAAGGAATTATTGTAATACATATTTGAATGAAATTGCCAAACGTTAAGAGCATGTGTGAAAATAGGGTGTCAAACAAATTTTGGTTTCGTTTTTAAAATGAAATCGAAACATTTTTTCTCAATATTGAATTATCACACACGCTCTTAACATGGTGAGCAAAAAGTAATCTTTTTTTGAAAAATGGGACACAGATTGAACGCGGGCTCTTCTCTCCGGCGGATCAGTCACTCGCCTCGCCCCGCCGAAGGCGGGGCGGGCAGACCGATCCCTACATAAGTATTAACGAGACTGTTCGTTCAGAAGAGAAAGTGAGCGAACAAACTGTTCGCTCAAAAAATTCTTGGCGTGCTTTGAGTCATAGGTTTAAGAAAGAATCAGTTATAAGATTCCGCAGAAAATAAAAAAAGCAGATCGTGGTCACTCTTCTCTCCGGCGGATCGGTCGCTCGCCTCGCCCCGCCGAAGGCGGGGCGGGCAGACCGATCCCTACATAAGTATTAACGAGACTGTTCGTTCAGAAGAGAAAGTGAGCGAACAAACTGTTCGCTCAAAAAATTCTTGGCGTGCTTTGAGTCATAGGTTTAAGAAAGAATCAGTTATAAGATTCCGCAGAAAATAAAAAAAGTAGATCGTGGTCACTCTTCTCTCCGGCGGATTGGTCGCTCGCCTCGCCCCGCCGAAGGCGGGGCGGGCAGACCGATCCCTACATAAGTGTTAACGAGACTGATCGTTCAGAAGAGTAAGCGAGCGAACAAACTGTTCGCTCTACAGAGTGGGAATGTAGAACGATCAGTTTGATCGTTCAGAAGAGAAAGCGAGCGAACAAACTGTTCGCTCTACAGAGTGGGAATGTAGAACGATCAGTTTGATCGTTCAGAAGAGTAAGCGAGCGAACAAACTGTTCGCTCTACAGAGTGGTGCTTTGAGTCAAACCTCCGAGGTTTCAAAAACCTCGGAGGTTTTAGGAATGTAATAGACTGTTCGCTCTACAACAAGATTTTTTTCTTTAAAAAGATATTGACAAGTGTTATTTGAATTCCTATTTTGAAGTTGTCCTTGGTAAGGACCTGAAAAAAATATTGTGAATTTGCTCAAATTATCGT
>JAKAEE010000099.1 GCA_021820065.1 Bacteroidota bacterium | reverse complement strand
GACATAGAGCGGGAAACGGGACTCGAACCCGCGACATCAACCTTGGCAAGGTTGCGCTCTACCAACTGAGCTATTCCCGCATCAATATTTTTAAGAACTCTAAACTTGCGGTGTAAATATAATAGTATTGAATAATCCTCGCAACTTGGCAATTCAAAATTTTCTAAACTCTTGGACCGTGAACATAACCTCGGTAAGGACGCGACTGTTGGACTGTGATAAAAGCTTTTTTGTCAATGGATTCAATCATCTTAATCAGATCATTCAAGAATTTTCTTTTAACTATCACAATAAGAATCGAAACCCCTCCTGCGCTTCCTTCCGCTGGAAGTATTGTCACACCAAATCTCGACTTTCTTAACGCCATCGCAATGTCCTCGGTATTGTGACGAGAAATAACATTTACTTGCGCGTAACCGATGGCGACGCGTTGTTCCAATGTTATTCCGAGAATATTGCCGAGTGCAAATCCAACCGCATAGCCGATCAGATTGATCGTATGATCCATGTGTTCGACAATATATCGCATCGCAAAAATCCAGATCAATACTTCAAAGAACCCTGCTATTGCCGCATGGTATTTTTTTGATTGAACGACAAGAATTGTTCTGAAAGTTCCAATCGTTACATCACATATGCGCATACACATTATCAGCACCGCACCTGATATTATCGTAAACATTTTGCTCTCACTTCAGTTTATTTACAAAAATTCTTAACTAATTAAATTTTATCTTTGCGATGCGAAATTTAACATCATTCACGAAAATGTACGAATCAGAACGAAAAGAATTAGTTGAGATTTTAAAATCCAGAGGAATTACAAATCAACGTGTGCTCGATGCATTTATGAAAGTTGAGCGTCATTTGTTTGTGCCTGATATTATGAAGCAGCACGCGTACAAAGACGTTGCTCTGCCAATCGGCATGGGACAAACCATTTCTCAGCCTTACACCGTCGCATTCATGACTCAAGCTTTGGATCCTCAGCCGAACAAAAGATATTTGGAGATTGGAACCGGTTCCGGTTACCAAGCGGCGATTATTTACGAAATGGGCGGACGTGTCTTCACAATAGAAAGACATCATGATTTATATAATTCCGCAATGAAAATATTTGATCAACTGAATTTGAAAATTGCTGCGCGTTGCAGCGACGGCACAATCGGATGGTCTGAGTTTGCGCCTTACGACGGAATTATAGTCACAGCAGGCGGTCCTACTGTTCCATTGAATCTTAAGAAGCAACTTGCCGTTGGCGGGAAAATGGTGATACCAGTTGGCGATAAACAAATTCAAACGCTGAATGTGCTCACAAAAATTTCCGAAGATAAATTTGAGACGCACGAAGTTCCGTATTTTACTTTTGTACCACTCATTGGCAAAGAAGGATGGGACGGAAAGTAATTGTAATAGTTGGTCCGACATGTTCCGGTAAAACCGGAGTTGGAATTTCTCTCGCAGAAAAATTACGAACTGAAATAATTTCTGCAGACAGCCGCCAGATTTACAAATTGCTCTCGATTGGAACTGCGAAACCAACACAAACCGAACTAACAAAGGTCAAACATCACCTCGTTGATTTTTTGAATCCGGATGAAGATTACAACGTCAGTCGTTTTGAAACCGATTCGTTAAAAATTATTGAGAAGCTTTTCTCGCAAAACAAAATTCCGATTGTCGTTGGCGGTTCCGGTCTATACATCAAAGCGCTGACCGAAGGGATTTTTGATACTGTTGACGCCGATTCCGAGTATCGTGAGGAGTTACATAACAAACGTGAGAAGTACGGCAACGAATATCTGCATGAAGAATTAAAAAGAGTTGATCCTCAAAGCGCTTCCAAAATGCTGCCGCAGAATTGGAAACGTGTTATGCGTGCGCTTGAGGTCTTCCATCTGACAGGCGAACCGATCTGGAAATTTCAAGAAACACATAAACGCGAAACCGATCTTGAGTTCAAACTGTTTGGGCTAAACTGGGAACGCGAAAAATTGTACCGCAACATTGAAAACCGCATCGATAAAATGATTGAAGCCGGTCTGGTGGACGAGGTCAAAAATATTCTAGCGCTCGGTTACTCAAAAAAAATAAATGCGTTGAACACGGTCGGCTACAAAGAAATTATTTCATTCCTTGAAAATGAAATTACTCTCGAACGCGCAGTCGAACTAATCAAGCGCAATACCCGCCGTTACGCAAAACGGCAAATGACATGGTTCAGAAAAACGAAAGACATTGAATGGCTCTATTGCGACGAAAGCACTTCTTCAGAACAACTCTCCTCTTTAATCTTAAAAAAAATGTAGAAAGTTGATTAATCAATTCCTAACTTACTTTCGGAAAGATTTTTATTGCATAAATACTATTCCGGTTATCCTTGGAATTTGAAGCAGTTGTTAATAGATAATCAGCTTTGCTGAAAAAGTTTGTCAATCGTTCCGCTCGAAGTGGGGCGCAAAAATTCTGACAAGCGTTTAAACAACTTCAAACAAATAAAACAACCAGAGGATAACATGATTGGAATAGTTGGTTATGGCTCTTACCTTCCTCGTTATCGAATCAAAGTAGATTTAATTGCAAAACAGTGGGGCGCAGATCCCGAAGCGATCAAACGCGGATTGATGCTCTACGAAAAGACCGTTCCCGGACAAGATGAGGACACGATAACAATTTCTGTGGAAGCGGCACGTTACGCGTTGCAGCGCGCGCGAATCGATCCTCAGAAAATCGGCGCAGTCTATATCGGTTCGGAATCCCATCCTTACGCGGTAAAACCGAGCGCAACAATTTTGATTGACGCACTCGGCATCGGTCCGCACGTTCATGTTGCGAGTTATGAATTTGCATGTAAAGCCGGAACAGAAGCGATGTATGTCGCTTACAGTTTGGTGAAAGCCGGCGAGATGGAATACGCACTCGGCATCGGCGCAGATACTTCTCAAGGCGCTCCGGGCGATGCACTCGAATACTCGGCGTCCGCCGGAGGTTCCGCGTTCATCATGGGAAAAGAAAAAGTTGTCGCCGAAATTCTTTTCACTCATTCTTACACTTCCGACACACCGGATTTCTGGCGGCGCGAACATGAATTTTATCCCCGTCACGCCGGAAGATTTACCGGCGAGCCGGCTTACTTCAAACACATTCACAATGCCGGAACAAGTTTGTTGGAAAAATCCGGGATGCAGCCGAAAGATTTTCAGTTTGCGGTCTTTCACATGCCGAACGGAAAATTTCCGCAAGAAGCCGGAAAGAAACTCGGATTCACAAAAGAACAAATGGAAGTTGGTTGGATTTCACCTTGGATGGGAAACACATACTCCGGTTCGTCGCCAACGGGACTTTCAGCAGTGCTCGATGTTGCTAAACCCGGCGACAAAATTTTCATGGTGTCGTTCGGTTCCGGCGCCGGAAGCGACGGCTTCGTTTACCAAGTAACGGATGAAATAGAAATAGTTAGAGACCTTGCACCGAAACTAAGAGACATGCTGGACAACGATAAAATTTATCTCGATTACGGCGAGTACGCAAAGTTCAGAAAAAAAATTATTCTTAACGAGTAGGGAGAAGACAAGATGTTGAGTGAAACGAATTCGCCAAAGGCGAACCGCTCTGCGGGAACAGAAGTAGCAGTAGTTGGTGTTGGAATGACAAAGTTCGGCGAGCTTTGGAAAAAATCTTTGCGTGATATTTTTGTTGAAGCATCGCTGAAAGCAATAGAAAATTCTGGAGTAGATCATATCGATTCGATGTACGTCGGCGCGATGTCGGGCGGATTGTTCGTTGGACAAGAGCACATCGGTGCGGTGATGGCTGATTATCTCGGTGTTGCACCTATTCCGGCAACGAGAGTTGAATCCGCTTGCGCATCCGGCGGCGCTGTATTTCGTCAAGCATATCTTGAAGTTGCATCCGGTCAAAGTGAAATTGTTCTTGCAGGCGGAGTTGAGAAGATGACAGACGGTGCAGACGTAACTGATGCATTGGCAACCGCCGCTGATCAAGAGTATGAAGTTTACAACGGAATAACTTTTCCCGGTTTGTATGCGATGATTGCACGCGCGCACATGCATCAATATAAAACCACACGCGAGCAGCTCGCACATGTTGCGGTGAAGAATCACAAGAACGGTTCGATGAATCCGAATGCGCAGTTCCGTTCCCCTGTAACGCTTGAGCAAGTGATGAAAGCAACAATGGTTGCCGATCCGCTGCGGCTGCTTGATTGCTCTCCTGTTAGCGACGGCGGCGCGGCTGTGATTGTCTGCTCTGTTGATTACGCGAAGAAACTTAAAAGGCCGTACGTGAAAGTCGTTGCATCAGCGCAAGCATCGGATACGATTGCGCTGCACAGCAGAGAAAGTTTGACCGCGCTTAAATGCGTTTCCGTTGCCGCTGAGAAAGCGTACAAACAAGCCGGACTGAAACCATCCGATATTAATTTTGCCGAGGTGCATGATTGTTTTACCATCGCAGAAATTGTTGTAACCGAAGACTTGGGATTTTTTGAAAAAGGAAAAGGCGGCGCCGCGGCGGAAAACGGATCGACGGCAATCGGCGGAAAAATTCCAATCAATACAAGCGGGGGATTAAAATCAAAAGGGCACCCGGTTGGTGCAACGGGCGTTGCGCAAATTATCGAATTGTACGAACAGCTCACGGGAAATTCCGGCGAACGTCAAGTTAAGAATGCAAAGTACGGGTTAGCCCAAAACATGGGCGGTTCCGGCGCAAGTTGTGTAATTCACATATTGGAGGCAGTATGATTAGTCCGAGATATCATAGAGAAGTTGCCCAGCGATACCGTCTTGAAGCGGGCAAATGCAAACAGTGCGGTAACATTTCTTTCCCGCCGAGATTGGTTTGCCCGAAATGCAAATCAAAAACTTTTGAAACTGTGCAGTTGAGCAGAGAAGGAAAAATTTTAACGTTTACAATCATTCGCGTTGGACCGGATAAATTTTCCAAAGAAACACCATACGTTGTAGCGATTATAGAATTGTTCGAAGGACGCTCTTCGAACGACGGCGTTCGTCTTACAGCGCAGATAACCGATTGCGATGTAAACAAAGTTGAGATCGGCTCAAAAGTAAAACTTGTCTTCCGCAAAATACAGGACGAAGGAAAATCTGGTTTGCATTGTTACGGGTATAAAGCTGTGTTAATTTAATTGAGAATTGAGAATGGGGAATTAATAATTAAAACGAATTTATGGAGAGACTTATGAGAGTCATTTCAAATAAAATTGAGGGACCGTTTATCATCGATGAAGACACCAAAATACTAGGGATGGTAGAAGGTCCTGTCACTGTTATACAAGGTAAAATTTTACATTTGAACGGAGTTATAAATGGAAGCCTGACCTTAGAAAAAAACTCTACAGTCCATCTTCACGGGACTGTAATGCACACCCAAAATCAAGACACATTTTATGTAAAAAGTGTAGAGACATTTTAAGCTGCCTTTTTATGATTCTTTTGTTTAATAAAATCAATAGGGCTAACGTAACCAAGTGTCGAGTGAGGATAATCATTATTGTAAAATGTAATAAAGTTTTCTACAGCTCTTTTGACATCTTCGACTTTATCAAACAAGTTGGACCAAACAACTTCTTCTTTGAATGTCCTAAAAAATCTTTCCGTATCGGCATTACCTTTGGGATTCGAGTATGATAGACATCAACTTTTAACTTTGGCTTTAATTCTCTTAGAATTAGCAGCATTTTTTCTTGGAATTTTATGCCCTTCAATTTTTGAGGAAATTTCAACCGCTTTTTGAGCTTTATCTAAGGAAAATTTTGGTTTATTCATAATGTTCTCAATTATTATAGAAAAATATACAGAAATACTGAATGAGTTTAAATTGTGAAATCGTGCCTAACCGTTCTTCCACCTGCCCGTCAGAGCCGGGTAAACTTTCAGCGAACGGTTATCGGCAAGAGCGTTATACCTTCAATAAAACGTGGTAAAGTTATGAATGTTGATAAGAAAAATTTAGTTAGACTTTATTTACTGTTTATTCCTATTGCTTATTTCTCTTATCTGTTTCACGAATTTGGACATTGGATTGTAGGAGAGATTCTAGGTAATGATATGATATATAGTCTAAACTATGTTTGGCCCAGGAGCGGACATTATCTAAATGAAAGTCATAATTTATACGTAAGTATTGGCGGACCTGCATTTACGATATTGCTGGCTTTGATATCTCTCCTAGTATTTGAGAAGTATTCAACAATATATGCATACATAGTTTTATTCTTTCAATTTGTACTCCGTTTTTTTTCTCTTGTCTTTGGAGGATTTGATCAACAGGATGAAGCTAGAGTATCTTCAATTATGGGACTCGGTACATATACAGTTGGAATAATTATCCTGATAATATTGCTTCTAATTGTTATGAGAGCGAGTTATAAACTCAAGATAGATTTAAAACATAACGGTTACTTTTTTACAGCAAGTATTCTTAGTCAACTTTTGGTAATTGCAACTTATAAAATATTTTCACTGTAGCAGCATTAATACATTTGTTATAAAAATTTTTTTTGGATCTTATTGGAAATAAAATAAGTCTTTAATTAATGGCGGTTATCGGCAAGAGCGTTAATCACTCAATCAATGAAACAAAGTTCTGATAAGAAATGAAAGGCATGTAAAAAAGCATGTTACGTTAGCACTAAAAATATTATTATTAGCGTAGTCAAAGTTCAAACAAATAAATTATTCTTTCAACTACCAAACTTGAGGGCGGTAAAATGAAACATTTTACAAATTTACTTGTTGCTACGCTGTTGTTGTTTTTCACCCAATCTTATAGCCAGCAAGATCAGAATGTAAACCAAATCATTAACAGTGTTGATCTCAATTCACTTTCTACGATAGTCAAAGAACTTTCCGGTGATGTTCAGACTACAATTAAAGGGGCGCCAACAACAATCCTGTCGCGTTATGCATCCGAGCCGGGAAATATTTCTGCCGCAGATTATATCGAACAAAAACTAACGTCTTACGGTTATACCGTTGTTAATCAAGATGACGGTGCCACGTGCAGAAACGTTTACGCAACGCTTACGGGTTCAACCGAGCCGCAGCAAAAATACATTATCTGTGCCCACTACGATAGCCAGATTAATTCTGGTCCAAAATCCCCGTCACCGGGCGCGGATGATAATGCCAGCGGAGTAGCCGCCGTTCTTGAAGCCGCGCGAATATTGAAAAATTATTCGCCGAAATACACAATTGTTTTTGTATTGTTTGATGAAGAAGAACTGGGTTTATTTGGGAGTCGATTATATATCTCGAAACAAGGTCCAAACACTATCGGCGTTGTAAATATGGATATGATTGGATATGACAGCGATGGAGATTATAAAGTTGATCTGCATGTGAGAAATGTTGCAAACTCTCCCAAGCTCGCTACTACTATTACAAGTACTAATACTCTTTATGCACTCGGAGTTCTGGTCAATGTTGTAAATCCGGGCACGGATGCCTCCGACCAATATTCATTTTGGGAAAGGGGTTACAGCGCAATAGGACTGATTGAAAATGATCAGGACTTTTCTCCGTATTACCACAAGACAACCGATCAGTTCAATAAGATGAACGCGGAATATTTTTTCAGATGCGCTAAACTTGGAATAGGTACTCTAGCGGCATTAGCGCTTACAACTACAGATGGCGGAACGGACGTTGCAGCTCTAGATGAAATGCCGAAAAACTTTTCACTTAGCCAGAATTATCCCAATCCGTTTAATCCAAATACAACCATAAATTATTCGGTCTCTACAGTAGGTCGAAATTCAATTTCGACCAACAAGGTTGTAATGAAGGTTTATGATTTACTAGGCCGTGAAGTTGCAACATTAGTCAACGAAGAAAAAGCGGCAGGGAATTATCAAGTCAAGTTTGACGGAACAAATATGCCAAGTGGAGTTTATTT
>JAKAEE010000098.1 GCA_021820065.1 Bacteroidota bacterium | reverse complement strand
AATAACGTTGATATAATTCTGAATAGTCCGTACAAGATAAGAACAACCCCCATCATTACCTTAAACTGAACAGGCAAGTATGAGGGCATTAAGTTCGTAAACAATATTCCTAACCCAAGTAAAACAAAAACGGCTCCCGCAGCATAACCAATGTACATCATTACACTCTGCATTACTGCTGGTCCGCAAGAGTAAAGCGGTACGGTAATACAATCCACACGGCAATCGGGTGATTGTTTTGCAGTGCCGGAGTGAATGCCGATTTCATAGCCGCTTCAACAGCAGATTGATTGAACAATTCGGAATCAGTCTTAATGACAACCGCTTTCTTGGGTTTGCCTTCCTTATCGACTAATACTTTTACAAATACTTTACCGGTAATACCGGCACGTTTTGCAATTTCAGGATAATCCGGTTTTGCAGCAACAACCATTTCCGGTAATTTTTCAACCGCGACGAAAGCGTTCATATCAGGGTCGTCAGTAGGTTGTTCAATCTTAATATCCTGAGTTATTTGCGCGGCGCCGGTTCCAACATCGTTGCCTAAAGCAGGCGCTGCTTGTTTGCTCATCTCTTGTTGCGTTGCAATTGTTTGTTCCGGCGGTGCTTGTTCATCCGGAACTGGAACAGGTACGCCAACAGTTGGTGGAGCCACTTGTGCCGCAAGAGCAATTTGAGGCGGAGCCTCGTTTGCAATTGACGGTGGTGGACCGAGTTCGCTGTATTTCATAATTCTTACTGTTGGTATATTATCGGAATCTTCTTTGGTCATAGCTTGATAAAAATAATAAGATCCGATACCAAGCAAGTGGAGAAAAATTGCAATCGCCACTCCGACGGCATAATTACGGGGGTAGAGTTGTTTTAATTCAAACGCTCCGTAAACCCCTTCGTTCTTTACTGCAATTGTTTGTGACATTGTTCTCTCCAGACTTAAATGGTTGCTTTGGACATTTCTTTTTTGTCGATATCCGTCATTGGAGCAAATGAAAATCTGCCAAGGTTAGTTTGATTCAGAGCATCAATAATATCGATCATAGCATGATATTTACTTTTGCGATCAATTTTAATTAGCACAACATATTTCGGATTTTCTTTTTGCTTTTCCTGTAAGACTTTGGTCAAATCGGCAAATTTAAATTTATGAGGAAGTTCAAAACCAATACTCCAAAACAAATCCAGATTTTCATCGCATCGAATTGTGAGTAAATTAGATTCAGCCATTTTTACCTGAGCTTTCGGGTCAGGAGGAAGATTTATTTCAAGTGTTTGTGGCTTACGAAAAACAGTGGTTAACATGAAAAAGGTTAACAACAGAAACGCAACGTCAACCAATGGCGTCATATCGATACGAATAGCCATTCTCTTGGGTTGTTTCCGTTTACCTTTTTTCTTTCTGTGTCCGCCGCTATCGCCGCCAACATCTGCACCGGCCATATTAAACTCCTATTATATTAGCTTTTTTTATCAACTTTGAAATTTGTTACCATATTGAATCTGGTAATTTGTACTTTTTGAAGCAGATCAATTACATCGGAAACTGCACCATATTCTGCGTCAGCATCCGACTTAACAATAGTAATAAGTTTGGGGTTGGAAATTCTGGCTTTGATAAGCATGTCGCCCAATGCGTCCAACTTAACTTCAACTGCCTGACGAAGTCTGTTGGCCTGACCAAACATTCTTTCCATCATTATTGCTGAATCGAAACCAAGATACAATTTTCCGTCTTTACCAACACTAATTGTCATGGTGTTAGATTCCGGAAGTTTGATCTCCGAATGTGAAAGTGGTAATGCAATCTCAACTTCTTCCGGTGGCTTAAACTGCGTAGTTAACATGAAGAAGGTAAGCAGCAAGAATGCCACGTCCACCAACGGAGTCATGTCAATTCGAACAGCGACTCTTTTCTTTTTAATGCGCGGCATTAATTACCTCACTTTTCTTTTAATAATTGCATTACATTATAGTTAGCTTCATCTATCTGGAATGTAAAATTATCTACTTTATTAACGAAGAAATTATAGGCAACTATACCAAGAATAGCGGCAAACAATCCGCCGGCGGTATTGATCAAAGCTTCTGAAATACCGGTTGCAAGAGAAATAGCATCAGGAGCGCCTGCTTGTGCAAGAGCTTTGAATGCGCGAATCATACCGATAACTGTTCCAAGAAGACCAACCATTGTTGCAATAGAAGCTATGGTTGAAAGGGCAATTAAATTCTTTTCCAAAAGCGGGGTTTCCAACATCATTGTTTCTTCAACTGCGCGTTGAACTTCAACCAATTTCTTTTCAGGATCAACCGTAGATTTGCCCGCCGTAACTTCCTGAAAACGGGTTAAAGCTGCTTTCAATACATTGGCAACTGAACCTCTTTGTGAATCGCAAGACTTAATAGCAGTATCTATTTGACCGCTTCTGATTTCATCAACAACTTTCTTGAAAAATTTCGGAATCGCTTGCTTTCCAGCTGCTTTTCTTAATGTGAGCGCTCTTTCAATAATAATAGCAAATACCATAATTGAAAGACCAATCAAAAGAGATACAAGAGGACCGCCAACGTAAACCATTCCCAAAAGACCGAGCGGGACTTCTCTTGCTGCATCTTTGAAATTTGCCGGATTGCCAAGACCGAATTCATAAATGCCAAATGCAAATATCATGGCAATAAAGAAAAGAATTACAATAAAAGCAGATTGTTTCATTTTACACTCCTTTAAATAAGGTTAATTAAGTTACTTATGTTGTTGACAAATTGTGTGCCGTAATTTTAGTAGGCGTAAATACTTTTTTTCCAGAGGAAAATCAAGCCTTTTTCTTACTACTCATTATATTTCTAAGCAAACCGAATTTAAAAATGAAATACCCCATTGCATTTTGCAATGCGTTCAAAATATTTGAAATATCCGTTAGAAACAAATTTCAAAATGAAATAACAGGTGAGTTAAAGCCCGTACAGTTTTCTTTTTCTCCACAATGTTGTTTCGGAAATGCCGAGTATGCGGGCGGCTTCTTTGTTGCTGGTAGCAATTTTTAGAACTTCCGAGATGTGCTGTCTCTCCAAATCTTCCATTCTCGATAAAGTTTCTGCTGGTTGTTTCGTTTTAGTTTCTAGAATTTCCGTTGGTAGATAATCGGATTTTACGAAATTATCTTTAGCGAAAATCAGCAGACGTTTTATAACCGTTTCAAATTCCCGCACGTTTCCGGGCCAGTCGTATTCAACAAGATATTTTGTAGTATCCTCGGAGAATTTGATTTCTCGTTCGTGCGAATACTTCTTTACAAAATGATCGAGAAGAACCAGTATGTCGTCTTTTCTATCCCGCAGCGGGGGAAGTTTGAGTCTGACCCCGGCAATTCTATAATAAAAGTCTTCTCTTAAAATTCCGTCTCTTAAATCGTCTTCAATAATTCTATTGGTTGCACTGATGAGACGGATATCAACTTTACGCGAAATGCTTTCGCCGATTCTTTCAAACTCCATGCTTTGCAGAAAACGCAAAAGTTTCACTTGCATAGATTTCGGAATCTCGGCGACTTCATCGAGGAATACAGTGCCGGAGTCGGCTAATTCTACTCTTCCGATTCTATCTTTGATTGCGTGAGTGAACGCGCCTTTAACATGACCGAACAATTCGCTTTCAAAAAGATTTTCCGGAATAGCGGCGCAGTTAATAATTATAAACGGATTGTCTTTTCTTTTACTGTTCTCGTGAATGAACCGCGCCAGAACTTCCTTGCCGGTGCCGCTTTCTCCTTCTATCATAATCGGTATATCGCCGTCGGAAACATTGAGCGCGGTTTTCAAAATTTCTTTAACCGCCGGATTCTGCGTAACAAAATTTTCTTTTGAAATCATTTCATCGAGCTGGTAGGTTAGCCCGATTATTTTTTTCGACATCTTGTGATGATCGAAAACACGATCCACGATATGTATAAACTCTTTATGAGTAAACGGCTTCTGAATATAATCGTAAGCGCCTTTTTTAATCGCTTCAACGGCGGATTCGATCGATCCGTGTGCGGTCATCAGAACAACGGTTGTTTCAGGCGAAACACTTTTCAATTGTTCAAGCGCCGCAATTCCGTTTACCGGCTGCATTTTTAAATCTATGAAAGCCAAATCAAAATAAATTTCTTGCGCGCGTTTAATTCCATCCAGAGGATTCAGAAACGTCTCGGGCGAATAACCGTGCGAGGAGAGCGACAACTCAATTGTTTTTAGAATGTTAATCTCATCGTCAATAACAAGAATTCTGCCTTTGTACATTTACGCGACCGGAATTTTAATTTGGAAAATGCTTCCTTTGCCAAGCTCGCTGAAAGCTTTTATTTCACCGTTGTGAATTTCTATAATTTCTTTTGCTATGGAAAGTCCCAGTCCAAGACTGCCGGGAGCCGATTCGTCTATTTGTATGAATTTGTCAAAAATCTTTTTCAGATTATCGGGACTGATGCCGATGCCGGTATCGGAAATTTCTATCATCAGATTTCCGTTCTGCGGAAACAGTTTAACTTTAATCTCTCCGCCCAACGGTGTAAATCTAAGCGAATTTGAAACCAAGTTCTCCATAGCGCTAATCATGTTGTCATAGCTTCCGTAAATCATAACATCAGTACTTTTATCTTCAACTTCGAGATTAATCTTTTTTTCTTTGGCTTGAATAGAAAACTTTTTGGAAATGTGCTCGGCAAGTTTGCGCGCTCCAAATTTTTCGAATCTGATTTTCCCGATATTGGCTTCAAGTTTTGCCAGTTCCAGAATTTCATAAACCAGTCTGTTGAGTCTTTCAAAATCTTCTTTCATAGAAAGCATAAGTTCATTTTGCTGCTCGCTTAGATTGCCAACTACGCCGTCTTCCAAAATTCCAAGAGCCATACCCATGGATGTGAGAGGCGTTTTCAATTCATGCGAAACTTTTGCAATGAATTCGGATTTCATTCTGTCTAACTCCTGAAACCGGGTAATATCATTGAACAGAACAACCGTTCCTTTTGTTTTAGTCTCCGGCATTTCCAGCGAAGCCGCAATTAACTTATAATATTTTTGTGAACCGCTTACATCTTTAATGTTGAGAATATCTTCCTTCTGAAACAACACAGTCTGCAGCGGTGTTGGATTCTTTTCTGTGGAAGGATTCAGAGTGAGCAGTTTTTTTATTTCTTTTTTGTTCCTTGCATACTTGCCCAACGCTTCATCAAAAGCTTTGTTCGATAGAAGAACATTATAATTCTCGTCAACCATCAGAACCGGTTCATTCATACTCTCAATAATTAGTTCAGATTTCTTTTTCTCGTACAAAATTTTATTGAGATTGAGCTGTTCATACACCTGAAGTTTCTCGCTCATCTTATTAAATTCTTCTGCCAGCGCGGATATTTCATCGGCGTTTTCATCTATCTCAATTCTTTCTTCAAAATGTCCTTCGGCAATATGAGTAACCGACTGCCGAAGAGTGGTTATCGGCTTGACAATGTAATCCGAGAATTGTGAGCCAAACGCCAGACTGATAGCAATTGCAACAAACAGTATTACAAGAATCAATAGGGTCGCTGTTTTAGTAATATCTTTTACTCTTGATACGGCGCGGTCGAGCATCTTATGATTAATATCGAGAATGGCATTGTTGATTCTTTTTAAGTTCTGCACTTCGTTTACAAACCGCACGAAATCGGTTCTAAGAATTTGCCGTTTGTTCGCAATGTAAATACTGTAATCAATGTTGTCATTAACATCTTTTATGAATTTCTGATATTCGGCATTAAGTGTGTCGATAATTTTCTTTTCGTTCTCCGTAGAAGTTGCGGTGCCGGCACTGTTACTCCAGAAATAAAAATCCAGTTTGCTTTTTTCAAAAAGATTGTAGCCCGTTTCAAAGCTTTGATTGTACATTATCACAATGCCCTGAAGCTGTTCATCGAGCGATTTACCCATGTTATCGGCGGCAATAATGCTGGTATAGTTATCCTGCATCGTCAGCTTGATCGATTCATTGAGGCGGTAGAAATTATAAATACTCCACAGCGCGGCAAAAAACATGATCATAAGAATAACCATAAATCCAAGCAGAATTTTGCTGCGGAGTGTTGTTGTGTAAAGCTTAATCATTTCTGCGAAGCCTATTTTTTCGCTTTATTTAAAATAGCTTATTGAATTGCTTAAATAAACACCTTTTTAGTAACTTGAATTTACAATGGAATATACATGGGTAAGAAAGCAAAACTGGTTTCAGAAAAAACAGAATGATCCGCTTAACGGAAAACTATAAAGTTGAATATTTCAACAATGATTTAACGAAAAATTTTGATCTTCATGCTACAGAGAAAGTTCACACGTTTCATAAATCAATTCCAAATTATGAACCGACTCCTTTGATCGGACTCCATGGTTTGGCAAATCATCTCGGCATAAAAAAGATTTGGCTAAAAGATGAATCACGCCGTCTTGATTTGAATGCTTTCAAAGTTTTAGGTGCGAGTTATGCCGTTGCAAAACTTTTTGCTGAGATGTTCGGTGTCACCGATAAAGAACTTTCGTATTCTATCTTCACAGAATCATCAATAAAAGAGAAAACAAAAGACCTAACATAGGTCACTGCAACGGACGGAAATCATGGACGCGGTGTTGCATGGACGGCAAAGCAAATTGGTTGCAAATCCGTTGCTTACATGCCGAGGAGAACAAAGCAATCAAGATTCGATAACATAAAGTCGCTCGGTTCAGATGTATATATAATAGATGGGAATTATGACGATGCTTCAAATCTTGCGAGAGAAAACGCACAGAAGTTTGGATGGATACTTATTCAGGATTCTTCATGGAAAGGTTACGAAAAAATAATAATAGGGGAGACGTTCTGTCTCCCCAGTAAAATTATTTCATCAGCAACATTTTCTTTGATTGCGTAAATCCGTTTACATTTATTGTATAGATGTAAACACCGCTTGTAAGTTTACTCGCATCGAAGTTAATATTGTAATAACCACCAGATTTATTCTCATTGACCAGCGTTGCTATTTCTTTTCCAAGCACATCGTAAACCTTTATTGTGACAAATCCGTTTCGTGGTAATTGATAGTTTATAGTTGTTGTTGGATTAAATGGGTTGGGATAATTAGAAACTAATGCGAAATCACGAATTACTTCATCACTCGACGAAGCTACTGCAAAATTTTGCGATTGAATGCTCGGAACGATCATAAAACCACTTGTTTCAACCTGATTACTTGGTACAGATGATTTACTTGTATTATCAACTGCCTTCACATAATACTTTACAGATTTTGCCCATATAGGCTTGGTATAATCAACTGCGTAGTCGATAAAAGTATTAGTTGGATGAGAAATTGTGCCTGCTAAATCCCAGTTCACAGAGTTATCGTAATTACGATACACTCTATAACTAGAAATATCAGATTCAGAATTCAAATCCCAAGCAAGCGATGGATGGTTAGGATCTGTACCAGTAAAATGTAAGTTTTGTGGCTTAGCTGGAGAAGCATCTACCGAAGTATTAACATAAATGTTTAACGTAAACACTCCATTACTAAAATTTGTTATTTCAAAACCAAATGGTGTAGTTTGATTTGCTGCACGCTGATCATTGGGATTACTCCATGGTGAGAATACCTGGTTATAATCCATTCGGAATGCATCTTTCCCATCACCATGAAAACGTATATCCTGAACCGGCATTCCGGCTTGTTCTGTAAAATGAATTGGCTGTGGACTGGGTAATCCACCATACGAAAATGGTATATAATCATTATCATCACGGCCGTTATTCCTGTCAGCTAATAACTGCTTGAAGACCGGCAATTGTCCACTTCCCCAAGGATTTGGTGTCGATTGATTGACTGTCCAATCAAACCTTCCATCCGCAGAAATTAACTGAATCCAATTTGTTGAAGGCTGAATCCTATCATCTTGGGGTATTCCGACTTTTCTTATTACATAA
>JAKAEE010000001.1 GCA_021820065.1 Bacteroidota bacterium | reverse complement strand
GCATAATAACGTCGTTAACAAGCGAGGTGATAATTTTTCCAAAAGCCGCGCCGATTATGATACCCACCGCCATATCCACTACATTGCCTTTCATCGCAAAAGTTTTGAATTCTTGAACTAGTTTCATTACGAACCTCTTTGTTTTGTGATTTCTTATGGAAGTTGCGTTGAGCTATGCTTCTAAGATATTTAAATAATCTTTATATACAAATATTCTGTTGCGTTGTTTGCCTGTTGTTTCTTCTAAAATATTTTCGTCCAGCAATTTCTTGATTAGGATATTTGCCGTCTGCTTGTTGGAACCTAGTTCTTTTGTAATAAAAGGAATGGTTAGGGCTGGCTGTCGCAGCAGAAGCTCGAATAACCTTAATGAAAAGGAAGAAGCAAATTCTTTGTTGATGATTCTTTGATAGTCGCGCTCTTCAAGCGCTACAATTCTTTTTATTAGTTCGAGCGTGGATTGTGTGGCAGAAGAGACTGCCCTAATAAAAAATTTTATCCATGCCTCCCAATTTTTTGTTCTCTCTAAATTTTCCAGATGATCAAAATATTCAAGTTTGTTCTTAAGAAGCTGTGATGAAATTTGGAGTCCGGGCAGATTCAGTTTTTTCTTCCACAACAAATGAAGCACAGACAAAATTCTTCCCACAAGACCGTTTCGTTCTGAAAAAGGATGGATCATTTCAAACTGAGCGTGGATTAATGCGGCGTTAACAACAACCGGGTACGAAATATCGGACGCAACATAATTCTCCAAATCATTCATTAGAGCATGAATTTCATCATGTGGCGGCGGAATATATCTTGCATCAACCAAGTTATCTTTTTGCTGCCCTACCCAAATCGGCATCTTGCGGTACTCTCCCCGATCCGTTCCCGTCTTTAGTTCTTTGTGCACCGACCTTATAATATGCGATGAGCTCGAAACATTTTTTATCAACTTTTTGCCAACGTGAAGTGCGGTCGTGTAATTTAAAACTTTGTTTGCCTTTTCGGAGCCATCACCAATACAGTCTTTAAAAAAATCTCGTAGAGAGATTTCTTCATCATCGATTTTGTTACTGTTGATTGATTCTATAATCGTTAAGACCGCAGGGATGTAATGGGTTTCTGGTAAGACAGAAAAAACACCATCGAGATAGTTTAATTGTTTGTCGGCTTCGGAGATAATATTAACCATTTCTGAATCTAACCGCGGCTTCGGTTCTGGCGGTAAGGGTTGTAAATTCATTATAAGTCTATAATAGTTGACTTAAAGATATTAGAAATTTTTCAATAGTCAAGAATTACTGATTAGTGAAAGTTGATAGTTTTTTCTAAGAAAGACATTTCTTTCTAAAGGACGGTGTTCTTAATAATTCAATCCTTTTTCGGATACGGTGCTTAGGTGGAAAATGGATGGCTTAAGCGAGAAGATCCTCGTCTCGGTAAAGCAGCAAAATGGCAAGTTGAGAAACTATAACAAACTTTTCTTTTTCTATCTCGACATCAATTGCATCTTTTCTGAGGAAGAGAGCAAAGTCTCCCTCTTTTGCTTGAAGCGGAATATACTTCGTTGTTTTCTTTTCATGCCAGGGCTCATCATCATCAATCGGCATTCCGATCGGGTAACCGGGTCCCGATTTAATTACATAACCACCCTGAACTTTTTCTTTTTCATGAACGCCGGGAGGAAGATAAAGCCCGCTGTGAGTTTTGTTTAGGTTTTCTTCCGGCCTAATTAGAACGCGGTCGCCGACAATAATTATTTTTTCCGTATGTATCACGTTGCGGCCTT
Source organism: Bacteroidota bacterium (assembly GCA_021820065.1). Classification (GTDB taxonomy): domain Bacteria; phylum Bacteroidota; class Ignavibacteria; order Ignavibacteriales; family Melioribacteraceae; genus Fen-1258. The sequence continues at coordinate 149,128 of JAKAEE010000001.1, read as the reverse complement.
AAGATTATCTGTGTTTAAAATAACAAATGCAAAAATGAGCATCAAATTCTTATCTTAGACAAAACAAATTTTGAGATTATGAGCGAATTTTGGAACAAACGGTATTCCGAAACAGAATATGTTTACGGAAAAAGTCCGAACGAATTTCTTAAAGGCGAGTTGAATGAGATCCTGCCAGGCAAAATACTTTTCTTAGGTGAAGGAGAGGGAAGAAATTCGGTTTATGCAGCAACGCTTGGTTGGGAGGTTGACGCTGTAGATGCGAGTTATGAAGGAAAGAAAAAAGCCGATAAGCTGGCGGAGGAAAAGCACGTAAAAATTAATTATACTGTTAACGACCTCGCCAGTTATTCGTGCAGACAGAATTATTATGATGCGGTAGCTCTGATTTTTCTTCATCTAGAAGAACCGCTTAGAAACAAAGTGTACCACATGGCGGTAGGGGCGCTAAAAAACGGCGGCAGAATTATTTTGGAATCTTTCGACAAAGATCAGTTGAATTATAATTCCGGTGGACCGAAAGAGGAAGAACTGCTTTATTCGTTAGAAGACATTGTCAATGATTTTATAGAGCTAGACTTTGCCAAACTGTCGAAAGAAATTGTTGAGTTAAACGAAGGAAAATTTCATGAAGGAAAGGGATCTGTAGTTAGATTTGTTGGAATCAAGCCATAACCATCCGCCCGTTTAGAAATTCACAGTCGTAAAAACCAAAAATATTTTTTGGGAAACAATGGAAACTTTTCTTGACAAAGGAGTTTCCGTAAGCTATATTGGAAACCGAAAAAACAAAAACAGTTTCGCGAGCAGACAATGGAAGAAAAAGAACGAATTCTAAATTTAACGGAAGAAAGGATTTTTAAGGATGGGTTTTATAAAACCCCTATGGACGAAATCGCGTCCGAACTTAGAATTAGCAAAAAGACCATTTACAAGTACTTCCCATCTAAGAATGATATGGTTGAAGCAATCATGAAGCGGTTTATGAAAAAAAGGCAACAGGATGTACTGCCCATTTTGAACAGCGATAAAAACGCGGTTGAAAAATTTGCTGGTATTGTGTTTCTGATGACACAAAATCTTTCCAGGATAAGCGAAAAAACGTTTAATGATTTGCGCATTCATTTTCCTTCTCTTTGGAATGAGGTGGAAAAATTCAGGACGGAAATGATAAACAAAAATATCACCAAAGTGGTTGAACAGGGCAAACGAGAGGGATTAATTGCCGATTATCCGACACCAATAATAATGACGGTATTCCTTTCATCTATTCGCTCAATTGTGAACCCTGAATTTATTTTAAACAATAATTTTTCAGTAAAACAAGCGACACAAATAACATTTCAAATTCTGATGAGCGGTATCCTTACGGAAAAAGGAGCGAAACTTTTTAAGAAATCTATCAGCGAGATAATACAATGAAAAAATTAAATGCGGTATTCTTAGCCGCTGTCGTCATACTATTGTATGCATGCAGCGGAAATGACAAAAACAGTATCGAAGCTTCAGGCACTATTGAGGCAACTAATGTAACCGTTTCAGCTAAAGCTAGCGGGCAGGTTAAAAAAATATTTGTCAACGAAGGCGATAATGTTAGCGCCGGGGACACGCTAATGATAATTGATCATGATCTGCTTGCAATTCAACTTCGGCAGGCGGATGCTGCCGTTGATGCAGCAACGGCGCAATTAGCATTGCTCAAACAGGGTGCACGCACCGAGGACGTAATGCAGGTCGAAGAAGCTCTAAATCAAGCTAAAGCAAATTTTGAATTGGCTCAAGCAACTAAAAAACGAAACGAAAAACTTTTTCAGACTAACTCGATCACGAAGCAACAGTGGGACGACATTAGCGCCAAATACGACGTCGCCAGCGCGCAGTTTAGTTCCGCAAACGAGAACTATAAGAAGATTAAAAATCTTGCGCGGCCGGAAGAAATAAAACAATCCCAAGCAAATCTCGACCGGCAGGTTGCCGCGGCAGATCTTCTTAGAAAAAACATCAGCGACTCTTACGTTACGGCACCCATCAGCGGGATTGTGGTTAAAAAGTTTATTGAAGCGGGAGAATCAGCTTCGCCGCTTTCATCATTAGTAATGTTATCTAACCTGAGTTATGTTGATCTTGTAATTTATGTATCGGAAACAGAATTGGGAAAAGTTAAGCTTGGTCAAGAGGCAAACGTTTCTGTTGATTCGTTCCCGGGCAAAACCTTTACCGGCAAGGTGATATACATTTCGCCAACCGCTGAATTCACGCCGAAAAATATTCAAACCAAAGATGAAAGAATTAAGCTTGTGTTTGCCGTGAAAATTCACATACCGAATCCGAATCTTGAATTGAAAGATGGCGTTCCGGCAGATGCGGTTATTAATCTTAAATAAAAATGACGGCAAGAATGGAATTCGCAATAAAAATAAATAACATAAAAAAGAATTATGGAGAAGTTTCCGCTCTCAAGGGAATCTCACTTGACGTTGCGCCTGGAGAAATGTTTGGATTGGTTGGACCTGACGGTGCGGGCAAAACTACAACGATTCGGCTTCTCTGTGGTTTGTTAACGCCTTCGGGCGGTTCGGCGGAATTGTTTGGTTTCGATCTTGTGAAAGATAAAAACAAAATTCAAAAACATATCGGGTACCTTTCACAGAAGTTTAGTTTGTATGGTGATCTTACCATAGACGAAAACATAGAGTTCTTTGCCGATCTTCATGGCGTAAAAGATTATCAAGCGCGAAGAAACGAGCTACTGGAGTTTACTCGACTGACGCCGTTTCGGAACAGACTTGCCGATAATTTATCCGGCGGCATGAAGCAAAAACTCGCGCTCGCATGCACATTAATTCATAAACCGAAAATCATTTTTCTCGATGAACCAACAACCGGCGTTGATCCCGTATCGCGCCGCGACTTTTGGAAAATTCTTTCCAACTTGCAAAAGGACGGAGTAACAATTTTTATGTCAACACCATACCTGGATGAAGCCGAGCGGTGCAACCGCGTTGCACTTTTGAATAATGGCGAGGTCCTAAGTTTTGACACGCCCAAGAACATTAAATCTTCCATCAACAAATCAATTGTTGAAATAGTTTGTTCGCCAATTATCTCGGCTTATAAACTTCTAAAAGAAAAGAGCGGTTACGAAGTTCAAATGTTTGGTGACCGGCTGAATGTGGCGGTTGATAATTATAAAGAGGATTTCGGTGCAATCGAGAAACTGCTCATTGAGAACGGCGTTCAAATGGTGGATCAGAGAATAATTCCAACTTCGCTTGAAAATGTTTTTATCCATTTAATCGGCGAATCGGCAACTTCTTAATCAAAAAAAATTGAAGAGAAATTAAAATGAAAAAAATATTTGTAATTGTTTTGTTGATGACGGCGGGCATATCGGCGCAAACTCAAAAACTTACTTTAAAGGAAAGTTTGGAAATTGGAATGAAGAACAGCAAAGACCTAAAGATTTCACAATCGAAATTGGCTGGAGCTTCTGCACAAGTTACGGCGGCTAATTCACAGTTGCTGCCGCAAATTGGTTTATCCGCAAGCTACATGCGGTTAAGCAACATTCCCCCGTTCGAAGTGACCTTGCCTTTCTCTCCGAAGCCAATTCAAATTTCACCGGTGATTTTGGATAATTATTCCGTCAAACTCAGTCTTCAGCAGCCGCTGTTCACCGGATTCAGATTGTGGTCGGTAAAAAATGCAGCCGAATCAAATTATGAAGCGACAAATTCGGATTATCAAAAAGATATGAACGAAGCCGCTTTCAAAATTGAAAATGCTTTTTGGAATTACTACAAAGCTCAACAGTACTATAAACTTCTCGATGAGAATTTGAATCAGATTAAACAGCATCTTGATGACACAAAGAATTTTATGCAGAACGGATTGGCGACAAAAAACGATTTCCTAAAACTGGAAGTTCAGCACTCTTCGGTGAAGCTTCAAAAAATAGAAGCGGACAACCAGCTTGATATTGCAAGGATGTTTTTTAATCAAACTATCGGCTTGCCACTGGATTCGCAAACAACAATAGACGCCGGAGACTTATCGGCAAACGTTGTTGACCTTAAGATTGAAGATTTACTTAACGAAGCAAAGAATAATAGAAACGAATTGAAGTCTCTCGACTACCGCGTTAATGCCAGCGCGGCAAGTCTTCGCGCGGCTCAATCGGCGTGGTTCCCTTCAATATTTCTTGTCGGAGATTATTACTACAGCAAACCGAATCAGAGATTTTTGCCGGCTGTGAATGAATTTAAAGATACCTGGGATTTGGGGGTAACTTTATCATGGAACGTTTGGAATTGGGGCTACACTTCGTCGCAAACTTCAATTGCGGAACAGAACAAAATACAAGCGGAAACCGCTCTATCACAATTGAAAGATGCTGTTGAAATAGAAGTTCAACAAAACTATTTGACTTACAAAAGATCGTTCGACAAAGTGAATGTTGCAAAGTTAAGTGTAGATCAAGCAGAAGAAAACTATAGAATCACGCAGGAAAAGTATAACTCCCAAGTTGCATCCAGCACAGATTTAATTGATGCGGAAGCGGCGCTTCTTCAAGCGAAGACAAGTTACAGCAACGCTCTTGTCGATTATGAAATCGCAAAGGTGCGTTTGGATAAATCGGTTGGAAGAAGGATTTACGGAAAGCAGGAGATAGAAGTTAGAAGATAGTATATAGAATGAATTCGGGACAGCAGAAAGATTCTTTAAAATAGCAGAGGGCTCGTTGGAGGAATGTTATTATAACATGATTTTAGCTAATGATTTAGGTTACGCGAATACGGAAAATTTAAAAAAACTTTTAAATGAAGTTGGAAAACTTCTGAATTCATATTCAGCGGCGATTCTATCTTCTAACTCCTAACTTCTATCTACTGGTTAAGCAATGAACTCAATTGAAGTAAATAACCTGACAAAAAAATTCGGCAGCTTTACCGCCGTTAACGAAATCTCGTTCAACGTTAAGCAAGGGGAAATCTTTGGCTTTCTGGGCGCAAACGGCGCTGGCAAATCAACCGCGATTAAAATGTTATGCGGAATTTTGGAACCGACCTCCGGCGACGCAATGGTCGGAGGATTCAGCGTGATGAACCAACCCGATAAAGTGAAAACACAGATCGGGTACATGTCGCAAAAGTTTTCTCTTTACAATGATCTAACAGTTGAAGAAAATATAAACTTCTTCGGCGGTGTTTATGGACTTTACAACAACAAACTTGCAGAAAGAAAAAAGTGGGTTCTGAAAGTTGCTTACCTCGAAGGGAAAGAAAAATTATTAACAGCGTCATTACCCGGCGGAATCAAGCAGCGGCTTGCTCTTGCCATTGCAGTTATTCACGAACCGAAAATAGTTTTTCTTGATGAACCTACCGGCGGCGTTGACCCAATCTCGAGGAGAAATTTTTGGGATTTGATAAACGAACTTTCGCAAAGCGGCGTAACAGTTTTTGTAACAACCCACTATCTCGATGAAGCCGAGTTCTGCAACACGATAACTTTGATCAATGCAGGCAACATTATTGCAAGCGGCAGCTCGAAAGAATTGAAAACAAAATATTTGACTAACACTATTTTGGAAGTGGAAAGCGATAGAGTGGTTGACGCGCTCGATATTTTGTCAAGAGAAAAATGGGTTGACGAAACCTCCATCTTCGGTAATTACATTCACGTGAGCGTGAAAAACGAAGACGAGGGAAGAAAGATGATCAAGCGGATTCTTTCCGATAACAATTCCATTAATATGTCGCGTATCGATAAAATAGTTCCAACGCTGGAAGATGTTTTCATTTACCTTCTTGATAAGGATACGAAACAAAATGCTTAACAGAATAAAAGCAATTGCGCTAAAAGAAATTAGACAGCTGAAACGCGACAAGAGAATGCTCTACGTTCTGTTTATCTTCCCGTTGATACTGCTCGTGTTGTTTGGTTATGCAATCAACTTCGATGTTCATCACATTAAAATGGTCGTTTACGATCAGGACAAATCTGCGGACAGCCGGAATTTTATTGCGTCTCTAACTAGTTCTGAATATTTCGATCTCGTCGGTTACATTAAAGACGAAAGTAAAATCAAAGAAGTGCTCGATACAAAAACCGCGCAATGCGTAATTGTTTTTCCGCACGATCTGTCGAAGAAATTGTACTCCAAGCAAAATGCCGAAGTTCAAATCTTGATTGACGGAGTTGATGCGAACACGGCATCTCTAATTAATAGTTACATTACCGTTGCCACAGCGTCGTATTCTCAGAAGCTTCAGAACAAAACATTGGCGGTAATCGGAAGGAAAGCTTATGTGCCGATTGACATTCATCCGGCGTTCTGGTTCAATCCCGAATTGAATTCCACTTTCTTTTTGATACCCGGTCTTATTGTGATGATCTTGATAATAACGGCAGTTGTTTCAATCTCACTTTCAGTTGTGCGGGAAAAAGAAAGAGGAACAATAGAACAGATAAACGTTTCGCCTCTCACATCTATGGAACTGCTGGTAGGCAAAACAATTCCCTACGTAATAATTTCTTTGCTGATAGCCGCGTTTATTTTAATTGCCGGTTACATTCTTTTTGGAATAACAATTCGCGGTAACATCATTTTACTGTTCTTTTCAACGTTGTTGTTCTTGTTCGCTTCTTTGAACATCGGAATAATTGTTTCCAGCATTGCCGATACACAGCAAGTAGCTTTTCAAATTGCAACGCTTGTTTCAATGCTTCCGTCAATGCTTCTCTCCGGATTTGTTTTTCCAATAGAAAGCATGCCGCCAGTTGTGCAAATTCTAACAAACGTAACTCCCGCAAAATTTTTTATGATTGTTCTTCGCGGCATTTTGTTAAAGGGTGTCGGCATAGAATCTTTGTGGCCGCAGCTAATTTACCTGATTATTTTTTCAATGATATTAATGATGCTTTCGATCATCATCAATAAAAAATCAAAAATAGCGTGATATAAAAGCTCTTCCCTTTAGGATGAGTTGGGATTAATATATATGAAGACGATAATTCAAATAATGATTAAAGAGTTTCTTCAGTTGAAACGGGATCCGCGTTTATTTGGAATAGTATTTCTCGCGCCCGTCATTCAACTTATCGTTCTCGGTTACGCCGCCAACATGGACGTTAACACGGTTCATACAGCTGTGTTCGATCAGGACAAAACCGCGGCAAGCAGAGACTTCGTAGAAAAATTTGAGCGCTCAGGTTATTTTCAAATAGACGATTATGTCGAAAGTTATAAGCAGATTGACGACGACATCAACAGCAACAAAGTTCTATGGGCTCTTGTAATTCCAAAAGATTTTGAAAAGAAAATTAACCGCATGGAAAGCGCACCGGTGCAAACAATCTTTGACGGTTCCGACGGAAATAAAACATCGATAGCGTTCGGTTATTTGCAGGGCATCGCTTCGAGTTATTCAAAAAGTATTTTGCTCGAAAATGCCGACAGAACAGGAATGAAAGTTCCCGCCGCAGGCTCACTCATTCCAGCAGTTCGTGTTTGGTATAATCCAGATCTGAAAACAAGAGTGTTCATGGTGCCGAGCATTATGGGATTGATACTTATGATTATCACCACAATCCTTATGTCGATGGCGATTGTTAAAGAGCGCGAGATTGGAACACTTGAGCAGTTGATCGTAACGCCGATAAAACCGTCACAACTGATAATTGGAAAGCTTGTGCCGTTCGGGATATTGGGTTTTATAGACGTGCTTATTGTTTTAAGTGTGATGATTTTCTGGTTTGGAATCGGTGTTAGAGGAAGTTTCGTTTTTTTGGTTGCCTCGTCATTTCTATTTGTGCTTTCAACTTTGGGAATCGGATTATTTATTTCAACGATTTCAAAAACGCAGCAGCAGGCAATGATGGTCGCTCAGTTCGGAATAATGATGCCGATGATCTACCTCTCCGGCTTTGCTTTTCCAATAGAGAACATGCCGAAGATAATTCAATACATTACTTACTTAATTCCGCTGCGCTACTACATAACCATTTTGCGAGGCGTTATTTTAAAAGGCGCGTCGTTCTTTGAATTAATTCCGGAAACCGGAATGCTGCTACTCTTCGGTATAACGATTTTGTTTCTCAGTGCAAAAAGATTTAAGAAGCGATTGGAATAACCTTGCCGCGAAGAATTTTTTAAAACAAAAGCCCTCTGTGTGAGGGCTTTTGTTAAACTAGATGGCTGATGTTACAACGAATAATTTATTCTTGTGTAAACATATCTGCCGTTGAAGCCGGAAGGGGACATGCCGCTGAATTCGAGAATTCCAAAAAAGCTGTTTATCTTTAACGCCTTGTCGGGATACTGATCGAAAAGATTATTTACGCCTACGCCAAGAGTTAATCCCTTCATGATATTGTATGCCGCTTCTGCATCAACAACCCAGACAGAAGAAAATGCTTGATCTTGAACGGGATTGTTGTTGAAAAGAGTTATCTCTCCGTATCGTTCTGCTCTCGCCATAAAATTCCATTCGGCTACGGAATAGTTTGCCTGGAAATTCCACGAGCTTAACGGCTGACCTCTTTCAAATCTTCCCTGCTCAACTCTGCCAAGTAAAGGAATAGTAGTAATTGCCTGCAATTCAGCCGGAGTTTGAATTTGATCTTTGTTTGTAATATCTGTTTGGTTAAAATTCATAGCGGCTGTTAATCTTAAAATTCCGGAACCTAGCGAAACGCCGTACTTGGCTGTAATATCAACGCCTTTGGTTTTTGTGTCGAGTGCGTTCGTAAAGAATCGTCCGCCCGATGCGTTGATGCCTTTGGACTTCAAGAAGTTTGCAATTCCTGTTCCCGTAAAGTTTTCGGTCAGCACTATTCTGTTTGTAATGTTGATTTGATAACCGTCAACAGTCAGAGAAAAATTATTGTCGGTATAAGTTACGCCACCGCTAAGATTCACAGATTTTTCGGCGGTGAGATCTTTTGCGCCTAATGCTTTTGCTGTTGGTGAATTTACCGGGAACGTTCCCAATTCAAACGGAACGCCACCGATAAAGTTTGTTGCGATCGACGTAAAATATTCTTGAGATAAAGATGGGGCTCTGAAGCCGTTGCTTACTGCGGCTCTCAAAGCGAAGCCGGGGACTAATTCATAACGAGCATCTAATTTCCCGGTAACGGTCGAACCAAAGTCGCTGTAGTTTTCAAATCTTGCGGCAGCACCAAGAGTTAATTGCGCTGTTGCCTGGTTTTCCAAATCGACATAAACGCCAACGTTTGTACGTGATTGGTCTTGTGCATTTGCCGGAGAGAATCCAGGAAATACCTGAGCGCCAGCTGCTGCCGGCTTTCCAGCATTAGGACCATCGAGAATCTTTACGCCGCCGTCTTCGTATGATGTAGGATCACCGGGGGTAATCTGATAATTTTCCCATCTAAATTCCGCGCCAGTAGCAAAGTTTAAAGGGTTATCGGTGCCGATATCAAATTGTCTTACAAAATCAATTGTTGATGTTGACTGATAAAATTTCAATGCGCCCGCATCGAATGATGTTGGGCTTGCTGTTCCTAAGGATACGTTTACGGAGTTATTGACGCTGAAGTTAAATGAGTTTCCGCCGAATGCTTCAGCCGCATCGTAAACCCATTCACCAAGACTTCCTTTCAATCCGGCGACAATTGAACCGTCGTAAATTTTTGAACCGATGAGAGGAAGAAATCCGCTGGGATAAATTGCACGCACGGTTCTGTCATCGAGAGCTCGTCTATAAAATCCAGCAGACGAACCGTTTCTTATGCTATATCCGCCGAATGTATAGAATTGTGCTCCTTCGGTAACTGGAATTGAACTATTTACGAATATGCCAAGATCTTCGAGATCGGCATCACCGAATCTGTGATTGAGTCTTCCGATAGTAGCTTCGCGTGGATCGGGTTGACCGTTGACTGTAAAATATTGTGGACGGGGATCAAGTCCGGCGCGATCTGTAAAATTATGTTTTCTGTATTCGCCGCTAAGGTAAACTATTCCGCCGTTAACATCAAAGCCGTAACCAAGGTGAACAATTTTTGAAAAACCATCAGTTATACTTGCGTTCTGATTGTTTCCATCCCACGAATATGTTGCCGCAGTTTCACCCGCTATGTTTCCCTCAGCTTCGGAATAGCCACGAGGTACGCTTGTTACGTATTCGCCGTAAGATGCTGAAGCATCAAATCCTTTTTTACTTTTCAAGATTATATTTATTACGCCGGCAATAGCGTCGGAACCATATTGTGCGGATGCACCGTCGCGCAGAACTTCGATTCGTTCAATAGCAGATGCGGGAATTGCATTAAGGTCTGTACCCGAAGAACCGCGTCCAACGCTTCCGTTAACATTTACCAATGCGCTTGTGTATCTTCTTTTTCCGTTAACTAAAACCAAAACTTGATCTGGATTTAAACCGCGAAGAGTTGCCGGGCGAACATGATCTGAACCGTCTGTAATACTGGCTTCGGGTGCGTTATAAGATGGAATCAATGCTTTCAATAAATCCGTTGTTTGTGTAAAGCCCGATTGCTCAATATCTTTTGCAGTGATAACATCAATCGGCACCGGGGAATTGACAACCGTTCTATCTTGAGCTCTTGTTCCCAACACAACAACTTCTTGAGTGCCGATCAAGTCGTTTTGCATTGCAACATTTTGAGTTACTGTTTCGCCGGCTTTTACATCCAAATCGAACCGAACAGTTTTATAACCGACGTAGCTGAATTGAACATGATAATGAGCGGCGGGAGCTTTAAGAGAATACTCGCCATTTGCATCGGTATTTGCACCGATAGACGTTCCGAGAACGGTAACATTTGCACCAAGCAGAGTCTCGCCGGTTTTGGCATCTTTAACAACGCCCTTAATGCTTCCCGAACCCTGAGCAAATGCTTTTACCCCAAATGAAAACGCGAACAAAACAAGAAAGACCGCAAACGTCCGCCATTTATAGGTTATAGATTTACTACACATACATCCTCCTCTTATATAGATAGATGAAATAATAATTTGATATGTATTATTGCTTTATTGATCTATCAGAAACCGACCGCTGCCCCGCTGCCTCTTGGATCTGATGCGCCAAAAATTATATGACTGCCATTGTCAATCATTATTCCCTCCGCTAATCCGAGAATTGTAAATTTTAGATTAGCATCTTCAAACTTGTAACCCATCTTCTCAAGATTAATTCTCACGTCTTTCGGAAAGGAATAATTTTCATAAAAGATTTCATCCGGCATCCATTGATGATGAATTCTTGGAGCCGAGATTGCCTCGGCTATATTCATGCCGAAGTCGACGCAATTCATTATTACTTGAAGCACTGTGGTGATGATTCTTGAACCGCCCGGCGAACCGATGATGATGAACGGTTTATCATCTTTTAAAACTATGGTGGGTGTCATAGAACTAAGAGGTCTCTTGCCCGGTTGGATTGAGTTTCCTTCCGTTCCCATCAAACCGAATTGATTCGGCACTCCCGGCTTGGCGCTGAAATCGTCCATCTCGTTGTTCAACAAAAATCCCGCGCCGTCAACAACAATTTTGGAACCGAATGCGGAATTTATAGTTGTTGTAACGCTTACTGCATTTCCGTTTTCATCGTAAACCGAGTAGTGAGTTGTTTCGTTGCTCTCAACAAATTTTTGCGGGTTGCCCGCCTTTATTTCTTTGGAAGGAACCGCTTCGTCTTTGTGTTCTTCTATTTTATCGAAGATTGTTTTTGCGTATGCTTTCGATATCAAACCTTTCTTTGGTACTTTGAAAAAATCTTCGTCACCCAAAAGAAAAGTTCTATCGGCGTAAGTGTATTTCATCGCTTCAACAAGTCTATGAATGTACTCGCTGCTTCCCCAATCGTCTTTTGAGAAGTGATAGTTTTCGAGAATGTTCAGCATTTCTATCAAAGCAATTCCGCCGGAACTGGAAGGAGGCATTGATACAATTTTGTAACCGCGGTATGTTCCCTCAACAGGAATTCTCTCAACGGGTTTGTATTCATTAAGGTCTGCTTGAGAAATGTATCCGCCCATAGATTTGATTTGTTTAACAAGCAGCTCCGCCGTTTTTCCTTTGTAAAAACCATCGTCTCCTTTTTCTTTTATGAGCTCAAGAGAACTCGCTAAGTCTGTCTGCTTAAATAATTCTCCCTCTTGATATGGAACGCCGTCTTTAGAAAATATTTTATATGAAGCTGGATATTTCTTAAAGTCGGGCAAAAAAGTTTTGAATGATTCTGCAGTTTTGTAATCAAGCTTCCATCCGTTCTTTGCCAGTTCAATAGCGGGTTGAATTACTTTTACAAGCGGCATCGTTCCGTATTTCTTGAGAGCGTAAATTAATCCGGCAACGCTTCCGGGTACGCCGGCAGATGTTGTTCCTTCTTGACTTAATGCCGGGACATAATTACCGTTTTTGTCAAGGTACATATCTCTTGTTGCGGTAAGCGGCGCTTTTTCCCGGAAATCAATAGTGGTATTCTTTCCATTCTTTAAATGAATAACCATGAAACCGCCCCCGCCGATATTTCCGGCGAACGGATAAGTAACTGCCAGCGCAAATCCAACTGCAACCGCGGCGTCAACGGCGTTGCCGCCCTTCTCCATAATTTTTGCGCCGACTTGAGAAGCGATTTCGCTTGCTGAGACAACCATTCCGTGTTTGCTTCTAACAAGATTTGAATTTTGAGAGAAAGTAGTTGCGTTCAAAACAAAGACTATCAGCAACCCGTTAAAAAATCCGCCAAGTAGTTTTGAGGAGAAGATTCTGGAAAAATTAATCATCCGAGACTCCACGCTAGTTATAGATATTTTGTAAGCCAGAACATTAGAGGTAATTGGCTAACAAAACTATTGTTGTAAAGGTTTCTTTTTTACCGACTCTGCACCGAAAGGAGAGCTATAAAACAAAAATCCCGCCTTGGCGGGATTAACTAAAAAATATTTTTCGAATATTAAGTAGTTAACACCCGGCGTCTAACAAGTAGCTCCGAGGGACACCAAAACATTTCTAGTATATACGTCTGTCTGTTAGTATTTATTTTTTTCTGTTTCATAAAGTGAGTGCAAAGTAATTAAAAGCGGATATTATGTCAAGCATTGTGGACGTTCGGCTCTTCTGTACTTAATTTTGGAGAAGAAAATTTTATGATCTTTTTTTAACAGAGAGAAAAAACTTATGAGCGAATTTCATTTGATGATTAATTCTATCCGCCGGTTTTTTTCTCTTCCTTCAAATGTTTTATCATTTGTGATGGGCAGGGTTTCTCCATATCCCACAGCGACAATTCTATCGGGATCAATATTCGAATGCAGTAAAATGTATGTGCGCACGTTATCGGCTCTTCTCTGAGAGATTTCTTGATTGAAAATTTTAGCCGCAACATAATCGTTATGTCCGGCAACTGTAATAGTAGAAGAAGGAAAATATTTCAGAACTTGAATTGCTCTGTCCAAAATCTTCTCTGCATTATCGTCAAGCGAGTAGCCAAGCCACTGAAACTTTATGCCGGTTATGCGTAAAATAATTTCGTCACCGCTTTCCAGAATCTCAGCTTCGTTGGGATTAAATATGCCGGCAACTTCGGAAGGAATTCTCTTTGTTTGTGCAGCGCCGCCAACTTCTTTTGTTACAGGCAGTGCATATTCGGTTTGCTTTTCATGTGCGATGTTGTCGCGATTTCCAAAAATGTTCCATGCAAGAATTAAATCTTCCCAAGAGTTTTTATTGGAATCAACCTCTTTAATTGTACGCGAGACATTTATAGCCAGAACAGCTTTCGCCTCAGCTTGTGCTGCAAGATTTTTTAGATTCGAGTAATCATAATCGTCGCTGTAGATCATGTCAGTAACAGATTTCGCCAAAAATTTGCTTTCGTTAAAAGTTTTTGGAGCGTATTCGTCGGCGTCTTCTTTTTCCGCAAGCCGAATAAGTTCATCCGTTTTCGAAAGAATTTGTTTTCTAACGGCAAGATGTTTTGCTTCAAGATATTTTAATGCCGCATCTAGGGATGATTCGACGGCGCGCTCGGTCCGGTCTTTCTCGAACGCCAAAGCAGTTTCAGAAAGAATTTCTTCGGCGGCATTCCATAAATCCGAGGCATAAATTTCAGCTCCGGCGGTCTCGGCGTCTTTTCTAATTCGCAATAAACCAGAATACCTGCCGGAAAACTTCTTGGCGTTCTCTGTAGATTTGTTGAACAACGCAGAGGCATCATCAACGGAAATTTTTATTTGATCCATATCTTCGCCGCCGGAAATGCTTTCTAAAATCTTATCTAACTTAGCCGCACCATGCAAATAACTTAACGGTGCCAGCAAATTTGCCAACGATGCATTTGCATTATTTAGCGGCGTCCAATGGAACGCCAAGTTGTTTGCAAAATCCGCATATTTTTTTGCGTTGTAGTAATTGTCGAGCACAGGCGGAATCGCGTTTTGAACGTCTTCGTAATCGTTATCCGAATGATCTTCAATTGCATTCATAAATTTATCTTCGGCGGCATTCCAATATTTTATCGCGTACCTATCGGCGCTGGATTCAACAGCGGTTTGCCTCGCTATTAATACCGTTCCGAATGTTTTAGATCTTTCTTCAACCGAATCGTTTATCTTGGTTAATATACTTATCACCTTTTCCAATTCTATCTGAATATCAGCGGGCGATTTACTTTTCTCTTTATACTTTACTGCGGTTTGATAATGCGAAACGGCATCTGCGTATTCTTTTGGAAATAGAACGTCGCCGGATTCATCCACAACCAGATTTAAAGATGACGAAGCTTCATTAAATAGCTCCTCTTGATTTTTTTGTGCGTTCAAAATGCCCGCGCTAAACAGCAGCAAGATCGAAAACACTTTTAAAATATTTGAGCAAGATTGTATCATTTTTTTATATCGTGAGTGAGAACTTCAAATTTTTGATTTGCCATCGTCGTGTCGGTTGAACTGCTGACGGAAGTTTGAAAAGCTTCGACCGTATCTGCCGTTGGTTCATAAATTGAGATCAAGAAATTGTACTTGGCGCTATCCAGTTGTATAGAATACCCGATGTTGGAACTGTAAATGTTGGTTGGAAGTTTTCCCGTAATAGTAAAGTTAGCAGTCGAATCGTATTTCAAATAGTCGGATGTATCCGGAGGCATGTAATAAATCTTTGCGAAAATTGTGCGCGATTCGTTTTTGTCAACTTCCACAGCAAAATTGAGTTTCCGAAATTGTGTGTAAGTGTCGCCGTCTAAGTCAACCTGATCCGACCACCACACTTTTGAAATTGTGTAGAAATATGAGTCGTCTTTTTCAGATTCGAATTTCACATCGTTAAGTTCAGGCGTAGATTCATCCGCCAGTGCGACTAAAATATTGTTTGCCGATTCATACAATTCAATTTTGAAATCATACGTACCGTGTTCAAGTTCAATGGTCGGTGTTCCAACGAAACATGAAACCGTATCTTGCACATTCTGATCGTAAATTGAAAAGTTTGGAAACTCGTGATAGATTTTGTACACAGTCTCCACACTCTTTTTATAGTACAGCTTTGCATAAACATTTTTTGTCAGCGGCGCGTCAACATCAACGTTGAGAATAAGTTTTGCGTAACGCCAAAACGAGTTGTTGCTTCGGTCAAACTGATTGGACCACCGCACGTTGATAGAGTAGTTCTTATCATTGGACGACTGCTCGAAGCGCTGCATAGTGAGAAGAACGCTGTCTTTTTGACCGGTGGTTGCTTCAATGCGCGTGTTACCGGCTTCATAAACTTCTATTTTAAAATCATAGTTTCCTCTCGGCAATTCTTTATTTGGGTTTCCGATTGGAATGAAAAAAAGATTTTTTGAATCGGAGCCGTTAGCTGTGTGTTCTCCCAAGAAAGCATAGAAAGTAAAACTTGATGCATCATGCAGCTTATAAAAAACGCGCGCGTTCACGGTGCGCGTTACATTCTCTTGAATCCGCAAATCAAAATTAAGTCGCTTCGATTGAACATAATGGTCTTGATTTGTATCAATGCTGTCGGTCCACCACACCCGATCAATCGAATAAGTATAATCTTCTTCATGGGTTTTGTTGCACGAAAAACAAAACGCGAAGATCACCAAAGCAGAAATCATCAAAAATATTTTCTTAAACATAGCCGCACTCCGCGATTCAAAAAAAATTACTTAATTTGTCCCGCATCGCACTCAACTGCCGGAAATCTATTTTCAAGAGGAACCTGTTCTAACGGAATTTCCGTTGCAGTCATTGTCTGATCGAATAGTTCGCCAACAGCATTACTGTTGCGGTCGTAACTGACGCAGACGTCGAAACCAAGTTTTCCGATGCCGATAGAAAAACAAATTTTGAACGATCCATCGGAGGAAATTGTAACGTTACCTGAAACGGAAATGCTTGCGCAGAAATCGTGTTTTGCAATTGTAACACATGCTTCACCTTTGAACTTGAAGTCGCCCGTAAAAGTAAAATTGCCGTTTTCGTACTGAACTGTTACGGTTATTCCAAGGTAATATCCGATAGAGAGTTTACCTGCGTGGGAATGCAAACTGCTTGTGCCGTAGCCGGTCAGCTTGAAGTCGCCGTTCTTATTTGCATAACCTTCAACGCCGACTCTGTTAAGTCCGCCTACAACGGCTTCTCCCAAGAAATACATCTGTGAAGAAGAAATTTCAAGCTGGGTTTTTCCCATATCTAAATGAATATTGCCTGGCAGGTTTAAGCTTGATTCGGATTTGAATCCTAATTTCCAATCGGAAAGTTTTGTGCCGATCCTTCCGTAAAAAGTTTCCTTTTGTTGAATCGGAACAAGATAATCGAGGAAATTCCAGTCTTGCCCGATAATTTGGTATAGAAAATCGCTCGGTGTAGATGGAGGTAGTTCGCGCATTCCTGCAAATTGAATATCAGTATCACCGGATTGGTTTACACTTAGAACCAAAGTTGCTTGCCCCAAGACAACCTGAACATTTAACCAATCAAGAGCGGTGTTATCAAAAGTTGCTTGTCCGTTCAATCCCAGTTTAAAATTTGTATTATTTCCCGAGAAGAAATTCTTAATGCCGTTTGGATCACCGGAGTTGAATGCAAGGCAAGCTTCGCCGGTAAATGCAATTGGGTAAGATTGCAGTGGTATAGTTCCGGTAAAATAAAGATTGCCGTTGAACCCCCGAATATTGCCCAGCTTAACCAGCGGATCAAAAGGAATTAAACCTTGTGTCGATACCGCTAACCCAACATCTGAAAGATCGCCGAGTTTTGTTCCGGTAAAATCGCAAGTGAAAAAAGTAAACGGATCGGTTGGATCAATAGCAATCTTCTTTATGTTTTTGAAAGAAGATTTTGTTACCTCCGCTTGGAACGGATTGTTGTCGGTGTTTTCGTAATAGAAATAATAATGGTCGGGATTTACCGGCCAGTTGAAAGCTCCCGTATCAAAGTCGCTCCCTTTTTTGAAACCCAATGCCGCAGCCGGCAATCCAACCATCTGTAAATCTTTTAAGAGTCCTTCATGAGGTAATTGAACCTTCGAAAAGCCGGTTATATTTGAATAAAAATTGTTGGTACCGGTTTTAACCAGCTCAAAATCGCCCGTTGATAAAGGCATATCTCCGTATTTAGAATTCTCGACAAAAATTGTCCCCTTAATTCGTACACCGTTTTCTGTGTTGATTACGTTTGCGGGATTCGTTTTAATTTTTAATGCACTATTGCCTTGCCCAATTGTGAAAACATCGGGGTTGGATTTGAGATCTTGATCAACAAACGGATCGACCGGCTCGACAAAATTTTCTTTGGTGCATCCAATCAAAAACGAAAAGATTATGACGAAAACAAAAGCGCCAATTTTCTTAACACGTGTTGATAGTTTAATTTCCGAGTTCATAACTCCGTTCCTAAAAAATCCATCTATATCCAAACATTACGTTTACCTGATTGCCGCCCGGGTACAATTTGTATTGATTGCTAAACTCGCCGGGCAATGGTTCCTTTCCGAAGACAGCCATCCGCGAGCCAAATAAGAAATATTGAACGTCTATGAAAAAATTGTAAAGCGTGTAAGTTAATCCGCCGCCGGCCAGGTATCCGGGACCGCTATCTTTTTCCAGCGGGAAGTATGAAGTTAATGTTGGGTATTTTGTGTTTTGAAAACTTGAGAACCAGTAGCATCCGCCTGCAACAGCGTATGCACTTAAATGATTATTGAACACACTAATAAGATTGTAACGAATCTGAAGATATAGGAGGTTTGATTTAAGTATGTAAGTTGAGATGTTTGACTCGGCATAGCTGTATCCAATTCTGAAACCCAGCCGCCAATTTGTTTTTGAGAACTCTAAAAATCCGCCCAACGGATTTTTTAAATTCTTAAAATTCTTTTCGTACGGAATTTGAGAGATGCCGTATAGCCCGCCAACGCCGACGTATAAATCTCCCACGTCTGCAAGAATGTCCTGTGAAAGAATATAACCGTCAAACGGGTAAAGTATTTTCGTCCACACTTTATTGTTGTTAATCTCGTCGGCAATTGTCAAAACTTTTTCTCCACTGGATACGATGCCAACGTTTTGCGATTGGTAACCCGGAAGCCCTTTAACAAACGAATAATCCTTATTGCAAAATCTAAATTCATATTGCCAGCCGTCGGTGCCGATCTCCTCTTTGTATCCATACTTTTTATCTATTTCTAATTTCTTTTGAGTGGTGATTAGAAATTTATCTTCCACATAACCTTTTTTAGGATAAAGAACTTTCTGCCACCCAAACCTGCCTGCCGGATCGGCAAAATGTTTCGTGTTGCCATTATCAATTAACACCAAAACCTTTTCAAGATAAACGTAATGCCCGGTAACCTTTGCCTCGGCGGAAGGAGTTTCGTAAATGTTTATTGTTGCCTGGGACACATAGAAAATTTGTGCGGACCAGCCGTCGTTGGTAAGACGCTGCGGCAGAATCGGATTCTGAAATAAGCAAAGACACAAACCAGCAAGACAAAAATATTTTTTTATTTCGTGTAACATTTACATAAAAGTATTTTCTAACGTTTTATTCCTCTCTTATTTTAAGAGAACAAGTTTCTTTGTATCCGAAAAGCGGCCTGCCTGAATGTTGCACGGACTTTGTCGTTTGTGCCTTCAAGTTGCGATTAAATAACCGGATTATAACTGCCTGAGAAACGCAACTAGATCTTTCTTTTCCTCGGATTTCAAGTCAAGTTGTTGAACAAGATTGAAATACTCAACTATATCCTCAAGAGTAAAACACCTTCCATCGTGCATATAAGGTGGAGTGTCTTTGATACCTCTCAAGGGAAACGTTTTAATGGGACCATCATGTGCCATCATCATCCAATTTGCTAGTTCCTGTTTATAAAAACGCTCAGCCTTAAGGTCATGCATACTGTTGTCGGTGTAGTAGGGTGCGGGATGACAAGATGCACATTGAGCTTTACCGTTGAAAAGTGCCTCACCGCGTAGTTCGCTTGGGGTAGCCCTTTTCTGGTCAAGTTTACCGTAAATGTTAAGCTTGGAAGCTGGAGGAAAATCAAGTAACGCTAGGAATTCCGCCATAAAATGTACCTGGGAACCCCTTTCCAGAATATTAATACCTTTTTTAGAAGCCATACATTGGTCTCCATCGAAATAAGCCGCTCGCTGTTCGAATTCTGTAAAGTCCTCCACTGTTTTAAGAGCACGCTGAGAACCAAAGAGCCGCTGGATGTTTACTCCTCGCAGGGAAGGAGTTTCAATACGGTGTCTAAATTCTTGTGGTCGAATGTCTCCAACAAGATGATTAGCTCCGTTTGTATTTCCATTAGCATGACAGTCAAAACAGGTTACGCCCAGCATGCCGTCGGGTCGGTCGGTACGTCGGTCCTCAGTTGCGTTGAATTGTTGTTGGGGAAATTGAGTAACAAGAAGCCTAAGACCCTCGAGTTGTTTGGGATTTAGAATACCATTAAATATCTCATAGTAATTGTTAATTGTAATTAATCGCCCTTTTGCTACATCGCCAAGGTCGGGACGAGTTGTTAGGTAAATAGCCGGGACTGGATCCGGTAGAATCCACTCGGGCAAATCAAAATCTAAATCAAAACGAACTAATCGAGGCAAAGATTTTGTGATCATCTCCGGGAAAAGCATGCCTCCCTCTCTGTGGTCAGCAAAAGGTAAGGGTTTGTAAGGAAACAATCCCTTCTCTTTGATTTGCTCTGGTGTCATTTTGTTAAGTTGTTCCCATGTTACTCCTATAAGTTTAGCTGTTGGACCAACAGGGATAGGCTTACCTCCTGACATTAAGATATCTGTAGATGTTTTTTTTGAAAGGTCATACCGGGAGCTTAATAATTCCATGTGTTCTTTTGCGCGCGCATTTTTAACTGCCATGCGCTCGGCTTTGATTTGATCGAAAGTTTCAGTCTGGTTCGTAGGACCATAGCTTGAATTAACTTTCTCTTGCTGTGCAAAAACGACCGAAGGGGCAACCATCACTATGAACATAATGCAGATTCCAATCAACCAAACAATAATGTTTTGTTGTTTGCTCATTTTATATTACTCCTTTTGTTAATAATTATTTTTTTATCTCCCCATAATCTCTGATCTTTTTCTGTCACAACACATCCTTTCATTTTATCTATGCAAGCATCGTATCTTCCAGATAATTTAATCAGTCTGCTCTGTCAGGTAGTTTTGGATTCCCATTTGCTTAATTTGATCAAGTTGTGCATCAATCCAATCAATGTGGTTTTCCTCGTCTGCAAGGTTTGCTTCTATGAGTTCGCGGGTTCCGTAGTCGCCGAAGTTCCAGTGCCATGCAATTGCATTAGTGCTGTTGTTCGTAAACGTAACTTGAGCGCCGTTTATAGTTTGATTGAACGATACAATTGGTTTATGAATATCAAAAAGAAAATCGCGAACCTTATCAACAATAATATACCAATACTGATTTGGCGCGGGGCTCCAATTTCCATTTACCACACCGTAGAATTCGTGCCCTTCTCCTTGAACAAAATATGTTTCATGCGGATAAGCCAAACCGGCAAGTCGTTTGTCGATCAATTGGCTTCCGTATGTTGCTGATAGAGGCGGTACCTGGAACGGCGATCCAAGTCCGAAAGGAACAATTGTATCTGCCGTTCCATGTATCAGTAAAACCGGAATGTGTGGATCAGCGGCTTCAATTAAACTTGTGTCTTTGAGATATGGAACCGTTAATTGCGGAGCCGGGGCATACACTTGATTTGTATAAGTCTGTACTTCGGCAAAAGTAGAATCGATATACCTTATCGCGCTTTGAGAATGGAGTAGCGTGCTAAACCCCAGCGAAATAATTAATGCGCAAACCATTTTCTTCATAGCACCCTCTTGTCATACCTTCTTCTAACCGGATGAATAAACCACGGCTTTTTGAAACGTTGTATCTTTTTGTGATAGAAGGAAAAAACCTTTGAAAGAAAAACGCGGGCTGTTGATGAAAACACAATACCGGTCTGGTTCGGTTTTAGTCATAAAGAGAATTATGATTTATGAGCACAATCGATAGAGAATAGGAAAATCTATATTAAAATCTATCTCTATTTTCGGAGGGGGAGCTTTTCTGACGATTAATCTACTTAACGAGGGAACAAAAATCAATTCTTGATGAGCCGAAATAGATAATTTAAGTTATCTCTCGTATGAAAAATCCGGCGAAGGTAATTAACGCGACACTTGCGCAGATACAGACCATCGCGTTCACATATTAAACCAGTATGAAAACTTGACGAGAAAAACGTTGTCTCCATCGGTGCGCCATAAGTTTTTAAAATCTCTGCCGAGATTAAAATCGCCGGGATTATCGAAGTTGGCTTGGTTATGCGACCACACGAAATAAAATATTGAACCGGGCAACACTTCCCACCTCAACACCGCAGTTCCTCTTAACGATTTGTAATTGAAATCCGGATTTGAAATTTGAAATACCGGCGCCGGACCTTTTCCATCCGGATCGACATTGTAAGCGTTGCTGTTTTGATCGTAACTAATAGTTGAACCGTCAGCGCCGTATAAATTTACATCGGAAGTCGCGGGGCAAGCAAGTTCTTTGAAGTCGTTATAACTTCCCACGGCGAAGAACGGCTGCATGAATAACTGAAGACTTAGCGTTGGCGTGAAAGTCCAATTCAATCTAATGTTTGCAGCTAAAGTTTTTTGATTGATGGTCGCGAAGACGTATCTATTATTATATGTGTTAACCGCGGTCGGATCGAAAAAATTTCCAACCCATTGGCGCGTATCATGATTATATTGAAACGAGGGACCAATGCTGAAATCAATTTGCGAATTTGGTCTCCACTCAATATCAACTTCTCCACCAACTCCAACGCCGCCAATTTCATCCTTCGCATAAACGGCGTTTGCTTGAAGAATGACTTTTTGCCTGCTGTCTGAGTTTGTGGAGAGCGAAACTTCATATTGCGGCGAATTAACCACCAACGGTCCGCCTCGTGTTGCTGTAAAGCTATATGATTTGAATGAATAGTTCCCGACAAACTGTATTCCCCAATAGTTCATAAAATCTGCGCCAACTCTCCACCAGACAAAATTAGAGATTAAATTTCCATCAAAGTTATAACTGCGCGCGTGACTGACGTAAATATATTTTCTTCTGAATGTGCTGTCTGGATCAAACCATCTGTAACCCAACACAAGGTGCCCATTGATTCGATCAGCCATCCATTGGAATCCGAGATCGTTGTATTCTAAACCGGGGCTTGCAATCCCGAGCGCAGAGTTGACATAGAAATTCCCATTCTGTTTGTTGAGCATTATTCTGCCGTAATACCCGGCGAGAGAAGTCCTGTTCGAATCAAGTTTTGCGAAGCGGGCGTCCGGTCTCTGAAAATATCTCCGGGGCTCTTCTTGAAGCTTGGTTAAAAAATTATTTTTTCCATTCACGTATGAACCAACAAAAGCTCCTGTGATCACATACTCGTGTTTCTTGTCAAGAAAAGTCCATCCGTCGAAACCAAAGGTGTAAGCGTTGTGCGCAAGCAGCGAACTTAAGTTTGCGTCGCTCAAATCACGATTAACGGTTGTGAACATTAAACCGAGTCCTTGATTTCCACCGTTAATTTCTTTCTTTGCTCTGAAGACGCCGTAATGTGTGAGGGGTTCGACCTGCTGCGCGGTTTTGATTCCGTTATTAAATAGAGTTGCAAACGTTCTTTCCGTAACCGCGCTCATGGCGCCGATGGTTATTGTTTCATCAATTTTTCCGGTGAGCTTTGCTGCGCCAAGAATATTTGTCACGCTTGGATAATCAACATAATCGGCAGAAGTAACACTTCCATGCGGAGCTTTACCGATTCGTCTTGTGTAAAATAATTCCGGCAAGCCAAAGTTGAATCCCCAATTATTATTTGCACCGCCGATTCCAAACATGAATATGTTGTTGCCTTCAACAAAGAACGGTCTCTTTTCGTCGAAGTAAGATTCGAATGCCGATAAATTAATCACCGCTGGATCAACCTCGACTTGACCAAAATCCGGATTGAATGTTGCGTCCAAAGTTAAGTTGCTGCCCAAACCGATTTTTACGTCTGCGCCGATAGTTGTTTTGTACTGATTTGATTTGTAGAACGGATCGTTTGCATCGTGAACAAGGTATTGCGCTTTCTGAACAATGTAAGGAAGGACTTCCAATCTTTGTTTTGGCAGAATTCCGTCCAGCCCTTCGAGCGATGCAAAACGCGAAACAAATCCGCTTTCTTTTTTCGGAACCATAATTAAGTAATCGGCTTCTTTATTGCGTTTAATATTTCGTTCGAAATTTACACCCCAGGTCATTTCTTTGGATGAATTAAATCGGAGTTGAGAAAAAGGAATTTTCATCTCCACCACCCAACCATCCGAATCGATTGCTGTCTTTGCTTCCCATACTCCATCCCACGAATCATCATCCCAGCTATCATTATATAAAACGCCGTCGCTCTGAGTACCGCCCGCATTAACTGCAAAGTAGTAACCGGTTTTTTTGTCGTTGTAGGGATCAATATAAAGAGTAAACCAGTCGGAATTGATTCGCGAATCTCTGCGCGCCAAGCTTGCATCAATTAGATTCGGATGGGAATCATGGAGTCGCGCTGCAACATAAAGATTCGATTCATTGTAAGCGACCCAAACTTCTGTAGGTTCCGTAGCAGGAGCGCCTTCATTCGGATCCCGTTGAACAAATTCCTTAACCGCCGGATTTTTCCAAATGGACTCGGTTAGTTTTCCATCGAGAGCGATGTTCAAATCTTTTATTTTGTATGCAAGTACAACTTTTTGATTGCCGGCACCGCCCGCCGCGAAGGCTATTAACGGCATTAACAATATTAACACAACCAGTAAAATATTTTTCATAGACGACCTTTTCACTTTTTCCCATTGCCGGATTTTTTCTACAGAAGTTTAGACTTACGAGATAACGAAAGGTTTCGTAGAAAATCGCAAAAAAATCCCCTCTGCCAGAAAAAATTTTTCTAATCAAAGGGGATTCAGGTTTTTAATGCTTGCAAACTACTTTTTCTCTTTTTCTACCTTCTCTTTTGTTTTTTCACCGGTAGAAAAATTGAATTGCTCTGAAAGTTGTTTGATTGTTTCCAAATCAATTCGTCCTACTATATTTACAAAGGTCGCCTTACCGTTTTTATTTAGAGAAGTGACGACTAAGCCCATGAATTTTCCATCGCTGCCAGATTTGACATAAACATTTGTAAAATCATTTTTACTTTTTGTTTTGATGATTCGATCCCATTGTTTTGCCAGCAAATCTTTATCCATGGATTCAATGGCGCTTTGCATCTCAGGAGATTCTTTTTGTTCAGTTTCAAATTCATTCACTTTAACAAGCTTAAGTGCGGAAATCATATTGCCGACATTTTCTTTCTTATCAACTGCCATTTGTCCCGCCATCTTAAGAAGCGGTTCTTCCAGGTTAACTTCAGTTGTGGGTTCTCCGATTTTTGCCGGTAGAAATTTGCTGTAGTCAAAGTAGCCGGGTTCTTTTGAGTAATCAACCTTTTGCTGGGCAAAAAGCCCCATGCTCATCACAAAAAGCATGACAACTAATACTTTTAGAGGGTTCATTTTTTTTCTCCTTCAAATAATTTGTTTGCAATTCTTATGCTTTGATTAAGCGGCTTAGAAACTCTTTCACCCAAAACATCATTCTGAAGAGTGGCGTGGGTTTCCTTTAAAATTTTTCCAACAATTAAAAATGCTTCTCTTGCCTGTCTATCGGCATCTATTATTTGCGCCTGAGTATAATTGTATTGAACCGGTCTGTTAACGATTAAAGCGATTACGATTGACGCGATCAACACTACGGTTGTAACCGCGGAAACAATTGGCCGCGAGAAAACCGCCGAATACAGATCGGACATGAACGAACCTTTGTTTTCGAGTACGCGCTTGGTCTCGTGTTGAACGGTTTTCAAAATATCGGACGGACATTCCTCCTCGGCAATTTGTTTTACTTCTGAGGCAGTTTGTTTGTATGATAAATAAAGTCTCTCCGCTTCCTCATTTGAAAAGATAAGACGCCGCACAATCAGCCGGTCCGACAAAGAGCCGGTTCCATACGCCGCAGAAATTATTTTGTCTTTTTGTGCTTCGGTTAAATCAAAAATTCTTTTACGCTTCATAACCTTTTAATTTCTCTTGCAGTTTTTTTCTTGCCCGCAGAAGATAAACTTTTACCGAGTTCAACGGCATGTCGAGTGTTTTGCTGATTTCTTTGTATTTCAGACCTTGAATTTCGTAAAGAACAAAAACGCTTCTTAAATTTTCCGGCAATCGCTGAATTGCCTCTTTTACTTTTGACGCCATAATTTTTATATGCGTTATTAAATAAGGATTTTCTTCGCTCCTGTCCGCTTCGATGCTCTCTTCAACCAGCTCATTAATCTCCAATTCTCTGTTTAATGCAACCGATCTTTTTCTCAAGTAATCGATACAAAGATTGTGCGTTGTTTTCATTATCCACGTCTTAGCCGCGAATACATTGAAGCCGTCAATATTTTTCCAGATACGGATCATGACTTCCTGTGTTACGTCGTCCGCGTCCATTTTGTTTTTCAGCATGTAAAGCGAGTAGGTGTAGATTCTGTTCTTGTATTGCTGAATTAAGAATCGATATCTTGGCTGCTCAAGCATTTAATTTTCTTATCATAAAGACGAACCGATTTCGGTGAAGGTTACATTGTTTTATGCGTAATTATAAATTATTTTCCAATCAGAAATTAATTTGTGCGATAACGACGGTTGTTTTAGTAAATAGGAATGGCGGGAGAATATGAAAAAGCTGGATTTCCGACCGGCTAAATCGAAAGAAGAGTTTAGAAGCAACTACAAACTTCATGATCTCGCCGAACGTGCGGGAAAAAATCTTCTTGTTCAATGGGGAATAGAGTTTAAGGAGTTTGGCGAAGATAAACGTTACGAAAAGCTGTGGGAAAAAGGGGAAGACAAACCCGACGTAATCATTAAATACGAAAACAATTTTGCGTTGCTCGATTGGAAAGGCAAGCATTCAAAAGCTTTTATCGTTAACGAGCGAGCAGCCAAAGCTTACCTTAACTGGCAGAAGAAATTGGACGTTCCCGTTATTATCGGATTCCTACTATTTGACGACGAAGGAAAGTTAATTGACAGAAGGTTTGCATTTCTTGAAACGCACAAGTTTGTCCCTTCCGAACATGAGCAGTGGGACAAAAACAAAACCGTGGAGTTCGGTGAAGAACTTCCCAGATTCACAAAAGAAAATTTGATTAAGTACTTAGTGGGCGATGAAAGAAGAAGCCATTAGAAAAATCGAAAATATCTTTCGCAATTCAATTTCTTCGGATGAACTGTTTGATACGTTTCAGGATGCGTTGAATGAAAAATTTGAAGATCCCGAAATTTTTGAAATTCTTCTCGGCAATCCGGCATTGTCTCCCGACGAAATAAAAATGTTTACGGAAAAACTTATCAAAGAATATCCCGGCAGCAGTTTTACTCTTTGTATGTGGACCGCAAAAGTATTTGGAAGTTTTTCCGAAAACTACGAGCGGCTTGAAGATGCGTTAACATATTACATAAAGGCTTCGTTGCAGGTGCCAACCGAATTCGAACCGTATCTAAGAATTCTTAACCTTTATAATTACGATCTTGATCTTCCCACCAACGACAAAATTGTCGGTATCGTAGAATCCGGCATACCACCCGTTAACTTCAAAAACAAAATCTATTATGCACTCTCCGAGCATTACAAAAAAATTGGCGATTTGGAAAACGCATCGAAGTACTTAGCGCTTGCAGAAAAAGCTGCGGAAAGAGAAGGAAAATAAATTCAAAATTCTAAGCTCAAAATTCAAAATTCGAAGCACAAAGCACCAAATTCGAAACTAAGGTTGTTTTGATTCAACATTTCTAACCATAGAACCGTATATTCTAGATAATTCGGAAGCTTCCTGTAAAAGCAATTTTCTTTCATCTTCCAGTTTTTCCTCACACTCGAATGCCAACAGCCAAAATTGCGATTCCTTTGCTTCCTTTCTACAAATTTTTATTCTAAACAAAAAATCTTTCTTGCTGATAGCATCATTTGCCTCTCTGTAATTTGCGCCAACGGAACCGACTGAACGAACAAGCTGTCTTCCCAATTCAACATTTACAAAATCTTTTGGATTCTTTCTGATGAAAGTTATTGTGTTTTTAAGAAAACGGAGAGTTCTTTCTTCCAAATCATATTTCTTTTCTTCCACGTGCCCCTCTTTAGGATTTCGAATTTTTGATTTTGTGCTTATTAGTAATAATACCCAATCGTGAAGTAGAAAAACGTATCTCCCCATACAATCGCATTGTTCGAAAAAGTATTTTTGAAGTAGAAACTTTGTCCAAGTGAAAAATCCGCCGGACCGATTGGCGTTTTAAAAGATACAGTTGCGCCGATTCCATGCCGCAAATCTTTGAAGCGAATTTGCTGCCGCTCCGCCCAGATTGAGCCAAGATCGTAGCGAAGCTTAAGATATGTATCGAAGAAAAGCTGAACGGGAAGTTTATAGCGGTACTCTAATGACGCAAGTAGAATTTGTCTGCCGCGGTATTCGTTATCACGCAATCCGAAAAACGAGTTTTGACCACCGAACGAAAATTGTTCGCTGAGGGGAAGAGTATTGTCGGCGGTTCCGATAACGGCGCGCAAACTCCAGGTATTGTTGTTCTTAAAAGAAAAAATATTTTTGTAGTCAAAATAAAATTTTGTGTAGCCGATATTGCCGCCGAGAGCAGTTTGTGCGGTCTCGTAGTAAGCTTTAATCAAGAACCCGCTTGTTGGGTACGGGTATTCGTTTTGCGAATCGATATACATCGAAAACCGCAGACTTGATATATCCATTTTATATGTGGGACCGTAGTAATCATATTTATTTTTTACTTCGTCTCGTTGATAACGCGCTTCAACAAAAAGGTTTCCAAATCTTTCTACCTGCGTTCCGATTCCAAAAGAACCGCCGTAATAAATTTGTCTATACTCGCCCGTTTTTTTTCTGTGGAATTCGTTTTCTGCCCGAAGGGTATCGTCCTTGTAAACATTAACGTCGTTGAATTCGTGGAACGCCTGAATCTTGTAAGTTAAGTATGAATCGAAGACTCTATTTGCCCGCTGTTCCAAGATCAAAGTCCGGTTACGAAGTCCGCCGGAAAAAATTGCACCGATTTCCTGCCCCGAACCGTTAAAATTTTCATCCCGCAAATCCAACGACAGCTGCGCTTGGTTTTCGTTGTCTACCCTAAAACCCAGCCGAAGAACGCCGGAAACTTTTTCTTCAACTTTAATTACGACGTTGTTGTTATCTCCATTTTCGGAGACAATCACATCAACCTGATCGAATAGATTTGTGCTTCTTAGATTTGCCAAACCTTTTTCGGCAAGTGAATACTTGAAATAGTCTCCGGCTTTAAGGGGAAATTCGCGCGTTATAATTTTTTCTCTTGTCTTGGTATTTCCAACCACGGTTAATTCGTTAATTAATCCCTCGCTGAATCTTACGGAAAGTATTCCGGTTTTTTCATCGAAAGAAATATTATCAATGCGAGCGAGCGAGTAACCGTCCTTCTTATAATAACGAAGTGCATCTAATGCCGAATTGAACGTTCTCATTGCGTCGTAAGGTTTGTTGATCAATCCGTCGAAAAGATCATAAATCAATCCTTCGTTTCCGACTTCAACTCCCTCCAGATCGAGTTTTGTTACTACCGGATTCTTAACCGCGTCGAGCGTTACAAAAGATTTTCCGTCATGTTCGTCGATATCTATTGAAAGATTTTTCCATCCGCCTTCGGATTGTTTTTTATAAAGTGCATAAAGAAGTTCGCCGCTCGAAACAGAATCTCTGCCGTAAAATGGACGAACAAAAGACTCGTCCAGTTCGTTTGTGGAATCACCGGGGACAAGATTTTTGTAAAACTTTTCTTTGTTTGAAAACGCGGCTTCAAGTTTCTGAACAAAAATTTTTTTGATTTTTTGCGCTATGGGTTTTGCCGTATCGTATCCGCGTTTGATTACCGATTCAAGATTATCGAAGTCGGAATTTTTTCTTTTTTCCAAGTCGGGTCTAACCACAAAATCAGCATTCGAGAGTTGCTGATTATTTAATTTCTGCATTGGTATGCTTACAATTTGATCGGCAATTGTCCACG
This sequence comes from Bacteroidota bacterium, assembly GCA_021820065.1. Taxonomy (GTDB): domain Bacteria; phylum Bacteroidota; class Ignavibacteria; order Ignavibacteriales; family Melioribacteraceae; genus Fen-1258. Next base: position 119,426 of record JAKAEE010000001.1, on the reverse strand, counting down.
GGTAAATCAAGTCTTTGTCGCTATAGAGCGGGCTCACACAATCAACCGCAACAACAATATCGGCGCCGGCTTTTCTTGTTTCGATCGCCGGAATGTTTGCCACCAACCCGCCGTCAACAAGCATCAGCGAATCATCTTTAACAGGCGGAAGCACAAATGAAACGCTTGAAGTAGCGCGCATCGCAACGCCGAGCAATCCTTTATCCAGTATTACTTCGTTTCCGGTAACAAGGTCAGAGCTAACGGCTCTGTATTTGTATTTGAAGTCGTCGAAACTTTTTGTTGACTGAAGCGGGGCGTTTATGGCAAGCAAATTCAGAAAATTTGCCGCACGCTGACCGGAGCTAATTGAAGTGGGAAGGACAAACTTGAATCCGTCTAATCTGAATGAAACTATGGCGCGGTCTTCACTGATTTTTTGATCAACAAATAATTCTTTTCGAGAAGACTGCTGTGATGAAAAAAGGTCGTTCCAGCTTGTATGCTGAAGAATTGAATCGAGGTCGTTCAGAGAGTAGCCAGCAGAGTATAAGCCGCCAACAACGCCACCCATGCTGGTGCCCACAATTATATCGATTGGTATTTGCGCTTCTTCAAATGCCCGCAGAACACCGAGTTGAGAAATAGAACGCGCTCCACCACCGCTTAACGCCAAACCAATCTTCGGTATGTTTGCCGGAACCTGTTCGGTCAATCCAAAAGGAAGATTTTTTTTGACGAGGTTAAGTTTAAGAGTGGTTTTGTTTTGTGCGGCAACCGGAGAAAGTAAAATCAGAAATGCAAATAAAATTTTTATCGATGTCTTAAGCATTTCATGTTCTGATTAATTGCCGCACTTGTAAATATTATCTTTTTTTCTGGGCAGCTTTTCTTTGTTCTTGCGCCTGCTTCTCGGCGGATTCCATCATTCTTGTTAGAAAACCCTTTTTCTTGTTAGGATTTGCCACCGGCACCAATTCCACATTATCATGTTTCTTATTAACATAATATTGTTGCCCAATAGAAAGCAAGTTAAACATAAAATAATACAAGTTAAGTCCGGAAGGAAATCCCATGAACATAAGCGTGAACATTACCGGCATTACGTAAATCATCGCCTTCTGCGATGGATCCTTAATGCTCATCTTCTGTTGAATGAACATTGTAACTCCCATTAAAACGGCAAGACCGCTTATAGCGTCAACATTAAACAGCGGCAGTTTGAACGGCAGTCTGTAAATAACATCGGGCGATGAAAGATTTTTTATCCAAAGAATAAACGGCTGCTGGCGTATTTCAATCGTAACATTAAACAAACTCCACAAAGCAACAAGTATCGGCATCTGCAACAACGATGGAAGACAACCGCCCATAGGATTGATACCGTATGTTGAGTAAAGCTTCATCGTTTCCTGCTGAACCTTCTGCGGATTGTCTTTAAACTTTTCTTTCAGCTCGGTGATCTTCGGTTGAAGCATCTGCATCTTTTTCATCGATTTCAAACTTTGGCGTGTAAGCGGATGCAGGGCAAATTTGATCAAGATAGAAAAGATGATTATTACCAAGCCCCAATTTGTTATAAACCCGCTTAGGAAATGGAAGAGCGGCAGCATCACATATTCTGAAATTGGTTTGATAATAAACTTTAACCCTAAAAAACTACCGAATTCAAAAATCTGTTCGAAATTTTTCTTGTAACCTTTTAACAGATAGTAATCAACCGGACCAAGAAAAAGTGTGAAAGAATCTTTTTGAATTTTCTGATTCTTAAACGGCACCTTTAAACTTGCGCTGTAATACTCTCTCATGCCGCCGTTTACTGCCACATGAGTTCCCTCAAAGTAAGCGCCGCCGTCGCTGCTCGGATTTGCAGGCGCCAGAATCATGGCAAAGTATTTGTCCTTCATCGCAACGTAATCCACCTTGCCGTTGATATCTTTGGTAACTTTTTCGCCCGGCTTTGCTTTAATTACTTCCAGTTCGTCTGCGGAAAAAACACTTGAGTGAGAATTGTTTGCTTCGTCAACGGAATTTTCTTCAACAAAATTTATTCCGTTCTGCCAAACAAGATCGTATCTATAGCTGCTAATGACGTCTTCCATGTTATCAAGTTCGATGTTGACTTTTGAGGCGTAGTTGTCGCCATAGAAAACGAAATTCTTTTTTATCTCTTTGCCGTTATCGCCGGTAAATGTAAAGTTGAGCGCGAGAGAGTCTTTGCCAGAAATCTTATAAATGTAATTTGATGGCGACGCGCTGAAATCAAGCGAAGAAGTGTTTACAAGCTTTCCTTCTTTTGTAACAAAAATTATGTTGAAGTCACCACCGTTCTTCAAATCATTGACAAGCTGAACATGCTGGTTGTAATAATTTGTGTCCTTCGGTTCAATTTCATTGTGATACCATGTTTTGTATCCGTTCAAAAAATATCTTTTGATTCGCGCGCCTTTTGTCGTCAGCTCTATTCTTGCCAGGTCGGTTTCAATTGTAATAATTTGTTCGGGCAGTTCTTTTCCGCCAAGCGGCGAAACTTCTTCTTCGGTTTGCTGCTGCTGAGTTTCTTTTTGTGCTGGCGGTTTGACCGCGGCTGTATCTTTCTTTGCAATAGCGGTTGTATCGGCTTTGCCTTTTTGTTGTTTCGGCACCTGAGTCGGTGAATTAAAGTATAGCCATACAATCAGTATTAAACCGATCAATACAAAAGCAAGAGAAGTATTTTTATCCATTAAAAAATTCCTTAATTAATCAACTGGATCGAAACCGCCTTTATTAAACGGATTACATCTTAAAATTCGCCACGCGGCTTTTGCCCCGCCTCTCAATGAACCGTATTTTGTTATTGCCTGAACAGCATACTCTGAACATGTGGGATAAAAACGGCATGACGGAGGAAACATAGGCGATATAAGTTTTTGATAAAGTTTGATAAGTTTTACAAAAACAAACCGCATCACAATTTTGCTCTAATCTGGTTCAGTAAATCAATTACATCGTTCATAATATCTTTCAAAATAATCTTTTTGTTTTTCTTCTGGTTTATCGTATTGGGAGAAAGAACCACCAGCAAAAATTTTCTTTTTGAATCAACCTCGGCTTTCAAACTTTCTTTATTAAGCCGGAATGATTCTCTCAGTAATCTCTTAACACGATTTCTCCAAACGGCGTTTCCGCACTTCCTTGAAACAGCAAAAGCTGTCTTTAATACAGCTTCTTCATTTTCGTTTCGAATTAATATAGCGGCTTTGAGTCTGTTAGAAGAAGAAAATAAAACTTCGCCGGAAGTATAAACTAATTCAAAATCATTTCTACTTTTGATTCTTTCGTTAGCAGAAAGACCAAACCGTTTCAATTGAACCTCCTCGCAATAATAAGCGAGGCGTCGATAAAAACATTATAGTATGAAAGAGCAATCAATACAAAGCCGCTCCGCCGCCGCGGAATTAGCGTTCGTCGCTTACAGTTAGTTTTTTTCTTCCTTTTGCTCTTCTGCGCGCAAGAACTTTACGACCGTTCTTGGTAGCCATTCTTTCCCGGAATCCGTGTTTATTTTTTCTTTTTGTTTTGCTTGGTTGAAAAGTGCGCTTCATTTGTAACCTATTCTATTTGAAAGTGTGCAAAATTAAAGATTTTGAAAGTAATAACCAAAGAAACCTAAATACAGAAGGGGCTTTAAAACAACAGGGCGGAAATCCCAGTGAACAGCCCAGCCGAAGTACCGTTCACCAAAATCGCCGCCGCCATCGAGAAAGCTTTTTAGAGGGTTTTGCTTTCGCCTTTTGGGTGCTTATGTTGTATTGGAAAACTCAATCGATGTGCCAATCTCGAATGTAGTTTTTTAGCCGAATTCATTATTTGCTCATCAAAAAATTGTCTCACTTTGAATTCGATTACTATAATGAATCAATCGTAAACGGATTCTTCCGGTTATAACGAAGAAGTTTTGGAAGTTATTTTGTTAGAAGAGCCACGTTCTCTATGTGGTATGTGTGCGGAAACATATCAACCGGCTTTATTTTTATTAGCCGATAACCGCCATCGCACAACAGTTTGATATCGCGCGCTTGTGTAGCGGGATTGCAACTGATATAGACAATTTTCTTCGGGTCAAGCTCAAGAATATCTTTAACAGTTTTAGGATTCATTCCGCTTCGGGGCGGGTCCGTAATGATAATGTCCGGTTTCGGAATCGCTTTTTCTTGTAAGACCGGTAGAAGAGTCTTGTTTAGATCAGCAAGAATAGGCTTGAAATTGCTAACGTTATTCAACTCAATGTTTACTATTGCATCATTGATTGCGGGTTCAACGCTTTCGAAACCGTAGATTTGTTTTACATTTTTGGAAACAAAAATTGGGATAGTTCCGGCGCCGGAGTAAAGATCGTAAACAAATTCGTTGCCGGTAAATCCCGCAAAGTCCTTTGCAATTGAATAAAGCTTTACCGCTTGAGAAGAATTTGTCTGGAAAAACGAATTTGCGCTTATCCTGAATTTGCACTCTCCAATCAAATCATAAATGAATCCTGGTCCGTGTGTAACAATTTCATAATCTCCGTAAGCAACTTGCGATAGCTTTTTATTCACGTTAAAAACGAGAGTAGTAACTTCAGGAAAACTTTCCAACAGCGCGGCTTTGTATTCCATGAACAAACGTTCATTTTCCTCGGATACAACAAAATTAACCATAAAGTCGTTTGTAGAAAACGACTGTTTTATGACCAGATTCCGTAAAAAACCGGTGTGTTTTTGGCTGGAATATGGCAAAAGTTGGTGTTTTTTGGAAAACCCATGTGTGAAGTTTAGAATACGGTTGCTTAACTCTGATTGCAGCCAGCACTCTTCAATATTCAATACTTTGTCAAAAACACCCGGCACGTGAAAACCCAGGGCAAAATCTTTGTCTGCAACTTCCTGCATAGAGTTAATCTCATTTTCGGTCAGCCATCTTTTTTCAGCAAAGGAAAACTCCATCTTGTTGCGATAGAAAAATGTTTTCTCTGAAGGTTCAATGGGCAGGTCTTCAAATTTTTCCAGCCCGCCGATTCGCTCGAAAATATCTTTTACCTGCTCTTCTTTGAATTTTACCTGACTTTCGTAAGTAAGGTCTTGAGCTTTGCATCCGCCGCAAACACCAAAGTGCTTACACTTTGGATCTATTCTAAGAGAAGAACGAGTTATAAGACTTTTTACTTTTGCTTCGGCGTAAGATTTTCGGATTTTGGTTACGAGCGCCGTGACTTTATCGCCGGGGTATGTTCCGTTTACGAAAACGACAAATTTTTTTGGTTCCGTAGTATCGGTTTCCGGCGCATCTTTAATAATCTTAGCAACGCCTTTTCCTTCGAAAGCATAACCGGTAATATCCAGCTCAAGCAAATCTCCTTTTTTCAAGATTCACCCTTTTGTAGAAGCATTGAAACGAAGCCGATGTATTTATCGCCGCCCAACTTTAGGTAAACGTTCGATTCGTGGCTGACTTTATTGAGAAGTTTTTTATAATAACTTTTTTCGCTGTCGCTTAGATTTTCTTTCGTCCCTTTTAGAAGCGAGACGGTCTGAGAATAATAATCCCCAAGCGTATCTGAGAAATTCTGTTTCTCAACAATTGATAATTTTCTCTCTTCATAATATTTCTGCAAATCATCAATGAAAAGAGGAAGCAGATTTGAAGAATCGAAAATGTCGGTTATGAATTTTGGAACTTCCTTTTTCAGCGAAACAATTTCTCCAACGCAAAAAAATCCGCCAGGTTTTAGTATTCGTTTTATCTCTTTGATGATTTTGTTTCTGTTGGTTAACGAAACAGACGCCTGTGCGTAGATCAGATCGAAAGAACCGGCATCGAAATCGGTGATTTCAAAATTCATCAAGCTTGCTTTCACTTTCGAATCATCGCCAAGAATTAAATTCGAACTCATAAGCGATTCATAGTCTTCAACGATCAAATCAACATCGCATGAATATTGTTTAGCCAAATCCTTTGCTATCTTCTCGCTGCCGGACCCAATTACCAAAGCATGTTTAGCTTGTATTGATGCGTTCTTCCGAAGGAAGTCGAGTTGTTTGCCTAATCCCGGCAATAATATTTTTGAAACGGAGGACATTACTTTAGAACAATCATCTTTTTGGTTGACGAATAAGCACCAGCGGTTAATCTGTAAAAGTAAACGCCGCTGGATAATTGAGAATTAATAATTGAGAATTGAGAATGATGTACTCCGGCACCTTGGTATTCGTTGATCAATGTTGCGGCTTCTCTTCCAAGCATATCGTAAACTTTTAGACTTACGTTTTCAGCGACCGGCAATTGATAACCAATAACCGTTTCCGGGTTAAATGGATTTGGATAATTCTGTTCCAATTGAAAAGTAATTTGATCATTTGCTGATGAAAAAACACTGGTTGTAGAAGGCAGCGGGCTTCCGGCATTTACCCAAGCCGTATAGATTAAACTTGCCAACTTATTAGAGGCGTTCTTAAATAAATTTGTAGTAAATGAACCCGTCAATTCCCAAAGTTTTTGATAGTATGCATCGCTTTTGATATCACTCGAGACTGCTTTTGCTTGAACATCATCTGCAAGAACTGAATCAACATACTGGTAGTTGTAATAAATTGTTGAAAAGACAAAGTCCGGTACATTGGAAATGAATTGAACGCTATCCCCCGAATATATTATTTGCGACTGATATCTTTTAAGCATTTCAGTTTCATACCTTGAATGAAGCCCGCCTGGATTATAATTCTTAGTAATATGAAGCGGTTGGTGAGAATCGGCAACATAATGGCCGAGATCAGCCGCAGTTAAAACCGCATTATTCCAATCTTTTCTTTCAAAACATTTTTGTAAAGAGTCATAAGTTGCAACAATAGCCCATGGCAAGATTCCCTCACTAATTACAAACAAAGAACCGTGAGCAGCAACGACAGAATCATAATTTTGACTAATAGCTCCGGTTGAAACAAACTCCGGATAATTATCGATATCAATAAAATGTTTTGGCGATTCAGTCAGGTCGGCATTTTTTCTGTAATCGGCATCAGAGGAGTGCAAAGAAAGAGGATCTGCCCAACTAAGAAAATCCTTCATTTGCGTAGGAAACGAAAGGACGGAATTTTTATTGATAAATTTATGCCCGATACTTCCCCACCCGCATAAAATTAAAGTAAGTAATATTAAGACAGGTACTAATAAATTATTCCTAACAGACTTCGCAATCCGCGATGCTTCAGATGGCAATATTTTTCTTATTATTTTTGTCATAGCCGTAATTACAGCAGATACATTTTTATTTTTAGATGAGTCAAAAATACAAAACTTTTCTTTCGATATATCTGTTTAATTGATCGGACACGTTATGAAAAAACTTTTGCCGTTAATTATTCTAACACTCCTCATGTTGACCGGTTGCGGAGAAAAACTTCCAGTCGTCGAAAATTTTTCGAACAATCATTATCAACTGGTAAATCAAAAGAGCGAACCGATTGTCTTCCCGGATTTTGTTAAAGGTAAGATAGTCGTGATGAATTTCATTTTTACAAACTGTCCAGATATCTGTCCGTTGAGCACCAACAACATGCGTCTTATACAAGAACGCCTGAATAAAGAAAGAATAAAAAATGTTCAATTTATTTCTTTGAGTTTCGATCCGAACAACGACACGCCGGAAGTTCTAACCAAATTTGCAGATATACGCGGTCTGGATTTGAGCAACTGGACATTCTTAACGGGACGGAAATCCGTAACTGATTCCGTTATCCACCAGGCAAACGTTATTGCTGTGCCGAACGATTCAACCGTATTTAAGGACGGGCGAAAAATTTACTATTATATTCATACGGATAGAATCTCTTTGATCGATGCCGAAGGGCGGATTAGAAAAAATTATATTGGCAGCAAAATCAATATTGACGAAATAGTTAACGACATAAAAAAACTAATGTAAAGGGAATGGAGTAACGAAATGAAAATAAAAACCATACTTCTTCTGCTGATCTTTACGGGATTAGTATTCAGTCAAACCAAAATAGAAATTAAAAACGCATGGGTTCGTCCCGCTGCAAAAGGCGCAAACAGCGCGCTATTTTTTACTATTCAAAACAACGGAACTAAAGCCGACACGCTCGTTGATGCAAGTTCGAAAGTTTCCGATGACGTGATGATCCACGAAACATATTCGAAGGGGAAAGACATGATGGGAATGCGAATGCTTAAGTTTGTCGCAGTGCCCGCACATGAAGAGGTGAAGTTCAAGCCGAAAGGGCTTCATGTAATGATAATGGAAGCCAAGGAAGATTTGAAAATTGGTCAGACAAAAGATTTTACGCTGGAGTTTAAGAAAGCAGGTAAAGTAAAAGTGAAAGCCGTTGTTCAAGACATGCCGCTCGTGAGAGGAATGAAACATTAATTTAAATTTATAAATCAAACCCGCTATGAAACGAACGGGCTTGAATTAATTCCTATTTGGTTGTTTCCTTTATCCAATCGCCGATGATCTTCAATGCTTCGGGTGCGAAAGTTTCTTCTATGTTTCCGTATTCCGAAGGCAATCCGGTTTTCGCATGTTGAAAAAGATGATTTAATCCCGGCAGCTCAACCGTTTTGAAATTTTTGTTTCCACCGGCTTTTAATGCTTCTTCAATTCCTTTTAAATCTTCTTTCGGAGGAACTTGTAAATCTTTTTCACCGTTCAAAGCCAGTACGGGAACTCCCACTTTTTCTAAAATCTGTTTCGGGTCGTACCTCAAGAAATATCTGAACCACGGACTCAACAAAGTTTTTACACTTCTATCAAACATTGCTTTGCTGTTCTCGGGACTTTTCTTCTCAGAATCCGGCAAACTTTCAAAATCTTTCTGATACAATTCTTCAAGTTGTTTGTACGCGGTTAAACTATCCGGCGCGCTTACAACTATCTCATAGGCTTCTTTGTTTTGCTTAACGCTCTTCGCCAATTTTTCCGGATCTGTTCCTTCGGCTTTTAGAATTAATTCTGTTTGAAGAACCAGAAGATCCTTGCCCGTTAACCCGGGACCGGCTAACAAAACTATGAACGCAACATCGTCGGAATTTACTGCGGCCATCGGCGCAATCATTCCCCCCTCGCTGTGACCGATGATTCCGATTTTATTGCCGTTAATTTCGCTGCGGGTTTTGAGATACTCAACTGCGGAGATTGCATCGGTGGTAAAATCTGCGGACGTTGCGCCTGCAAAATTTCCTTTCGATTTTGCTATGCCCCGGTCATCAAAACGAAGGACGGCAATTCCGTTGCGCGTTAAATAATCTGCAATTACTAAAAACGGTTTATGGTTGAATATTGTTTCGTCTCTGTCTTGCGGACCGGAACCTGTAACCATAACAACCACCGGAAATTTTCCTTCACCATTAGGAATAGTTAGCGTGCCGGCTAATTTTATGTTTGCCGTTGGATTATCGAAAACAACGTCTTCCTCTTTATATGGGAACGGTTCGTGCGGCGTTTGCGGTCTCTTGATTTCAGTTAACTTTTCGACCTTCTTTAAGTTTAGAGGCAGCGACACATTCATTTGTGTCCACTTGCCGATTGAAACCATGCTGTCCCTCTCAATCTTTCCGGCATAATTTCCTCTGATTGAAGGTACGTCGAATTTCAAGCTGTCGTCTGTTAGTGTAACAGAGCCAACCGGAATATTGGTTGCACCTTGATCTGGACTATCCATGAACGCGCCTTGAGATCCGTCATCGTTCTTATAAATTTTTAGTACTAACCTCAAAGAAATTGCAGAGATTTTAAGACTGCCTTCCCAATAGCCGGTAAAGTTTTTTGTCTGTTCTTTCTGGCAATACATTTGAATTGTCATCAGCGCCGACATAACGATTACTAATAATTTTTTCATCTGCTTTCCCCTTCTCATTTATTATTGATTTGTGCCGCCGCCGGTTGTGTCCTGATCATTCACACTATTTTTTAATCTACCGCTCTTGCGCAGCGCGTCCTTTAGAACATATTCTATCTGTCCGTTGATGCTTCTCAGTTCATCAGCCGACCATTTTTCGAAAGCGTTGTATAAACTTTCGTCGATCCTCAACAGAAATTTTTTCTTTTCAGCCATTTCTTCTCTTCATGTGTTAATGATGCCTCGCCTGGCGGCTTTGTTCTATAGCAACAATATATGCAAGCATAACTATCCACGGGTATTTGTCGATCGTTTCCGATTTCTTTTCGATTGTAACTTCCGCTTTGTCTCCAATCGCAATTTTCATCTTTATCTGAACAAACACGTCATCACTCGCGTTGGTTATTTCACAGAACTTCTTAAATAAATGCGGGACAATTTTAAGATTTTCTCCCATGGGCAATGAAAGCGTTCCCCGGCTTCGTAATCCGTCTCTTTTAAAAGTCGCAAAAGGCATTTCATAACCGGCTTCTCGAATCTCTAAAGCAGTTTTCCAAAAACTCGGTTTATATATTTCCCAATTCTTTCCTAGCATAGACACATACCACGTCATTCCGAAAAATCCTTTTTGTTGAATACTGCCGATCAATTCATCACCAACCCGCAGCTCGTGAATCCTTTTGAAAAACGACGGCTGAACAAACCCGATTTCTTCACCCATGTATTCAGAAAATGCTTTCATAAATATTTAGCCCTATTTAAATAAACGCAGAACATAAATTTTCACTCTACGTTCTACACTCAACACTATTCTTTCTTAGTACAAGCTTCCCGCATTAATTACCGGCTGTGCCTGAACTTCCGATACCAGCGCGACCATCAAGTTGTTAACCATCGTTGCTTTCTTTTCGTTATCGAGATCAACAATATGCTGTTCGCTCAACGCCTTCAATGCCATATCAACCATGCCTACGGCTCCTTCAACTATTTTTGTTCTTGCCGCAACAACTGCCTGGGCCTGTTGTCTGCGAAGCATCGCTTGTGCAATTTCGGGAGCGTAAGACAAGTGACTTATTCTTGATTCCAATATTTCAACACCTGCAACTTCCAATCTTGTTTGAACTTGTTTCTTCATCGCCTCTGATATTTCAAGCTGATTCCCCACCAGAGAAAATTTATCATGCTCGGATGAATCATAAGCATATTCGGTTGCAAGTCCGCGTATGGCAGTTTCACTTTGTATCGCGACGAACTCTTCATAATTCTGAACATCAAAGAGAGCACGTGCCGGATCAACAACACGCCATACAACAACGGCTGCTATTTGAATTGGGTTGCCGTGAAGATCGTTTACTTTAATTGTCTCGCTCTGAAAATTTCTGATCCTCAGAGTGATTTTTCTTTTTGTTGTGAAAGGATTTGCCCACCAGAATCCGGATTCTCTAACTGTTCCCAAATATCTTCCGAATAAAATCAGAACGCGCGAATCGTTCGGTTGAACAATAAAAAATCCGTTCATCATTAAAATTATTATCAGCAGCAAGGGAATGAAAAACCAAAGGACGCCCGGCGCTTCATTCTTTATTCCTCCACGCAACAAAACGATTTCAACAACAACGAGAACTAACCAGAAAAGTACCGCGATAAAACCGTTGATCTTTAATGCTTGTTTTTCAGTTATTGCTTCCATTTTTCAACTCCTAATTTTGGCTATCAGAATGATATCATATTGTTATCATAAAGTCAAGAAAAATTTTTTTTCTTCACTGAAAAATTTAATTAGTACCGCTATAGCAGTAAATTTCTGGAATTATCCTTTCTGAATCCTCATTTGTGACTTGGAGTTCAAAAAATTACCGCTTTAGCAGAAATTATTCTTGATTATTATAATGGAATCATTATTTTAGACATCAAACAAGAATAAATTACTGCTAAGACGGGAAAAATGAATAATCAAAACATCATATCAAAAGCTATCCGGTTTCATAGAAAGAAAAGCGGGCTGACTCAAAAACAGCTCGCGGAAATAGCCGGGGTTGGCAAGAGCGTAATATTTGATATCGAGAACGGAAAAGAAACTGTTCAACTCGATACGCTTCTAAAAATTTTAGGTGCGCTGAATATCTCCTTCCGTCTTGAAAGTCCGATCATTCATTTAATGGAAACTGAAAATGAGAAGAGCTAAAGTTTACAATTTTGGAACAGAAGCCGGCATTCTTGAAGAAACCGAAAGAGGAAAATCGTACAAGTTCGTTTACAACGACGGCTACAACGGTCCGCCCGTTTCTCTTACATTGCCGGTTGAACAAAAAGAATTTTCTTTCAATGAATTTCCGTCTTACTTTGATGGACTTCTTCCCGAAGGAAATCAGCTCGAAAGTTTGATCAGACAAACTAAGACAGACCGCGGCGATCACTTCTCTCATCTTGTAATTGTTGGAAAGGATCTTGTTGGCTCGGTTACGGTTGAGGAAGTTTTATGAACCGGTGTCCAATTACATATGAACTGTGCGGCGAAAAAAAATATTCCGAACGCGGGATGAAACTTCTTAATCCCACTTTAAAAAATTTGAATGATCTTGAATTAACACAGGAAGGATTGCTAAGAGAATCGAATGCACGGGCAACAAAACTTTCCATACAAGGCGTTCAGCCGAAATTGAGCGCGCGCTTGAATGTAACCGGGCAAAAATTCGAAATCGTTGACCGCAACGGCACATTCATTTTCAAACCGCAGAATAATCTTTACACAGAGCTTCCGGAAAACGAAGACCTTACAATGCGTCTTGCCGAAAAGATCGGAATCGAATTACCGCTTCACGGGATGATCTATTCCAAAGAAGGAAAGCTTACATATTTTATTAAGCGGTTCGACCGTTACGGAAAAAACAAAAAACTTTCGGTAGAAGATTTTGCACAGCTTGCCGGAATGAAGCGCGACACAAAATATGATTTCAGCATGGAACGGCTTGTTGCGATCATTGATAAGCATTGTACATTTCCCGCATTGGAAAAGTTGAAACTCTTCCGGTTGACTCTCTTCAGTTATCTTATCGGTAACGAAGACATGCATCTAAAAAATTTTTCTTTGATCTCGCGTGAAGATAAAATAGAATTATCCCCGGCATACGATCTTCTTAATACAACCATTGCGATTGCCAATCCGCAAGAAGAATTTGCGCTTCCACTGAACGGCAAGAAGAACAATCTCACTTCCAACGACTTGATTAAATATTGGGGCAAGGAAAAATTACAGCTTTCCGATAAAAGCATTTCGAACACTGTCGAAAAAATTTCCTCTTCGTTTAACGACTGGCATGGATTGATGGGTATAAGTTTTCTTTCCAAGTCAATGAAAGAAAAATATACTTTGCTGCTTGAGAGCCGTAAAAGAATTCTGTTCGGATAAGAAAACAAAAACGCATCGCCCACCCCAGATGCGGGCAAGTGGTTCGTCTGGGAAATTGGAGACGTTCCATGAAACGTCTCTACGCAAACGTTAATTGGTAAGAGGTTGTGTAAAAAGTAATTATCAATTTCAAAATCTGCGTAGATCGGTTAAAATCTGCGCTATCAGTGTTCCATTGTTCAAAAAATATTACTTTTTAGACCTCCTCCTACGGAATGTTTGATATTTAACCGTGCGGGCAGCAGCCTTGCCGCATCCAGCTAAAGCGAAAAGAATTAAAAATGCGTATTATACTTTTAGAAAATTGCCGCTTTAAAATTATTTATTATGCCGCTTACAAAATTATTCATTGATTTCAACTCTTACTTCGCTTCAATTGAACAGCAGGAAAATCCAAAACTGCGCGGCAAACCCGTGATAGTTGTTCCTACGGATGCAAATACGACGTGCGCAATTGCCGCAAACTACGAAGCAAAAAAACTAGGAATAAGGACCGGAACAATAGTTGGCGAAGCTAAAAGAATGTGCCCCGGCTTAAAAATAGTTTTGGCGCGTCACCGCATATACATTGAATATCATCATAAACTCGTTGAAACGGTACACACATGTATCCCCGTTGATATGGTTCATTCGATCGATGAAATGTCGTGCACATTGATCGGCAAGCAATGTCAAAAAGAAAACGCAATTGAGTTGGCGCAGTATATCAAGAAAACGATCAAAGAGAAAGTCGGCGAGGTAATTTGCTGCTCAATTGGAATTGCGCCGAATTTATTTCTTGCAAAAACCGGTACGGACATGCAAAAGCCGGACGGACTTGTTGTGATAGAAGAAAAAGATCTGCCGCAGATTCTCTACAAACTAGATCTGAATGAACTTTACGGAATCGGTAGGAGAATGAAACCGCGCCTCCGTCAGTTCGGCATAGACACGGTAGAAAAATTATGTGCTGCAAACAAAACAACGCTTCGTAAAGTCTGGGGCGGAATAGAGGGTGAAAGAATGTATTCGCAGCTTCGCGGTGAAGTTGTTCAACGTCCGCCGACTCACCGGTCAACAATTGGACACTCGCATGTTTTGGAACCGGCGCTCAGAACGCAGGAGGGTGCTTACGGAGTACTGAATAGACTGGTTCAGAAAGCCGCTACAAGAATGAGGTATCTTGGTTATGTTGCCGGGGGAATGTACATCGGTGTTAGATATATAGGTGGTAAGCGTTGGCATGATGATTCAAGTTTTTCTCACACGGAAAACACAACAGAATTATTGCGCGTTTTTGACAACTTATGGTCAAACCGTCCTTTCGATAACTTAAAACCATTAGCTGTGGGCGTTACTTTGTTTAAATTGTTGGAGTGGGATCAAAACACGCCTTCATTTTTTGAAGAGTACGATAAGATGCGCTCGTTAAATAAAGCCGTGGATAAACTCAACCGGCTATACGGCAGCACTTCTGTTTATTACGCGGGTTCTCAAAAGGCGCTCAAATCTGCACCGATGAGAATTGCTTTTACGCAAATACCCAATCTCGAAATAGAAGACGACGAGAAAAAAATAAAACTCATCAAACGAAAAAATAAATAACATAACGCGTTTGTAAAAACGCAATATGCCAGCATGCTTTCCTACGGAACGTCTTTACTTTTGGGGAATTTTTATTTGTTGGGAACGGTTTGAAACCGTTCCCTACGGATAAGTTATAATCATCTAGTTATATTTGTGCCGTTTATTTTCAAAAAACGATCAACAACCGGAGAATTAATGAAAAGGTTTTTGTTAGCAGTTGCTGCTGCGGCTCTACTCTATTCATGCTCTGCTCAAAAAGAAATTGTTAAGAAGGAAGAAAAGCCGCCGGTGATGGTGGAGAAAAAAAGAACACTGGAATTTTCATTCGAGATAGAAAAACCGAAAACAAATTCTTCATTGCGCGGAATCTCTGTTGTTGATTCATTAACTGTTTGGGCGTGCGGATCGAAAGGAACATTTGTACACACATCAGACGGCGGTGAAACTTGGCACGAAGGAAAGGTAAAAGGTTTTGAAGCGCTCGATTTCCGCGACGTCGAAGCGTTCGACAAAAATACCGCAATTATAATGAGCGTTGATGCGCCGGCATTCTTTTTCAAAACTTACGACGGCGGCAAAACTTGGAAACGAAAGTACATGAACCGCAATCCGAAAATATTTTTTGACGGAATGGCTTTCTGGGACGAGAAAAACGGAATCGCATTCAGCGATCCGATCGACGGAAGATTTTTTATCGTTGTTACAAAAGACGGCGGCGAAACATGGAAAGAAATTCCTTCTATAAATATTCCGGCAGCGCTGCCAAGTGAGGGCGCGTTTGCAGCAAGCGGGACAGCAATAGCAGTTTCCGGCAAAGATTTGGTTTGGTTCGGTTGCGGCGGAACTAATAGATCGAGAGTCTATTTTTCCGAAGACAGCGGTGAGAATTGGAGAGCAATGGAAGCACCAATCAAATCGGGCAATTCATCAAGCGGAATTTTCTCAATCTGTTTCAAAGATGATCTTAACGGTATTGCAGTTGGCGGCGATTACAAAAACGATAAGAGCACTAACGGAAATTGCGCATTCAGCGACGACGGCGGCTTAAGCTGGCAAGCGATCGATAAATCTCAACCGACCGGATTCAGATCATGCGTTGTGTGGAACGACAAATACAAGTTTTATCTTACCACGGGTACAAGCGGAAGCGATTACTCGCTAGACGACGGTAAAACGTGGACTTCAATTAATCAACATAGTTACAACAGTATCGGCATTTCAAAAAAAGACGGAAGCTGTTTTATGGTTGGGGATAACGGCGCTATTGCCAAAGTTAGAGTGAAATAATAACCCATCGAGTGTATGCAAAACGTTTAAAATAAAAAAGTCCCGATCAAATCGGGACTTTCAGTTAAGTATACTTTATTCTTAGCGGATAACTTTGACTTCAGCTGCTTGAAGACCTTTTGGACCTTGTGTAACTGAAAATTCAACTTTATCGTTTTCGTTTAAAGTCTTGTATCCATCGCCAATAATTGCCTGAAAATGTACGAATACATCTTCTCCGCCCTCTTGTGAAATGAAACCAAAACCTTTTGAACTATTGAACCATTTTACTGATCCTACTTTGCGCTCTGCCATAACAGAAGCTCCTTTACTAATTTGTTGATAATTGATTTTTGTTTACGACAGGGCTTTAAAGTTTACAGAGGGTCGAACAAATTGCGTCTACTTCTACTAATACATCTTAAAGTACTGCCATTACGGGGGTAAACATACAGGAAGTTTTATTCGAAACCTAATTTAAAAAAGAGCCGCCGGTCTTGAAATTTAGCACGTGACGTTGCTCAATTCCAAGAAGAATTTGGTCCAGAATAAGTTTTAATGACAAAATTAATGATTGGGGAAAATGCTATTTTATTTATGAAATAAGGTTCATTTCCTTTTCTCAGAGCAACCATGTTTAATTCTTGAACCGAACATTGGAAATGTTGGAATGAAAAAAAATTCTTGTTCAAAACCAATATTAATTGCTCACCGCGGAGAATCATACGACGCGCCGGAAAATACTATTGCTGCAATCAATCTTGCATGGCTTAAAAACGCCGATGGCGTTGAAATCGACGTTCATTTAACGAAAGACAATGAAATTGTTGTCATTCACGATAGCACTACAAAAAGAACTTCCGGCATTTCAATGGTGGTCAAATCACGAACACTGGAAGAGCTCAAAACTGTTGACGCGGGAAGTTTCAAGGGTGAAAAATGGAGCGGCGAAAGGATTCCTACTTTACGGGAAGTTCTTCAAACTATCCCGCCGGAGAAATTTATTTCTATTGAGATAAAGGGCGGCATTGAAATAATTGACGCTCTGAAAACTGTATTGGAAACATCCTCGCTAAACAATTCACAAATCAAATTAATCGGCTTTGATTTGAAAATCATGTCCTTGCTGAAAAAATCTTTTCTCGAATATGAAGTATTTTGGTGCAAAAGAATTAACAGAGAAAAAATTATTCTAACTCAACATGGATGGGATAGAGTTATTGCCATCGCTAAAAAAAATAATTTTGACGGGTTGAATTTATCTTACTCCAGTTGTTTAACCAAAAAAGTTGTAGAAAAAATTAAAACAAACAGTCTAAAATTATATGTTTGGACAGTAAATGATCCACGGAGAGCTGATAAGTTGATCATGTACGGCGTTGATGGAATTATGTCGGATAGAACCGGCTGGCTAAGAAGTAAATTAAATTCATAAACTATTATGTCAAAAATAATTATCGGCATTCACGGACTCGGCAACAAGCCGCCCAAAGACATTTTAAGAGATTGGTGGGAGAAAAGTATTCTTGAAGGATTAAACAAATACAATTTTCCCGCACGCGATTTTGAATTTGAACTTGTTTATTGGGCGGATATTCTTTACAAGGAACCGCTTCTTCCCGAAGAGACAAACAAATTAAGCTCACTTTACTTGGCAGAAAGATACGCGCCTGAACCAATCCCGTTGCCTGAGGAACCTCCGGGATTTAGAAAAAAAGCCGCCGACTATCTTGAAAAATATTACGAAAAAATTTTGGTGAACGGAGTGATGTCGTTAAATCATCCGTCGCTGACCGATCTGTTTATTCATTTTAGCTTGCGTGATCTTGAGTTATATTATTCTTCGGAGTCGATCTATTATCAAGGGATCAAACGCTACGTGAGAGATATTATGATAGAACGGCTGACGGACGCTCTGAATAAACATAAGAATAAAAAGATTATGCTTGTCGCGCATTCTATGGGCGCAATAATTGCTCACGATGTATTATCAGATCACGCTGCAGATATCAATATTGATACTCTTGTAACAATTGGGTCTCCGCTGGGACAAAAATATGTGCTCAACAAAATTACTTCGGAACAAAAAAGTAATTCGAAAAATAAATTAAAAGTGCCGGAGTGCATCGGGAGAAATTGGTATAACTTGAGCGACCTTGAAGACCAAGTCGCGTTCAACCATACACTTTCGGAAATTTATGAATGCAACTCTAAAGGATTGAAAGTGATTGATAAACTTGTGAAAAATAATTACATGATTTCGGGCAACCGGAACCCGCATAAATCTTACGGATATCTTAGAACGCGGGAGTTTGCGGAAATATTTAGTGAGTTCACCACTCCCGAAAAACGAGGGCTGTTTAGCTTTCTTAAAAAAATATTTCAGTGAAAGTTTTCGAAGGACAAATGAAAAACCTAATTCAAATTGCCGGAGTAATTGATAAAGAAGAAGCAAGAATGTTAATGGATGCCGGCGTTGATTATCTTGGTTTTCCATTAAGACTTCCCGTTAATAAAGAAGATTTAACCGAAGAGGAAGCGGTTGATGTGATTAAGACAATCACGCCGCCGCACCGAGCCGTGTTGATTACTTATTTAAATAATGCCGAAGAGATAATTAATTTCTGCGATAAGCTGAGTGTCAAGATCGTTCAACTTCACGGAAAGATTTCTAAAGAGGAATTGGAAAAGACGAAATCATTACGCCCCGATTTGGAAATAATTAAAAGTCTGGTTGTTGCAGAAAACAATTATTCTGAGTTAGAAAAAACTGTTCTTGCACTTTCAGAATGGGTGGATGCATTCATCACCGACACGTTCGATCCCGCCACAGGCGCTGAGGGCGCAACAGGAAAAACACATGACTGGACGATAAGTAAAAAATTGGTTGAGATTTCTTCTAAACCGGTTATTATCGCGGGCGGACTTAATCACACAAATGTTAAGAGAGCAATTTTAGAAATACATCCCGCCGGGGTAGATGCTCACACCGGGGTTGAAGCGCCAAACGGAAGAAAAAATTATGATCTGGTAAAGAAGTTTGTGGAAGAATCCCAAGAAGGTTTTGCGCTGATCAATTAAAAGTTTTTATGCATCAGGCAATTCCCGACTCTGTTTGAAAAAAATCCAAAGAATTACTCTTCAATCTTTTTCGCCTTTGTGCGTTTATAAACCTTCTCTGATTCTTTTACCTTTGACCGCTGTTTCGGCAATGGAATGCGAATCTTTTTCTTTTTTGTTTTGGTTTTCATGATGACGCAATGGTTGTTCCCCTCTAAATTGCCCAAGTTCGTTTTCAATATCAAGCGCAAGGGCAGATTACAATCTGCCCTTGCAGAATTTTTTGGTCTATTGATTGGGCGTGAATTTCACTACGACATTTTTGACCGGTTGAATTGTGCGCAGGTAATCATATATCGCGCGCAAGTCCTCCCTTTTCATTCCGCCGTATAAAGTCCACGGCATCACCGAATTAAAATCTTTTGCGCCTACAGATGGAATTTGATTGCTATCCGGGTCCATCGATTTGAATCTTGCAACAAACTGTTCTTTAGTCCAATTACCTATTCCCGAAACCGGGTCGGGAGTTATGTTTGCCGAGCGAACTGTTCCGCTGGAAATTTGGAATGGAAATCCGCCAGCGAATGATTTTTCAATTATTGGTTGACCTTTTATCATTTGAGTGTGACAATCAAAACATGCGGCAGCGTTCACAAGATATTTCCCGTACTCAACGGAATTATTTCTGTTTGGTTCGGATGCCGGTGTGTAAGATTTGATCGGCATTGTCTTCACGATTAAGTTGAGCGGGAAGTCAAGCGATCTTTCGTGAATTGTATTTTGAATTGCCGGAAGCGAACGTATATATGCAGCGATGGAATACAAATCCTCCTTCGATAAATTATTGTAGTGCGTGTACGGCATAAGCGGAAAGAGCGCAACATTGTCTTTGTTAACCCCGCATGTGATTGCTCTAATCAATTCGCCGTCGGTCCAATTGCCGATGCCAGCTGGAGTAATATTTTTTGCATACAATTTTCCGGGCACGCCGGCGTTTTGTTGGTTGTATTCTTCCCCGCCCTTGCCAAATGTATTTGGAATTACTGGCCCGTCAAGCTTTGACCAATCCCGCGTTGAGTGGCAATCGAGACAAACCGTTATATGTTTTGCCAGATACTCGCCGCGCTCAAGCCGAGCAGGTGTAACTTCAATTTTTTCTTTTGAAGGCGGGTTAACTTTGGGATAAACAGAATTGAAGTATATCAAATATGCAACGACAACAATTGCAACACCCCCGAATATGTATAGAAGAATTTTAAAGAATTTCTTCATACAGTTTTTCCTTTCTTTCTTGTTAAGGATTTAATATTGCGACTAATGAAATGATAAACGTTATGCAGAGTACGTATTTCTAATGACACACGTGTTATGATAACGTTCGAAAATTTCTGATTGAGTTTTCCTTTCCGGAATTAGATGGCTGAGAGTTTAACTGCTGTTGTAAGCTGTTTATAATTAGGAAAGAAGTCAAGTTTTTTTTTGATGTGAAATGATCAATTAAAGACAATGATGTTCCTATTCCAATCCCTTCTGTCTCTGGTGAGTTCTGTAAAGCTCCCATGAGATGTAAAGGTTTTGTGTGAAGACGTAAAAGATCGGACCTAGAACTGAGATTGGATTCATGAATGTCAGCGCTATCCAAATTGAAAAGGCATTGTTCTTCTGCCCCATCGCCTGGCTGGATTCAGCAGGATAAATTCTTCCGCCAATCAACCAACCCGATATAAAAAACAACGCACACAAAAGCAGCGAAACGAAAGCTATCTGAAAAACAATTCCTAAACTGCCGAGCAGTTCGGAATTTATGTAATATGATGCGTCCGATGACGCGACATAAATATTTAACATCCAGACATAAAATGAAATCTCTTTCCACTCGACAAGTTTTTTCCATACAACCGGCAAACTAAATTTTAATAATTGCGCCAGCACAAACGGAATTGAAATTGTGATTAGGACGGGAAGAAGAATTTTTCCAACAGAGACATCAAAATGATTCTGCATCAATAGCGGGACAAGAAACGGAATTAGAACCGCAATAGTAATATTGTTTAGCAGAAGCGAGAATGTGACGAACTCAACTTTTCCTTTTGTTAGACTTGTTATTACCGGCGCGCCGATAGCTGTTGGTGCAATTGCAGTGATAAATGCAGCTTGAGCGAGATTAAGATTTATCGGCTTCAGCAAAAGAAAGACAAGAACGGCAACTGCAATGGTTGCAAAAAGAATTACGAAATGAATTTTGTTAATTATCTCACGGTTGAAACGAACATCGAGAAAAGAAAAGAATAACATCGCCATCAAAAAGTAACGGATCAGAAATGTGTATTCATGTCCGTAAGGAAAAAGTACGCCCAGGGTAAGCACCGCAATAAGTACGAGTGTTTTCATTAACCAGAAAAATGTTTGGCAAAACTTACTAAGGAAACAACAGTCATTCAAACAATCTTTGTTACAGAACGTTCGGTTGCCAATCGACTTGCAACTAATGCTTTTTAAATCCTAGTCTTCCCGTTCCCGGATTTTCTACAAGAATTGTATCTCCTGCTTCAAATTTGCCCGCTAACAGTTCTGCCGAAAGTGGATTGATTAAATATTTTTGAATTGTACGTTTTAGCGGTCGCGCGCCGTATGTTACATCGTAACCGTGGTGAAGAAGAAAATCTTTTGCGTCATTTTCTATTTCGAGCGAGATATTTTTGTCTTCCAGCATCTTCCCTACTTTCTGAAGTTGAATATCGATTATCTTCATCAGTTCGTTTTTAAGAAGCGGTTTGAATAAAACTATTTCGTCGATGCGATTCAAAAACTCAGGACGAATTGTTGCGCGAAGCAATTCCGTTAGACTAACGCGAAGATCGCCCATAATCGTTTCGAAATTTTCTTCGTTCAACTCAGAAAGTTTTTCCTGAATAAGATGTGAACCCATATTCGACGTCATGATGATGATCGTGTTTTTGAAATCAACAGTTCGACCTTGATTATCCGTGAGACGTCCGTCATCTAAAACTTGCAGCAAAATATTAAAAACATCCGGATGAGCTTTTTCGATTTCATCGAGCAAAACAACCGAATACGGTCTGCGACGCACCGCTTCCGTGAGCTGTCCGCCCTCATCGTAGCCGACATATCCTGGAGGCGCTCCGATTAACCGCGAGACCGAAAATTTTTCCATGTACTCGCTCATATCAATTCGTATCATTGCATGTTCGTCGTCGAATAAGAATTCCGCAAGTGCACGTGCAAGTTCCGTTTTTCCTACACCGGTTGTTCCGATAAAAATAAACGAACCGATGGGACGCTGCGAGTCTTGTAATCCCGCTCGGGATCTTCTGATAGCATTTGCAACCGCGGCAACGGCATCGTCTTGCCCAACAACTCTTTTGTGAAGTTCGTCTTCCAGACGCAAAAGTTTGTGGCGTTCGCTTTCAAGCATTTTACTTACGGGAACACCCGTCCACTTTGCAACAACCCCGGCAACATCTTCTGCATCAACTTCTTCTTTCAACATCTTATTATTTTTTTGAATTGTCCCCAGTTCTTCGCTTTCCTTTTTTATTTTTCGTTCAAGGTCGTTTATCGTGCCGTAACGCAACTCGGCAACTTTACCTAGATTACCTTCGCGCTCAAATCTGTCGGCTTCTGTTTTGGCGTGTTCAATTTCGCTTTTCATCGATCTAATTTTTTGAATCTTACTTTTTTCAAGTTGCCAATGATTTTTCAAGCGGGCTCTCTCCTCCTGAAGTTCGCTCAATTCTTTTTGCAATTCTTCCAGTCTTGCTATCGATTCTGAATCTTTCTCGCGCTTTAACGCTTCACGCTCAATCTCAAGTTGCTTAGTTTTTCTTTCCACGGCGTCAAGTTCTTCCGGCATCGAGTCAATTTCAATTCTTAGTTTGGAAGCAGCTTCATCAATTAAATCAATGGCTTTGTCGGGCAGGAACCTGTCGGTTATGTATCGCTCAGAAAGTTGAACTGCCGCCACAATTGCGCCATCGGTAATGCGGACGCCATGATGAACTTCGTATCGTTCTTTTAGTCCGCGCAAAATTGAAATTGAGTCTTCTTCATTTGGTTCTTGAACAAGCACCGGCTGAAATCTTCTTTCTAGCGCGGCATCCTTCTCAATATATTTTCTGAATTCATCAAGTGTTGTGGCGCCGATTGCATGGAGCTCTCCGCGAGAGAGTGCGGGTTTTAAAATGTTTGCTGCGTCCATAGAGCCTTCGGTTTTTCCAGCGCCAACCAAAAGATGGAGTTCGTCTATAAATAAAATAATTTCTCCTTCGGATTCCTGAACTTCTTTCACAACCGCCTTTAGCCGTTCTTCAAATTGTCCACGGAATTGCGTGCCGGCAACAAGTGCACCCATATCGAGCGCAACGATTTTTTTTGTCTTTAGAGTTTCCGGAATGTCTCCAGCAACAATACGGTGTGCAATTCCTTCTGCTATTGCAGTTTTACCAACACCGGGCTCACCAATTAGGACGGGGTTATTTTTTGTTCGACGCGAAAGCACCTGTAATACTCTCCGTATTTCTTCATCACGCCCAATAACCGGGTCTAGTTTATTTGATCTTGCAAGTTCGTTAAGGTCGCGTCCGTATTTTTGCAGCGCTTGGTATGTTTCTTCCGGATTTTGTGAAGTAACGCGCTGCGTCCCGCGTATATCTTTCAATGCAGAAAGAACAATATCTTTGTTTATTCCTATTTCTTTCAGAAGTTTTCCAGCGGCACCTTTGTCTTCAGTGAGGGCAAGTAGAATATGCTCGGTTGAAACATATTCGTCTTTGAGTGCTTTTGCCTCCTCGGCAGAATTGTCGAACAGTTTCGAGGTATTAATTGACAACTGTTGATTTCCGATTCCCGAGCCGGTTACCTTCGGCAGTTTTTCCAGCAGCTCACCCAATTTTATTTTTAATTGATTTATGTTCCCGCCGGATTTTTGAATAATAGAAACCGCCACGTTGGATGAGTCCTGAAGCATTGCGGCAAATATGTGCTCGGGTTCAACTATCTGGTTGTTATAGTTTTGTGCAATCTCAATTGCATTCTGAATCGATTCTTGCGCTTTCACAGTAAACTTGTTGGGATTGAATGCCATACTGTTCCGCCGTCAATTTTATAAGCGCAAATTTACAATTCGTACAAAAAAGATTCTTAAAAAATTTCGTTTGTGAAATTTGAAGATAAAACCCGCTTAAATTTTTCTGTTATTAACATGGTGTTAAATAAGGATTGCCTCGAACCCTATGTTGTTGTTGTAAAATGGATTTCAATAATGTATTTTACATAAAAGCAAAAAATTAAAGAATAGTCTTTGAGCGTATTGAATTTAGAAAAACAGATAGAGTATTGGAAAACGACAGCTTTAGCGGATTTTGAAACTGCAGAGCTTTTGATAAACAATAATAAGTTGGTTCACGGCCTGTTCTTCTGCCATTTAACAATTGAAAAATTATTAAAGGCAAATTTTGTTAAGAGCACTGAAAGTTTAGCTCCTAAAACACATGATCTGATCTACCTGATGAAAAAGACCAATTTAGTTTTCACTGAAAAACATAAACGAACTTTAATAGCACTAATGGGGTACCTTATCGAAGGCAGATATCCCGATAGTTTTCTTGCAACTCCGTCTAAAGAGGTAGCAAATGGATATTTGAATCAGACAAAGGAATTACTTGATTGGCTAGTACAGAAATTATAAATATTATTAAAGATTATTTGCATGAGCTGTCGGAAAAAGGAATTTATATTTCAAGGTCATTTCTTTTCGGCAGCCAAGCAAATAATACTGCAACTGAAGAAAGTGATATTGATTTGATGTTAGTGTCACCGTTATTTGATGAGGACACAGATCAATATTTGCCGGATATTTGGTTATCTGCCACACGCACAAATTATAGAATTGAGCCAATTATCGTTGGAGAAAAAAGATTTCAGACTGATGATATGTCTCCTATTATTGCCGTGGTTAAAGAACAAGGAATTGAAATAGCCGCTTAATACTTATATTGATTCTGTTTCTTTAAGTAATATAAAAAGGTCAGAATTCGGGCAGCTTAAATTTCATTGTCACTTCGCCGGTCTCCCGGTTTACCGTTATTCCTCGCCCTTCTGCAATTAATTCCTTGCCAGTAGCCATTTTAAAAAGTCCGTTCAGAAATTGCATTCCCTGGTTTAATGTAGTTTCAATTTCCTGAGGTATTGGTTGCCTATGAGATTTTTCCGTTTGTTCTCTCAATGTGGATTCGGATATTTTTATGGATGCCGATATGGCTGCGTCGATATTTTCGAATGCGTCTTCAAGCTGTACCGGTTCATTCAGTCCGCCAACTTCGTTCATAATCTCTTCTGCAGTCCCATCAACAGGTTCTTCAACTTCTATGGAGGGCGATTCAACCGGTTGAATCATTTTTTGAACATGCTCAATAAATGTAGATCTTCCTTTAGCTGCAAAATCGACCTCCTCGGTTAGGTCGGCGTTATTTAAAACAGCGTTGAATAAAGCTTCCTTGACAACAATTCCATTTGCGATATTATGTTCTATGCTATTCAGGGCGATCATATTAATCGCCGTTAGTTTGGGATTTTTTTGACCGATACGATTTATTCGTCCTATCCTTTGATTTTTTTTCGCAGGGTTCCATGGTAAATCGAAGTTGATAACCGTATCGGCAAACTGCAAATTTAATCCTAAGCCGCCGGCTTCAGTGGAAAGGAATACAAGTGTATCCGGGTTATTTGCAAACTCATCAATCAGTAAATCTCTTTTTTTTACCGGTACATCGCCGGAAAGAGCAACGTACTGAATCCCGTTCGAACTCAACATCCTGCCTATTAAATGCAGCATCGATTTCCATTCCGAGAAAATTATCACTTTCCTTTTTTTCTCTTTAATACTCAACTTTTCCAAAAGAATGGTTTCCAATTCTTCCAGTTTGGGAGAATGATTTGTTTCTTTATCAATCAAAAAAGTTGAATCGCATACCATGCGCATATTGATCAGTATTTGCTGGATGCGCTGCATGTCGTAAACGGTTTTATGTTTCTTATGCAGAATGGGCGCAAGCGATCTTGCAAATCCGGAATGAATTTCTGCCTGTGCCGGATGTAGTTCAACGGGAACTAGAACTTCCTGCACTGCAGGCAGCTCTTTTATAACATCTGCTTTTTCGCGTCGTATAATGTAGCCGGCTAATTTATTTTTAAGCTCCTGTAAATTATAATAGCCGGTTATCATGCTCTTCTTTGTCTTATCGAAATAGCAGTGGTTCATTGAGAACTCCCACTGCGGAGCCAAGACTTCGGGATCGATAAAATTCATTATCGAATACAAATCGAGCAGATTATTTTCAAGCGGAGTTCCGGTAATTACCAGAGAATGTTTTTTGGGTATTGACTTTACCGCATAGGAAGTCTTGGTATCGTAATTTTTTATTTTCTGCGCTTCATCAAGAATAATCATATCGGGTGGATACTGACAGATAACGGTTATATCCCGCATCACTGCTTCATAGTTGGCAATAATAAAGAACTCTCCCGCGCTTTTATAAAGCGAATGTCTTTCACTTCGTATGCCTTCAACTATAATTGCCTTTTCGTTTGTATAGCGTTCTATTTCCTTTTTCCACTGGTATTTTAAGGATGCCGGACAAACAATTAACGTTTTGTTTATTCCGTAAATATCTTTCTTCAAAACCGCTACTGCAATTGCCTGAAGCGTTTTGCCCAACCCCATTTCGTCGGCAATAATATTTCCTTTTTTGAATAAAGAGAAGGTGATGCCCTCCTTCTGGTAATCGAACAACTTCGCTTTGATCTTGGAAAAGTTGGGTGTAACCTTGCCGCCTAATTGTTTAAGCGATTGATTCTCAAAATATTTATCTATCTTTTTAATTACCTCCGGGCGGATTAAAATGGATTTGAACTCCCGCGCATCATCAATAAACTTTAAAAACATGGAATACTTTTCCGGCAGGATATATTGGCTGCTGTTAAAATATTTATTAATCAACGTATCAATTTCCGACGGAAGTTTCCGTTCATAATAACAAGTGATATTGTAATCGTAATGAGGGTCGCAATAAATTTCGATTACCGGGTAATCTTGATTTTGCAGGGACCTCAAGTTTTTGTATTTCTTTTTCAGATGATCGACTGCAAAAATTAAATGCTTGCAAGTTCCAAGCTTGTTTGTCTTGAAATCGGGACACGAGCAATAACCGTTGCCCGAATCAAAATCTCTTATTGTAATTTCATAAATTCTCCCGCCTTCGGTTTTTATTTTATGAAAGCCGTGAATATTATCGCCTAATCGAATTTCAAATTTTTCTTTGGCGGCTTTTTCATGTCTTTCTTTTAAAACTCGTTTTATCATTTCCTTTTTAGTGTACTGGCTGCTTTCTAAAGAGGATTTACTTTTTTCTTCGCCATACTTTATTCTAAGCAAAATAAGTGCAGCCGCTGAATGAGGGCAGCAGTCAAATCGTGAGGCGCAGCTGCACTGAAACGATAAATCAGCTTGCGAAGCGGAGTTTTTTAGGATTAGGGAAATTGTTACGTTGAAATCATCAAACCTGTCTTCGATAAGAAAATTAAACTTATTGCCGGCTTCGCTTACAAGAGTGCACATTTCATTATTTACCAGTCTTTGCCCGCTGCGATAAACGATTTCAGATTTAATATACTTCTCCTTGATTTCCAAAATATCGGGGATGATGTAATCGGTTTTCATACTTACTTCCCTTTCAATCAAAATGTTGTTAATGGCTTCGCAATCATTTTAAAATGAATTCAAGATAGTTCTGTGAGTTATAATGAACAAACCCGGAGTTATCATATTTGGCAAGAAAATTTTTAGGCGGGTTTACACGTGCATTTGCAGAAAATTTAAATTCTACCGCCGATAAATTACCTTCTCTTTCTTCCACCAGATCAATTTCCCATCCTTCATAGGTCCGCCAAAAATATGATTGTGCATGAATGAAATTATTCGATAGGAATTTTGTCCTTTCAAGCATCATGAAATTTTCAAATAACTGTCCAACATCATTTCTAAGATTTAGCGGATTGAATTGGAGGATTACACCGTTTCTAATTCCGTTATCCCAAAAGTAGTATTTTGATTTTTTTGCTATTTCATTCCGTAAATTTCTACTAAAAGCACTCAAGCGTTTTATTACAAAACCTTTTTCTAAGATATCAATGTACCGTCCGACAGTTTTCACATCGATTTTGAGTTGCACTGCTAGTTCGTTTAATGAGACTTCATTCCCAATTTGAAAAGCGAGCAGTTTCACAAGATCAAAAAGCGTTTTAGAACCCCTAATATTTTCTACTGCCAGAATGTCTTTAAGTAAATATGAATTTACTAGTTCGTCTAATATTTCAATTTTGTCGGAGCGTTTTTCCGAAGTAACAACTTCCGGGTATGAACCAAAAATAAGAAAATCCTCTAGTTTTTCCTTGAGTTCATACTTATTGAATTTACCGAGGAGTTCTTCTTGGGCAAACGGGTAAAGATAGATAGTTCTTTTTCTTCCGGTTAAGGGCTCGCCAATTTGTTGCGAGAGATCGAATGATGATGAGCCGGTTACTATTACTTGGAGGTCGGGATTATTATCAATTAATATCTTTAATCCCTTTCCGATATTTTTTATTTGTTGAGCTTCGTCTATCACAAGCAGCTCATAACCTTCTGCGTATGTATTAATTAGCCCAAAATCTTGTGAGCCTAGAATTTGCCGTGTCCGTATATTATCTCCCGAATCCAATTTGTATTTCAGAAATGTGTTCGAAAGAAATTGGTTAATTAATGTAGTTTTGCCAGATCTTCGGGGGCCATAAATAACCAATACTTTTTGTTTCTTAACTAAGTCAGGGAGCTTAAAAATTCGAGCAATCATGATTTTTGAGCAAAATTTATGGAACGATACTCCATAAATTTATCATAATTTGGGGAAATAACAAGAAGTTTTATGAACGTTTCTATTAATAATGCAAATTTTGCGGCGAGTATGTGCTCGGGTTCAACTATCTGATTGTTATAGTTCTGCGCAATCTCAACCGCGTTCTCAATAGTCTCTTGAGCTTTTACCGTAAACTTGTTGAAGTTAAACGCCATACTGATCCGCCGTCAATTTTGTAAATACAAATTTACAATTCATACGGAAAAGATTCTTCGAAAGTTTCGTTTGTGAAATTTGAAGATGAAACCCGCTTAAATTTTTCTGTTATTACATGGTGTTAAAAAGGATTGCTATGCCGTACCCCAAAAATTGGACAAAAAAATAGGCAAATTTAATGTGGCAAAGAAGAGAAAAAGGAACCGCAAAATGCCGAGGACAAGAAAAACAACTACAAACAAATGGTATTTGTGAACGCTTTTACAAAACGATACTGAATGAATTTTATCAAGTAGCTTTCAGAAAAAAGATTTATAATAGGCTTGAAGATTAACAGAATGATATTGACGTGTGGATGAAGAGTTACAATGATGGATGACCACACAGCGGCAAACACTGTAATGGTAAAACACCGATGGAAACATTTTTACAAACCAACATCTTGCACAAAAGAAAATGCTTGGGCGTGATCTTGCAGCTTAAACTTAACTAACAACGGGAGTTGTCAGATTAAATGGTGATTAGTACAAATCATTCATTCATGCGACCACTCATTTATTTCTAAAGAGGCAGCGTAAAAAAGAACTTACTTCCTTTACCAACTTCACTTTCTACCCAAATCTTGCCTTGGTTTTTCTCGATAAACTCTTTGCAAAGTATTAACCCCAAACCGGTTCCTTCTTCATTAGCAGTACCTTGTGTTGAGCAAGTGACATCCAACCTAAAAAGTTTATCCATTGTTTTTTCATCCATCCCCACACCTGTATCGGAAACACATACTTCCGAAAACTCATCCCTTCGTGTTGCATCTACAGAAATAATTCCCCACTTCTTGCTGAATTTAACGGCATTTGTAAGAAGATTACGGAAAACCGTATCGAGCATATCTTCATCTGCAGTAACTGTTATTGCCGTTGGGATTTTATTCTGAAGTTGGATTTGTTTTCTTTCCGCCGTATTCTTTAGAAGAAGAAAATTTTTATTTACTAAGTTCATCAGCTCTAATCTTTGTGGATTGTATTCAATTCTGCCAGTCTGCGATCGTGACCACTGTAAAAGATTCTGCAATAGGCTATGAGACAGCTCTGCCGTTTTTTTCATCTCCATTAAATAGAATAATCTTTCTTCATCTGAAAGTTCAGCATAGTCGGAAAGGAGCAAATCTGAAAACCCCATGATTGTGATAAACGGGTTTTTAAGATCATGAGCAATGATCGAAAAAAATCTGTCTTTGGTTGCGTTCAATTGCTTAAGTTCTTCGGTATAATTATAAATCTTCTCTTCGGCTTTCTTACGTTCGGTTATATCTCTACTGATACCGACTATCCCAGTGATATTTCCCTGAGCATCTATCAATGGAATTTTGCTTGTAAGATGCCAATAATTTTTTTCTGTATCGCGATGCAAAGCAATTTCCTCTTTCCCAATCAGCGGCTCGCCGGTATGGATTATTTGCATTTCATCTTCATAATATTTCTTAGCCAATTCAGGCGGGTTGTAATCAAAAGTAGACTTCCCCAAAACATCTTCCTGATGTTTTGCGCCGATCGATTGTAAATGAGCGCGGTTATTAAGAACATACCGTCCCTTCGCATCTTTGAAATAAATCAAGTCCGGTAAATTATCAATCAATGTGCGGAGAAGATTCCGCTCGTACCGGAATGTTTCTACTAATCCATTGACATTCTTCTTCTTGTTTAGTTCAGATTGCAGATGCTTCATTAGCCGCTTTGTTTCCTTAAGTTCCGCAATGAGTTCCGGCTTATTCTTAAATTTTTTTGAGGTGACAGTCCGAGACTTAGCTTTGTCTTTTGTTAATTTCTTTTTGGGCATCTATGCACCTTGTTACTGTTCTTCTTAAATCACTTTGATCTCAGAGCAAGCCTGTCTGCCGTACTTCGTATTTGGGTAGGCGGGGATTGACGATTTAAGATTTTTGATTATCACTCCGCCTCCCAGACTAATATTGGCAAATGCTTGTCAGCATTATAACAATACTTTAATTTTTCATCAATAGTTCTCCATCTTCAGCAATCTGCACTTTTATGTCATTGTCTCCAAAGTCTTTCTCTATTCTGTAAATTACTTTGCCTTTAATAATTAACTTTTCAATTTCGGTAACCATTGGATCGGCGGCAAAAGCATCTTTTACATCCTGGCGTGCTTTTTCGGACACTGATTTTTTAGTATCAATGACAGAATTAATTATACTCAACAACGTTTTCTGTACCGCAGCAGGCAGATCTTTCCAGTGTAATCTTCCTTCTTTTTCTTCACTGCTCTGATTGGAGCCAAGGTATTCTTTCTGCACGGCAGTGATCTTCTTAACTACAAAATTGTTGAACACAAGATTCTGTGTGTAATAAACTTCAGTGCTTTTTTCCGCATTTTCTATTTCAAAGTTTTTGAAAGTAATATCGCTAATTGTTTTTGAAGGTAAGCCGAAAATTCTCGTCCCTATTTTTGCAAAATTACATTTGACGTCTTCAAAATAAAAGTTATTGAATTCAGACGGATGTTTTCCTGCTGCGGCTCCTTTATAATCTAACTGAATAAGTGCGGCTTGGTTTGTACATGAATCAATAGAAATATTTCTTACATAAACATTTTCAACGGCGCCGCCCCGATCAGTATTTGACTTAATGTAAAAAGCCTGCCCGGCTTTATGAACATGATTATTCTCGGCAAACACATTTCTAACGCTGCCGGACATCTCGCTGCCAATTGTAATTGCACCGGCTTCACTTTCAATAAATTTGTTATTTCTAATGATGATATTCTCGCTTGGTTTGCCTCCATTTTCAAGCCATGCATCGTTATCCCTTCCGGCTTTAATTGCTATGTTATCATCGTTTGTAAAAAATGAGCAGTCTTCTATTAGTACATCTTTGGATGATTCTGGATCGCAGCCGTCGTCGTTTGACATTCCTTTTTCAACAGTAACTTTTCTAACAATTACATTTTCACATAAGACGGGGTGAATAGTCCAGAAGGGACTGTTTTTAACGGTAATGCCTTCGATAAAAACATTTTTGCATTCATACGGCTCTATAAATGTTGGTCTTAGGAAATGCCCTTTACCAAATTGCCGTTGTTCAACATGCACTAATTGCTTTCCCATATTCCGTAAAATTATTTTATCGCGGTCATGAATTAATTTCCATAGCTGCCAAAATTCTTTCACCTGCCCGTCAAGAGTTCCTTCACCCGTTATTGCAATGTTTTCTTGCCGATAAGCATAGACTAAAGGCGAGTAATTATAACATCTTGTTCCTTCCCAGCGAACGAGTACGGTTGGCAAATAATCATCCGGATTAACACTAAACTTTAGATAAGCACCCTTTTGAAGATGAAGGTTTACATTGCTCTTTAAATGAATAGGTCCGTTAACTTTATAATTTCCCGGCGGAATAATTACCCTGCCGCCTCCTTCTGCATTACATACATCAACCGCTTTTTGTATTGCATGACGGCTGTCTGTCTCATCATCGGCAGCAGCACCAAAATCCTTTACATTAAATTCCTTATCAGGAAATGCTGGAGCTTTGATTCTCGCCAGTATTTTCGGCACCGAAGACCATCCATTTTCATGTCCCGTTTCCGGTGAATCTTTATAGACGCAAAATGCAGTTAATAAAAACATAATAGATAGAGTCAACGTTCCGGTTATAAAAGTGATTTTCTTTTTTTGCATTTTTACACCATCCTTTATATAAAAATTTTTATTAAGTCGAACGGATTTCCAAGACACACGTGAAAAATCTAAAACAATTTATTTGTTAAAATGCGTGCTTGACCGTCGCCTAATCTTGATCTAAACTTTTCGAAGAGTTCTTCCTCATTCATCTTATTGGCAAAACTTTTCAAGATTTTATCCTGCAAAACGAATGCTCTCTGTGTGATCTCTTCGGGGTTCACTTGCTTGTAAAGTATGTCCCGCAGTTCTTTCGCCGCGTCTTTTGCTGAAGAGTTGTCAATCCGGTTACGCTTCTCATCGGGATCTTCTTTGAGATTGAAAAGGTAATCTCCGTAATATGAAAAGTGAATCAACTTCCAATCACCTTTTCTAATCATAAAAGAACCGGTGGAATTTCCTTCGCAATGAGATTCGGAATAAACGAATTGCGGACCGGCTCCCGTTTTGCCATTTACCAACGGTAATAACGATGTCCCTCTCAGTTCTTCAGGAATTTTTATGCCTGCCAGTTCAATAATAGTAGCAACAAGATCAACATGACTTACCGGCAGATTAATTACTCTTCCTTTAGGTAATCCCGGTCCCGAAATCACCAATGGAATGTTTGCAGCTTCCTCATACAAATTACCTTTCAGCCACATTCCGTGTGCACCAAAACTTTCGCCATGATCGGAAGTGTAAATGAAATAAGTATTATCAAGTTGATTCGTTTCTTCTAAAGATTTATAAATTTCTTGAATGTATTCATCCAACTCCGAAACCATACTAAGATATGCAGCCATAGCCCGTTTTATTTTTTCTTCCGGAATCGGTGTAGATATTCTTTTAAAATTTCTCATCACCTGGTAAGAAAGCGGAAGCTGATCCAATTCATCAATTGAAATTGCAGGCGGCTCTACTTTGTGCAGGTAATAATCGAAATATTCTTTTAAGCCGCTCCATGCTGGATGAGGTTCAAGTAATCCAACAAATAGAGCCCAGGGTTTATCTGTCTTCTTTGTTTCATTCCGTATAAAGTTAATTACACGATGGGCAGTCGTTTGATCATTATGCCTTTTCTCCCGGACTGTTCCATCAATTTCTTCACGCTCCTTCATTCTATAACCCACCGGTCTTCTGAAAAGTGAAGTGATATCGGGGTTGGCCGCATGTCCGTGACTTACATCTACTTCATCGAATCCAAGATCGAACGCGGGATTTAAATCCTGTTTTCCGGTTGCCCTGCAATAATAACCTGAATCTCTAAGTCTTTTCCCCCATGTCGGGTAAGAGCCGTCATAAACAGTTGAGTTGCAAAATGAATTGACATCGGATGCATACATTCCGGTTATCATGCATGAACGCCCCGGGACACAAAGCGGACTTCCGCAATACGCCGAAGTAAACGCAACACCGTTCTTTGCTATCCGATCTAAGCTGGGAGTTTTAACAAAAGGATGCCCCGCAAAGCTGTTGTATTTTGCGCTGTGTTGATCGGAACAAACAAAAACAAAATTTGGTCTTTTGTTTCGGGAGGATTCCTTTGCAAAGCTATCAAGCGAAAGAATGCCGGAGCCAACTGCTGCGGCTCCAAACAAACCTGCGGTGATTCTTTTATTGAACTCCCTTCGAGTTATCTTCGACATATCCATCTCCACGAATTAGTTTTTTACCTAAGAACAACGGCAGAATTGAAATGCTGTCAATGTTTTTGGGCGGGACATTATTTACAAGATCTTTTATACTATTCAGCCTTGATTCTATAATTGAGCATCAGTGAATCGCTCACGACAGCCGAACCTTTCTTGCCGACTGCTTCAATAATATTTTTACCTTCAGCATATTCTACCTTCCATGTAAAAGGGGAACTATATTTTCTTTCCAAACTTTTACCATTCAAAGAAACTTCAACAGTATCGCAGTTCGAGAAAATTTCCAAAGTCTTTTTTTCATTTCTCTTGCCTTCTCTTTCAGTCCATGTATGCGATACAATATAAATCATCGGTTTTTTCGACCATTGGCTTTGATAAAAATAAAATAGGTCTTTCGGTTTGCGGTTGAAATCTGCTAATCCCTTTTGGTTTATATGCAGAATATTGCCTGCTTTTTCATCCGAAGCAAAATCGAACATTATCCAAACCAGCGAACCGGCAATCCATTTTCTCTCCATAATTTGTTTCCAATACGAGCGGTGAAACTCTAGCTGCCACTCTTCGCTAAAGTCCGGGTAAGTAGGATTTTCAATATGATAACCGCGTTTACTGTCTGCACCGTATTCGCTTATGATAAAAGGTTGATCGGGAGCTAACTTATGTTGTTCATCCATAAATTTTCCGAAATCGGAAAATTTTCCGCTGTACCATCCTAAGTATCTATTCCATCCTCGGATGTCTGTGTACTTCAAAATATCTTCGCCCCGCACTTCCATCTGAGCTTGCGCGGTAAGACGGTACGGATCCAATTTCTTTGCTTCGCTGCTTAAAGATTTGCACAAATCTACATTTATATAAAGTTCATCGTCGGGCTGATCTCTTACCGTCTCGTTCATCAACCCCCAGATAATTATACTCGGATGGTTGTAATGCTGGGTTATCATTTTCTTCAACATACTTAACGCATTGTCTTTAAATTTTTCCTTACCTACCGAAGTGACTACAGGTATTTCTTCCCAAACAAATAATCCAAGACTGTCGCAAGCGTTTAACACAGCGGGGTCTTGCTGGTAATGAGCCAATCTTACAAAATTCGCTCCCACGTTTTTGATCATTACCATATCTTCAAGATGTTGTTTGTTGGATAACGCATTGCCGAAGCCCTCGCGATCCTGATGCCTGTTCACACCGTGCAGCTTTAAGTATTTACCGTTAATAAAAAATCCTTCGTTGGGATCAAACCGGTACCACCGTATTCCAAATTTTTCATTGATGACATCAACAGTTTTTCCATCATTGATTAAACAAATTTGAGCGCGGTACAAATTGGGAGAATCCGGCGACCATAAAAGCGGATTAGCAATTTTCCCAATCTCTAAATTGAGGGGATCCGCTCTACTCTCTTTGATGCCGAACGAGTTTTTGTATTCAAGAACTTTTTTGTTTGACGGATCAAAAATTTCAACGAACAAATCATAGTTTTTATTTGAGCTATAATTATTTACAACAGGTATAGATATTTTTATGCAGGCAGAGCTTTCGGAAGGATTAACAACGGAAACGAGTGAATGATCGAGGTGAAGCGGGTTTACTTTTATTAAATAAACATCCCTGTAAATGCCGCCGTACATTGTGTAATCGGCTCTGTGAGGAGGAATATCATAGTTATAAGAATTGTCAACACGAACGGCAATTAGATTTTTGCTGCCGAAGTTTACAAATTTTGTAATATCAAATTGAAAGCCGGAATAACCGCCGATATGTTTGCCAACATAATTTTCATTGACCCAAACTTCTGCAACGGCATTGGCGGCTTCAAATGAAATAAAAATTCTTTTACCTTTATCTTTTTCTTCTATATCAAAAATTTTCCGGTACCATGCCGGACCCCTGTAGTAATAATAAGTTATATCTAACGAATCATCGCCGGTTCGATTATCGAATGAATCGTTAACGTTATACGTGTGAGGTAAATTAACGGGGAGAAAATCCGACTCAATCAAATTAACATCGTATCCCTTACTTAAATCACCCTTCTTAAATTTCCAGCCGGAGTTAAAATTATCAACCTCTCGGACTTGAGCCGATATTTTTAATTGTATTAAACAAGCGATGATTATCAATAACTTTTTCATAGTTTCTCTTTTAATTATGGTAAATACGGAGGATATTTTTTCATTATTCTTATCAGCCTGCATTCATTTTTGTTTAGATAAAAGTTAAATACTAATTTTCTGCCAAGAACAGATTTATCTACCTCGATATTAACCTGCCCGGTTTTTTCTGCAACTACAATTATTGCGGCTTGATCTTGTTTTTGAAATCCAATTACGTAGGCATTTGATTTTATTTTATCAGTAAATAGATCGGGATAAATTCTTGTCCGAAAACTTACAAACTCTATTTTTTTTGAATTCGAATAAAGCATCCCGTTGTAAAACGCAAAATCTACTCTTCCAAATTTTGTTTGAAGGTTTCTGCCTGTTGTAAAAGTCCAATCCGGCGGCAGTCTAAAATCAAGAGTAATACCTTTATCATCTTCTTCAAACCGGATGAGTTTAGTAGTTGTAATATCGAAGTTGTTAAACGAAGCATTTAACTTTTCGTCCGGCGTAATCATTTTTTCCAGATGCTGCGGAACTGCGACACTATTTAGGAACAAGAGTAGAAACAAAAGTTTCAAGGTTATCTCTATTTTTTTCATCTTAGCTGCTCGAATTATTTCTCAATATTAACTTTTACGGTATACACTTGCGGTTTACTGGTTCTATCGGTGCTGAACAAAACATATTTCCCATCGGGACTAAAATGCGGATGAGGATGGGTCGGCTGCTCGCCCCACGAAGAGTTATGTCTGAATAATTTTTCTTCTCTTAAAACTTTATCTCTGTCAAAAGTCCACATAGTCAAAATCATACCATTGTTTTGATCGGCAACCCAATGCTTATTATCTTTAAATACTTGTGAATGAGCCGGTCCTACAGGAACTTCAAACATATAATTATCACTCCCATCTGGTTTGCAAGAACCTAAAAATTGTTTGCCTGTGTTTGATCCAAAAATGTATCGTGCCGAATAACCGATACGTGAACCATCATAAAACCAAAACTCATGAGTCCGGTGGATTCCAAACTCTTGCGGTCCAATCGGTCCGCCGTCTGAACCATCAACTTTTATCCACCAAAAGCGAATCGGAGTATTTCCAACTATACCGGGACCACCTTCTCTATACTGATGCTGCCATGAATAAATTATCATAGTTGAATCTGTTGGCGAAGCTTGAAGATGATTTATGCTGAATCCGTAATCGGGAGAAATTTGTTTAATCTCTTTGGTCTGTAAATTCATCCTCATTATGGCAAAAGGACCGGTACTATTATTAGCGCTAAACCCTGGATTCTTGTTAACGGAATAAATTAGATATTTTCCATCGCACGTAATTGTAAATGATTTTAGATCCGCGGTAGAGTCTTGCAGAACTAAATTGTCTTCTAAAGTCTCATAATTTAGAACGCGGATACTATTATTAATCTCGTACCAGATTTTTTTAAGTTTAGGATAATGCCACGCAGCTCCGCTGACATCTGTCGAATGATTAGTCAGTTGTGTTAGTGTGCCCGTTAGAAGATTCAGCTTGAATAAATTAACACTGCCCGTTCTGTCGGAATAAATAATCGCATTGTTCTCATCTATAAAAGATTCCACATTAAAGTACAAATGCCAGTTGTTATACTTATCGGATGTCCATTGAGTAATTTCATGCCCGAATTCCGGGTCAATCCACACCTTCTTTTCGCTTTGCCAAACTTTACCGATATAATTTTCTTCAGCAGCGGAACAACCCGGCAAGGTTATGATTAACAAAAATATTATCAGCTTTTTCATATTGTATAAACCTCTAAATTAAAGTACTCTGCTTGAAGCGGAGCCATTTGACGGAAGCCGATTTTGCCCGTTCCTAAAATTGGTCCAAAAGTTTTTCCGTTATCTATCCAGTTGAAGACTAACAAATCGTTTATGTAGAAAGAAATATTACCTCCAGCTTTATCAAGCCGCATTGAATAAGGATTGATTATATCTCCGACCGATGCAATTGGATCTGCGCCTTGTGCAGCCATGTGAAATCCTTTGCTCTTTCTCAGATTGCAAGTATGAAATGCTCTTTCCGCAGGATGCTTTCTTCTGAAATATGAAACGTGATACGCATTTATGCCGCCGCTGTGATACTGTTTATAATTGCCGTTCCTTTTTTGAAGTCTGCTGTCGAAAATATCTTCTCCATTAATACCTTTCGCGGCAAAAAACAAAATACATAAACCGGGTTCTCGAATAGGAAGGAATTTCCATCTTATAGAAATATCGGGCGGAAAATCTTCGGGGCACCAGAAAACAAAATTTGAAGTCTGCCCTAAGGAAGGATCAAGCGCATTTTCCATTCTCATTCTTTTGTTTGGGAATGAAATAATTGCATCGCCTTCCAGAACAAAATTTTTTATATCCGTTTCATTAGAAAGAGGATTTGAATAAATAAGTCTCGTAAACTTTTTGTCCTGGAACAAACCATTTATTTCTTTTCTCTTTGCATTTACTATAAGTGGACTAAAAATAGATGCACCTAAAATCCCGAACGCGGATTTTACAAAATCTCTTCTATTTGGTTGTGAGTTCTTCATTGCCTAAAATTTTATTTAGACTCATTTAAAAACTTCTCAAGTTCGTTTATTTCTATAGCTGCGGTAATAACTGCGCCTAAGCCGCGCGGGTCGTTATTAAACCTTTCCCGCGATTTATAGAAATCTGCATTCATCCCGATTCCTGTTCCGCAGCAGATGTCTTTCACAATTCCCGTTGAATCAATTTTGCTTTGAAGCGCATACCATGCTTTAAGAACATTCCCGCTGTATTTTTTATCTATCAGGCCGTTCATAATTCCGCGTGAAAGTCCTGCAATGAACATTGCCGTGCATGAAGTTTCTTCGAAAGAACTTTTGTCATCAAGAATTTGATGCCACATACTGCTTGAATCTTGATGGTTTACAATTCCTTCGAGATGTTCACGGAATATTTGCTCAATCTTTTTATACGAAGGGTGATCTTTCGGTAAAAATTTTAACGCTTCTGAAATTGCCAAAACAATCCAGCCGTTTGCTCTGCCCCAAAAGACTTTTGATTTTTCGTTCGTCATGCTGAACCAGCCGTGTTTGTATAAACCGGTTTTAGAATCAAAAAGATATTTATTGAAGTTGATGATTTGCTTTGCCGCTTCGTCAAAACATTTTTTATCGTTATATAAAACTCCTGCTCTCACCAAAAGCGGAACGGACATGAATAAATCATCCGCCCATACTGTCCACCGTTCCGGTTCCGGGCGGCATAATGTTCCGTCCGGCAATCTTGTTTGTCCGTTAAAAACATAATCAACCATCTCATTTATTAAAGTGTCGTAGTCTTTATTGTGATACTTTATTTCAACTTCTGCAAAGGGTAACGTTGGAGCGCCTGTATCGTCAAGCATACTTTTTCTGAAGATTCTGTGGTAACTGCCGTGGATATCGTGATTTGCAAAATATTGTTTCTTAAACAGAGGAAGATTTTCATAAATAAAATCGCAGTATTTTTTCACGAACTCATGATAGCGTTCGTCTCCAGTTGCATTAGAAAGTTTCATCAGCGTCATCATCAGTGCGCCGTTCGGGTAATTCCAATCTGCATAAGAATCTTTCTTAAACGTGCTGTTTGGATTTATAATTAATTTCTTAATTAAAGCCGGCTGAAGGATGGTACACGAACATTTATCACTTGCCAACATGCTGAATAGACTATCTACAGAAATTTTTTCTGCGCCGTTTTTGCCGGTACTATAAAAACACCAGGGCCATGTGTAATTTTTTATTTGAGAAGAGACAGGCAGGAATTTCGAATTTGGATTCTGATCGGCTGCGGTTATTTCGCGCAAGTAAACGACCGGATTTTTATCTCCCAGCGATTCAATTACAATCCTATTCGATCCTTTACTAAGCACAACCGGAATAGTGTCCTGGAAAGAAAAGCTTGAATATGCGGTCTCCTTAAAATGAAATTTAGGTTGTTCTTTGCCTGTAAAGATCAATTTTTCGTTAATGAAAATTTTTATAGGCGACGAGTAGCTAACGCCGAATTTCAATTTTATATTTTCATTGACGGAAATATTTGCTAGCGCGTAAGCGTAAACTTTACCCTTATTTCCAAAAGCTTTTCCGAAATCTATAACTTGAAGATCTGCTGCCAGTTTTTGCTCTACTTCTGAAAAAGCGAATGACGTCTCGCTGATTATTTTATCGGCAATATTTTTAGCAACGGTAAGTGGTTCCGGATTTTGAGCAAATATATCTGCTGCAAAAAAGAATACACTTATCAAAATATTTTTCATAATCAACTTCCTAATTAGAAATAATTCCTTTAAGCCGTCTCCATCAATTTCTTTTATAGACAGGTATTGTCGATGCCCAGTAAGTTGCTGTCTCGCCATTCGTTCCTACCGACATTTTGCTAAATGAAATCGACAGCCCGCCTTCGTTTGGAACCGCCTTAGTTTCAATTATCATTTGATAAAAATCCTTTGGAAATGAAACTGAAGTAACAGCAAGTTTTTCGTTTCCTTTATATAAAGAAATAAACTCCTTCTTAACCGAAGCAGTATCAATTTTATCCGAGAAATAAATTATTACTTTGCTGCCATCGATATAATTTTTAACTATGCGTGGTTTTTCTTTGTATTCAATTTTACTTTTGGGCGGCGTTAAAAACCGGAACGGCGGACCTTCGACTAACTTTTCATTTTCATATGCGCCAATATCCGGGGTTTTGCCTTCGTAAGATTGTGTCCAATCAAATTCTTTGAATGATAAAATTTTCCCCGCATCAATCCCCGGACTTCCGGACTGCAATTTTAAATTCCGATTCACGCCGTCAACGAATTTTACATCACAAATTTTTCCGCGTAATTCTTTTTTGTTATCAATAATATTAGCAGGCCACTCTTTATTTGAAATATCGTAATCAAAGTCGTCTGTTGAATCCCATATATTCAAATCCCAGCCGTTATCAATAGAAAAAAAGTATGCGTTATTATAGTGTTTTAATAAACGCATGAACTGTTTACGGGCATTCACAAAGGCATATCCTACACCAAAAAAGCTGTTATTAAATGCATAGATAGGATAACTTAATATTCTTCTGCTTCCGTATATTTTCCAAAACCCTGCACTTATTTGAACAGACCATGGATCATTATCGGAGGTTATCACATTTCCGTAATAATAAATTTGTCCTCCTTCAACATTATCAACCGACAAAGTTTTGTGAATGTTATGTGAGAAATTATGATAGATGTGAAGGTTATAAGTATAATACTCCGGCTCGAAATCATTATCACGAATGTTCGAAACATGGTTGTCGTAAATTTCAATATTGGAATCGAATCCTTCTACTCCCCTAAATCTTATCCCGTTAAACGCATTTATGATAGTATTTTTTCTTATTACAATCGAACCGCCTGTTCCGTTAAAATCAATCAGCGAGCCGTTAAAGTAATTCATGTTTCCATGATGCATTGAAGTCCACGCATCAATTCCTTCAGAATCTTTTTCAATTTTCCAAAGGTATTCTCCGCCCTGATCCCAAAAACAATTTTCGACGAGTAGATGATGCGTATCTGCGCCGAAAGCTGAAATAACTCTTTTACCGCCCCAAAACTTGCACTGATCGAACGAGATATATGATGAATTATAAATTTGAATTGGGTATGTCCAGCCGTTCTTAAACTTTATTCTTGCAATTTCAATCCAATGTGAGTTTTCAATTATGATCCAGTTAGAACTTGCATTCAGCTTCGGTTCAGAAGCCCCGCCGTCTATCAGTGGATAGTTATTTTCACTATCCGCATAACCTGATATGCAGATTGGTTTTTCCGGCAGACCGTTTTTGTTGATGAATTTTACAATCTCCTTATATGTCCCCGGCAGCAGATAAATTGTATCTCCTGCAGAAGCCATTTCAATTGCACGGTTAATTGATTTAAGCGGCTCTGTAACCTTATAGCCGGTATTGTTATTGTTGCCGTTTGAAGAGACATAAATATTTTGTGAATAGAGATCGGGTTGAAGGATAAGAATCAACCAGAGCATAATTGATAATCGGGAAAATAAATTTTTAGCAAGTTTCATTTCATCCTTTATTTTTATCAACCAATACTTGCTGCAATTAGACCGAGTGCAAATATTGCCAGGACAAACAGGACAGCCCAGAAAAATCCTATTAGATCGATCCGGTACCTTTTAAAAGAAAACTTTTTATGAAGAGAAAGAAGATCAACTAAAAGCAAACTGTGACCGCTTTTTTCTAAAGTGCTTTGCATATCCTTAGAAGCATGAATTGATTCCCCTTCAAAGATTATATCTATTCCTTTTTCTTTCAGACGGAATTCCTCTCCCACCGGCGTATGTAATAACGAGTAAAACTTATCGAGTTGTTTTTCGGGCTCTTGTTTTGTTAGCTTACTAACAACTATAAATGTTATGAAGCCTGCAGGCAGATAAAAGAGGATTTGATATTCCAAAGCCAAACCAAAACTAAACGGAAAATAAGGGCCCACGATAAGTGTAGTCAAAATTGTTACAGCAAGGCTAGCCCAAACGCCGTATCTGTTGGAACCGCGCCAAATAACTGCCATCCAGAACGCTATTCCGAAATACGCGGTTATCTGCCAAATTATTTTTAAGCCCGTAACCACATTTGGAATTATTAATGCAACCGTTACAGCACCAACAACAATAACTATGGAAGAAATTCTTGCAACTTTTAGTTCGTTATAATTCTCCAGGTCTTTAAAAATTTTTTTGTAGAAGTTTCTCGTAAAAAGAGCGGAACCGGCTACCATATAGTTGTGACTTACTCCGAGCACTGCTGCTGCCATTGCAGAAATCATCAACCCTATTAAACCGGCAGGCAATAACTTTGATGCAGCAAGTCCGAAAGCCAATTCTCTGTTCTCTCCGGTTAAACCAGGGAATAACGCCGCAGCAAAAATTCCTATGAAAGCCCAGCCAAGTGTTGCCAATCGTTTTGTAAAATTTCCGTAGGTCCACCCTGTTCTGCAATTGATCTCGGATTTTCCGGCACCGCCCACTGCCATGTGATGCGGTTCTACTACTATTCCAACAAGCACGTTAACAACAACTGTAATGACAAATAATAACGTAACTTCATGGGGGGCAACAAAGTTAAACATATACGCAGGCAGTTGAGCTTTTATATTAGAGATTCCGCCGGCAGCATTAAGTGCAAAAGGAATTAACAAAAAAGAAAAAATTATTATGAAAACCCCCTGGATAAGATTAATAAGTAATGCAGATACAAGTCCACCTACAACGCTGTAAAGAAGAAAAAATATTGTTAAAAGAATAATTATAGTTTGGGATGAAAGCTGCCCGCTTGTAACAGCTTCTATAGCTGTGGACGTTCCTTTTAAAATTAATCCTAGGTTGATTATAAAATAAAGTAACCCCATAACCGAATAAGCAACACCTATTTTGGAACCGTATCTCTCTTCAAAAAAGTCTCCGGTGGTTACATATCTTACTCTTCGATAAATAGGTGCAATCAGCCAATAAAATGGCGTAGCAAAAAGCCAGACCCATTGATACCAGATTCCAGCAAGACCAATCTGGTAGGTTGCACCTGCAACTGCAATAGCCTGATCTGTATGAGTGCCTGCGCCAAGTGCATTTGCAATCATCATAATTTTGCTGCCGCGCCTGCCGCCCATAAAATAATCGCCGGTATTACGTATTC
The DNA here is from genome assembly GCA_021820065.1 of Bacteroidota bacterium. Taxonomy (GTDB): domain Bacteria; phylum Bacteroidota; class Ignavibacteria; order Ignavibacteriales; family Melioribacteraceae; genus Fen-1258. The sequence goes on along the minus strand of JAKAEE010000001.1, from coordinate 74,985 downwards.
GGTTTCGAACCCGCAAGCCCAAAAAGATTATAACAATTGTGTAGATGAGAATTACAATAATATCCAGTGGTGAAAGCCCGTAAATCATATTTCTGTCCAACAAAGATTATACATGCATCGTCAGAAGATTTTAGCTTTTGGTATTTGATTACTTCCAGATTTCCTTGACTTTGAAAGCAGCTAATTTAGGTGATCTTTCTCTCGTAAAGATGCCTTTTAGATTTTGTACAACTCGACGGAAATGCTGCGGGGTTTTAAAGTCTGCAAAATTCCACAACTGTTCACCAATTGTATAAGTTTTTGATCTTATAACTTTTATGTACATTTCTATCAATGAAGCCTGGTATTCTTCTGTAAACATCTGGTCCGATGTTGAATGAGAGCCGGGTAAAGTATCCGCACCAAATTCTGTAAACAATATTGGCTTTTTATACTTTTTATAAATCGCATCCATTTCTTTACTTAGAATTTCTGCTGCATATTTTAATTTGCCCGGATACTCGTACCATCCGTAGTAACGGTTCAAAGAAAGGACATCACTAAATTCAAATACCGGATCGTTAATACCTGCTCTTGAACAATTAGGAACCGTAATAGGTCTGGAAGAATCAAGACTTCTAGCATAACTGAATATTTCTTTCCAATATTTTTTTCCAGTACCATCATAGTATTCTTCTGCACCAACTAGATTTGGTTCATTACCAGCAGACCACATAATTACCGAAGGATGATTATAATCTCTTTCTATCAATCTTCTAATGTACTCTTTATGATTCCGGATGCTTTTGTTATTAGCATAACGAGTGTCTAAACTCACAGCCGGAACTTCATCAATCACAAGAATTCCTTTTCTATCGGCATAATACATCATCTCTTCGGAATATGGATAGTGAGAGGTACGGAACGAGTTTGCATTGAGCCATTTCATTAATTCAAAGTCTTTAACTATAAGAGGTAAAAACAACCCCTTGCCAATAGTCGAAAAATCTTCATGCTTTCCAAAACCTTTTAGATAAATGCTCTTGTTGTTTATGTATAACTTATTGCCCCTTACTTTTACCTCGCGTACCCCAACCGGCAGAACATATTCGTCAATTATCTTGTTGTCACTAATCAAATGGATTTGCAATTCGTACAAGAATGGTTCTTGAGGCGACCAGAATTTGCAGTCGCTTATAATTAAATTGCCCCGCGCACGGTTATTTGCTAAACGTGTTTGATCGGAAAAAAGCTGTTTGCCGTTACCAATAGAGACAGCCACTTTAGCATCTTGAACACCTGTAACTTCAATCTCAGCTTTTACCCGTCCTTTCTTAACCCCGAGTATTCCGGTATCCACCTTTATTTTGCTAATGTATTGATGCGGAGTTGCAATTATCTGAACCGGACGGTGAATTCCTCCAAAAGGATAAAAATCAAAACGAGATGGGGGATTGGTTTCTTCTCTCAATCTATTCTCTTCTAAAAATTGCGCCGAGGTAATTCCTTGCGGAACGGTTTCGTTGTCCAATTCGTTGTTCACTAAAATTGTTATCTCAGATTCAACCCCAAACGAAATAAATTCGGTAATCTCAAACTCATATGGAAGAAATCCGAAATGATTTTCGCCGACAAATTTGCCGTTTACCCATACCTTTGAATAATAATCTGCGGAGCCGACTCTAAGCCAGATTTTTTTCGACTGAAAGTCTTTGGGAATAAAACATTTCTTTGAGTACCATGCAGTTCCTATAAAATCCGATAAACCTTCTTCCGCTAATTGTTCGTTCCAACTACCAGGGACAGCTATTTCAGTTTTGGTTTTTAAAACTTTGTACCACTTTTTCTTCTCACCTATTTTCAGAGGGTCGGCTTTAAATTTCCAAAAACCCGACAAATCCAGTATAGATCTAAAATTGTTATGAACAGGATATAGCATAGTGTGCCTTACAAGAATTGTTTAAGCAAAAATTATCATTGAACATTTGTTGATGAGTCTTCGGCAAAATTAATCTTCTCTCTTTTGTTAAAACCACAAGAATTCCTCACAACTAATGTTGGTTTAAAGATTGTCCTATTACCAACATCGGTTCCCTCAATTCTTTTTTGAATAACATCAATAGCCGTCCTACCTATTTTATCTGCCGGTTGATGTACAGTGGTTAACGGAATTGAAGCGAATTGAGAAAGGAAAATGTCGTCATAGCCAACAATTGCAACATCATCTGGTATGTTTATGCCCTCTTCGCTTGCTGCTTGCTCAAAACCTAAAGCGGTCAAGTCGCTATAGAACAGCAGAGCGTCGGGTTTTTTTTCAAGCTTTTTAAATTCTTTCCCAAATTGGTAACCTAACTTAAATCTGTCGCTGCCAGATTCTATATCTGAAATTTCAGATGTAAAGATAAGTTTGGAATCATAAGGCCGATCATGTTCTGTCAAAGCTCTATAATATCCATTCTTTCGTATCTCGCTCAAAAGATTATTTTTCTCGACATGCATATACCCGATGTTTTTATAACCAAGTTTTATCAAGTGCTCGGTTGCAGTGTATCCGCCGTATTCATGATCGGAACCAACATACCAATATTCCGGTTCGTGAATGTAAGACACCATGATATATGGAAAGTTTTCTTGATGAAGTTTTTTGATATAATCTGTTGCTCTATAACTCAAAGCAAGAGAGGCAATTATTAAACCGTCTACACCTAATTTTCTAAAGTGTTCAATTTGACTTTCTTCTCTTTCAATTTTATTTGAGGAGCTGGATAGTAACACGTTGAAACCAAGTTCATATGCCCGTTCTTCAATACTGCTGACTATCAAAGAAAAATACTGATGACGAAGATCTCTTAGCACGAGTCCAACTGATTTGTGCCTTGTAAGATTAAGTTTTTGTTCCTTAAACTCGCTAACATAAGTACCTAAGCCGACACGAGTGAATAAAATACCGTCATTGATCAAGTTAGAAAGCGCACGTTTGACTGTGATGATGCTAACGTTATAGTGCTCGCTTAGTTCACTATGTGAACCAACTTGGTCACCCGGTTTTAAGATACCTTCTTTTATTTTTCTTCTGATATCCTTTTCAACTTGTTCATACAAAGGAACGTTATTTACAAAATTAATATTGTCTGCCACTTGATGTCCTAACTAATTAGTTTGCTAATATTACCATAAACAACAGAAACAACCCAAGCTTTCTTTCCTTGTTGTTTCGCATTCATAATTTACACCTAATTTGTTATTTCAAAAAAAGCATCCAGCCAAATTAACTTTGGCTAGATGCTTTATTTTAGGAGGCACGAGAAAGAATCATTCTTATTCATAAGTATCACAATTTGAATACTATTTATAGTTAGTATCATATGATACTATTTTAATAAGACCATCTTCTTAGTTGTAATAAAATTACCTGCTTCAATTCTATAAAAATAAAGACCGCTTGAAACTACCAACCCGTTATCGCTGGTTCCATTCCAGTTTGCTGTGTAAGTTCCACTTTGCTGAACTTGATCAACTAACGTAGCAACCTTCTGCCCTAGTAAATTGTAGATGGTCAGCGATACATGATTTTGTACCGGAATTGAATACCTTATGTTTGTTGTAGGATTAAAAGGATTAGGATAGTTAGCATAAAGTTCAAAGTTTTGTGGAATAGTTGATGTCTCTCTTTTTACCTCGTTATACATTCCAAACCAGATGATAGCGCCCAACGGCTTTCCAGCGGTACCGGCAGTATAAGACTGGGTTGTTGTGGAATATCTAAAATCGAAAGGCATAACACCTAACGGTTTTCCTCCATCGTCGTAGGGCGGCGTATTGTTTGGATTTGCATAAAATGTTGTTACTACATTTGTAGGAACTGCAGGTCCATTAGTGAATTTGATTGGTTCGTTGATTATAGTATTACCGGTTCCGGCAGTATTAATAAAAGCTTGAGCAGTAGCATTGAAATTCGGAATCACAGTTGCAGAATCGCCCTGAGCAGCATCAATAGCAGGATCGGTGTAGATATTGAGATTGCTTATTAACACACTCTGTGTTACCGGTACACCGTCAATTACTTTAGTCAGTAAACTATCAACTAAAAACACAACTCTAAACGGAGGTTCAATCCAAGGAGTGTTTCCCAAAACGCCTGTGTTGATAAACAAGTTGTTTGTAAATTTAACGGTAACGGCTTCACCAACATCTAATCCGCGTTGACCGGTATTTACAGTTGTATTGTGATTAAATCTAAAATACTTAATCCATCCGCCGCCGTCTCTTAAAACTGTGCTTGTTAGATTATAAAATGTACAGTTTTCAATAACGAGAGTGTCAATATTATTTCCTCTATCGTCAAATGCACGACCATTATTCGGGTCTATAGTGGTTCCAATATTGCTCACAATAGAGTTTGTAAAGTATATCCTTATGTTTTTTGAGTCTATTCTCAAAGCGGACTGTCCCGATTGATCAAGATGACAATCATCAAATACAAGGCGTATTTTATCGGCTCTAGTTCTCATTAGTCTGCTAAGGCCGGCAACCACCCCAGAATTATCTTTGTTAGTAATGTATAGACCCCTGAGCGTAAGATCTGCCCGGGGTGAAAAGCTGTTAGATGATGTACCCCCCGCTCCAACCGCAGGCTGCACTATCGGGCGAGGTCCAATGCCTACCGCTGCCACTACCGTGAGCGGGAATCTGTTTTCAATGGTGCCGGTTGTAAGATAGTAGCCGCCTCTTTGAAGAACATATACTGTGTTTGGATCAACTCTAGCTCCTGTAGCTGTTGTGTCACCTAGAATTGCTTTATCTAAAGTGCCAATTCCCGGTGTTACCGCAACGGTCCTCTGCCCAAAAGTTTGTGATGACATTAATAGAACTAATACAATAAAAAGAAAAGTTACTTTCTGTTGGCAATTACTCTTCATACTTACCTCTCTTTTATTTATAAATAGATTACAGAGTTAGAAAACAGAAGCTACAGCGAAACTCTGGCTTTAATTAAAATTTCAGTTTTATTCCCAGGTCTGCGGTCCACCCATAATATTCATTTCTTTGTGTAAAGCTCTGAATTCCATAATAAGATGCATCCGGTTCGTTTGTTATGTTGTTAAAATTCAGGTAAACACGAATCATATCTGTAATTTTTTGTTGAAGCGCTACATCAACCCTAAACGAAGCATCTACATAACCATCTTCTTCGGGTCTTCTTCCAACAATAGATAGACTAGAACCCTGAAACCTCATCGAGACACGTCCATTAAAACCACCTTTGTCATAACCAATAATAAAGTTTCCAATATAGTCCGCCTGTCCAGGCATTCTATTTTCTCTCGTTGTATCAACATACGTTACATTGAACGGCGGATTCGGATTTGGCTTAACAACCAAAAACGGGAAAAAAGTTTTTGAGTTCATCCTTGAATAGTTTGCGCCAATAACAATACCATCAAAGGGGCTGGGCAGGAAGGATAAATTTGCCTGGAGATCAAGTTCGAACCCTTCAACAAAAGATAAACCCGAAGCATTTTCCGGTTGTGTCAACGTATATCCAAAGAGAGGACCTTTTTCTGTAATTCTGCTTACACGAATAAAATCCACATCACGCAGTTCTTTATAAAACACTCCCGCTGTTAGTAAACCCCAATTATTATAGAATGAAAAGAATAAATCATAATTCCAAACTTTCGTATGTGTTAAATCTGCTCGACCGCGTTCAATTGTTTTATCGGTCACTTTGATTCTTTCCCATGGTACCAGTTCAAAATAATTCGGTCTTGAAAGAGTTCTTGTAACCGCAACCCTAACATTCATCCAAGTGCCGAATTTGTACCTAGCCTGAAACATTGGTAAAAATTCTTCATAACTTCTTGTACCGGTCGAATCTTTTAGCCCGCTTATATCTTGCTCTTTGGCGGCTGTTAATCTGCCCAATCTTCCGAAATAACTTGTCATTGTTTTTTCATATCTAACGCCGGGGAGTATCATTAAATCGCTGCCTAAATTAAATTGCCCCATAACATAACCTGCAGCAACTTTTTCTTTTGCTTCATAACTATCAAGCACTACTATTGGGTCAAATACGAAAAACCCTGTCTTATCAGCCAAAGTGAAATTTCTGAAATAGTTCTTAAAATCATTTAGCGCCCCCAGATCTAATCCGGGACCAAAATCATATTGCCCATTTTGAAAGTTTTCTGCGTGCCAATTAGGATCGATAAAATTACTTATCAACACTCTTCTTTGCCTGTCGAGTGCAAAGCTTCTGTAGTAAGCCGAAGGGTCTGCATATATCATTTTTCCTAAATCGTCAATGTCAAAATGTGACGTCCAATATCTTGTATTGTCTCTGTTTCTATTTTTGGCTCTATACTTACCGCCGAGTTTAATGAAACCAGAAATGTCGTTTCTAAAATTAAACGGTATCTTAGCATCTGCCTGAAAAGTAAAATCAGCATCCTTTACTAAAGATGAATCTAAGTCAATTTCCTTAAAATATGTTTCGGATATAGTATTCTTAGCGCCAGCCGGTATATATGTAGGACCTTTATCGTCTATGAGATCGCTTTTGTAAGCGCCTTCTTCGCGGAATGTGTAAGTATTTGAAAATGGTGTGTTGTTTTCTGAAATGGAATAGGAAGTACGCCAGTCAATTTCCATAAAATCGAATTTATGATTCCCTGAAAGGTTATTGGTCCACAGCAGCGTAGAATTTTTTTCATCTCTTAATTCATACCCTATATAAGATGCACCAACTTGATATCTTTTACGGCGCCTTAGTTCATTACGGTCTGTTTTTGCAGCGAAACTTGAAAACATAAAAGAGTGATTTCCCCAATCATAGTCTATCACTACAGACCCTCCAATTCGGTCTCTAATTTCTTTCCTATCAGCCAGGTTTAAATTATTTATTTGATAAACAGCTCTCTCTTCAGTTCCGTTTTTTTCTCTCATAAATTCATAGTCTGCATCCAAATAATCGGAACTACGATTAGCACGTTGAATATTCCCGGATGCCATTATTCCCAATTTATCATCAAGAAAACGCTGACTTACTCTAGCTATACCTTTATAAAGACCATAATCTTTTTCGTGATTGTTGTATCCAGGCTGTACGGTAGCTTCTCCTTGAAAACCTGATGAAGCTTTTTTGAGAACAAGATTAACAGTACCTCCAACGGCATCGGCATCCATGTCCGGAGTTAATGATTTATAAACTTCTACTCCGGCTAATGCATCGGGGGATATCATACTAAGATCAACAGAGCGATCTTCCGGGTCGGTAGATGGTACCTTTTCACCATTCACAGTAATAGAGTTAAACTTTGGTGCAAGTCCCCTTACAACAACCTTTTGCCCTTCTCCACCTTCCCGTTGTAATGAAATTGAAGGCAATCGCGCCAATGATTCGGCAATATTTTGATCGGGAAGTTCCCGCAATTTATCAGAGGAAACAACATTTACAATTGTATTCGAAGTTAATTGTTGATTAATGGCGGCTTGCTGTCCTCGTAACTGAGCAGAAACAACAATTTCTTTACCTTCAAGCGGCTTTGGTTTAAGATTAATATTAATGCTTGCCAATCTTCCAGTTGTTACATTAATTTCTCTCTCCTCTGTTTGATAACCAATGTAACGAAACACCAATATTATTTTTCCCATACTTATATTATGAAGAGCAAATTTTCCCTCATCATCAGTAGTAGTTCCAACAGACGTACCTTTTATCAAGACGGTTACCCCCCACAAAGGACTTTTATCTGTCGCATCATATACAGTCCCATTAATTGCAGCCTTGTCTTGCGCCAGATTTAATTCACAGATTATCAAGACTAGAAATACCACATACTTCACTTCGCTTGCGAAAGAAGTCAAAAATGTCGGTTGATAAGTGCTTAATAGTTTATCAATTTTCTTTTCAGACATAAAAAGCCTTTGGTTAAATAAAACTTAGTATACTAAGTATATCTACACAAAATGTATTTATTTCCTTTTTTATTGTCAAGTACAATTTCAAGAATCTGGGGCTCTGCTCTCGCTCTTTTAGAAATGTCAGCGTGTCTACTAATATCGATTTCTAAAAAGATTATCTCTTTTGTAAAAGAAACTTTAGTTACTATCAAAAAGAGTACGGTAAAATTTTCAAAAAATGTTTCTGAATTTTATTATGAAAATTTGCTTGTGGGTCGTTCACAACATCAAGTAGAGTTTCTTGATATAATTATCTTAGTTGATAATGGTGGCTTTATTTAGAAGCCACTGAAATAAATTCTTTGCAGCTTCAAAATTCTGAAAATCTTCAGGTAATTTTTTATGATCAAAATATTCGTTGTAAAGCCACGGATCGCCGACAGCAAAGACAAAACCTTTTCCAAATTTTGAACCCGCCATAACGACATCATTATAATCTACCAAAATTGGCTTAGCGGGTGCTTTCAAGGTTAGAGTGGAAATTTCTTTTAAATAAATGTTAGTTATGTTTTTAAAGATGGGATGATTGGGAAATTTATCAAACCGCCCCATATCATAATTAGTCCCGAAAACTTTATTGCGGCTTACCTCATTAAAATGAATTCCAAATTTTTCAGACAATCTGTTCAGATGTTCAAATTCACAGTTGTCTATATCATTCGCCATTAACATCAAAACGCCACCTTGTTTAACCCATGTAACAATTTCAACTATTGATGAATCGGAAATATAATTTGGATTCGGAGACTCTTGCGGTGTGTCCGGGTCAACTATAATATATATACTAACATTTTTCAACTCAGCAAACATTGGCGCTTTAGGGATTTTGTATAATGCAGCGCCTAAACTTTCGATAAGAGCGCCGAGATCCGAAAATCCCGAATTCTCTTTGTCCTCCCAGACATAATGGTATTGATATTCTTTACCTTCAGCATTTTTTTTCATTTCATGATTAAAGAAATAGTCTAACGCAACAACTTTTTTCTCTGTCTGTTTGCCTTCAGGTGCAAAATTATAAATTGATAGCACGACGGTAAATAAAACCGGCAGTAAAAAATATTTTTTTATTCTCTTCATTTGCAATATGAATTTGTTCAATGTAGCTATAGAAGCTTAATCTTTATCGGGAAGCTGAGTTCCGAAATGATATTATCAATATATTTAACAAACTCTTCTTGCGATCGAATTCCATTCATTTCTTTTTCCCAAGCGGCGGTAAAATAATATGTCAATTTTCTGCCCGTTGGTTTCAACACAGAAATAAAGCTAAGATCATCTTCCGTATTTTTAATTAGATCCGATTTTTTATAAAATATTGCCAGGCCAAGGTTACTGCCGTCTAAACTTTGTTTTCCGTAAGAAGCTATATAGCCCCATCTAAGATTTTTATTATCCGCGATTAACGAACAGCCCAAATGTTTAGCAATGCCTGTGCAAAATACTTGCAAGGAATCTGAAATTGTTAAATCTACTCTTGTTAACCTGCTGCCTGCATGAATTGAGATTAGCGAGAGTATATCAAAGGAGGTGTTACCAACCTTTGTGTTCTGATACTTAGTAAGAATATTAGATTTGATTAAACCGTCGTTTGTAATTTTACACGTTGTAGATTCTGTGTTGGATATTGTATTTACTCTATCATCTTTCCAAATTGCAATCGAGCCGATACCTAACGATTCCCCTACCTTAAAAATATCCATACCCCAATCACACATTTGTGTGTAGGACTCATTGCCATCGGAAATGAGATCGTCTTTTCCAACAATATTTAGAATCAGATCACTGCACTTTTTCCCAAAAATATCGTTACGATTTCGTGAATCGAGATAATACCGGTACGCAACTTTTTCCGATTCCCAGCCGGGTCCCTCGTATTTATACAAGGCGTCATGAGCAAAATGATTTGCCGGAACAATACTTTTTTCAATGCTCTCAAATTTGCCTTGAGTATAATATCCGTTTTCCAGAACATAATCTGTTTTGATCGAAAGCTCGGCGTGTGTTCGTTTTTTAAATTTTTTTTTAATGACTGCGGTTTTACCATATTCTATTAAAATTGTTTTTGTCTCTCCATCAAGAAAATCAACTAGTGCAAGAATATTATCTGCCGTTGCATCACCATTAGTATCTTCTGTTTGTGAAGGAATTTCTTTTTCTCCGTCAAATACTATGAAGGCATTAACATTAAAATCCGGATATTTTTTTAACAGAGTTTCAATTGGAATAGAAATTAAAACATCCTTAACAGGACGATTTAATTGATTATGTGCTTCGAGATATATTTTAGATGATGGCGTAGTTCCTAAATCCATTGCAATAAAATATTGAGAGGAATGCAAGGAGGTTAAGAATAGCAAAGAGGTTAAAATTATTTTTACCTTAATTCTCATGGAAAACTAACTCCTATTAAATTTAATACAAGTACCACGCAGAATCAGATTAGTGTCCACGATCAATTGCTTGGGCTGGAAACTCTCTTTGTTATCAATATTCTCCATAAGAACTTGAAGCGACTTAATTGCAATCTCGTCTGTAGGTTGATCTACACAACTTAGCGGCGGTGAAAGAAAATCTTGAACTTGTGCGTTTCCAAAACAAATTACATCTATATCATCAGGTATCTTCATCCCAACTTCATTAGCCGCCATATAAATGCCAAGAGCTACGGGATAAGTAACTGCAAAGATTAGATCCGGCAAATTTTTTTCTCTGTACAGTTTCATAAATGAATCATACCCGCTCTTTTCAGCAAAATCTCCTTCCACTATCCAGCGCGGATTTATTTGGATACCATACTTATCCATGGCTTGTTTGAATCCCAATAATCTTTCACGAGCAATGTTTATGTTTATATTTCCCGTAAAATGTCCGATATTTTTATAACCCAATTTGATCGCATGTTCTATAACCTTAAAAGCCCCGCTTCTATCATTAACAATAACCTTATTAACACCTGTCATGTCGGGTGTTCGATCCATAAATACCAAAGGTACCCCTCTTTCCTTAACGAGATTAAAGATTTCATAATTTTTTGTCTCCTGTGCAATCGAAATAATAATTCCATCCACTCTCATTGACAGAAGAGTTTGAATATGCTTTTTCTCTCGAAGTTCGCTTTCTTGAGAAACAGTAAGAATAATTTCATAGTTATGTCCGAAAGCATAATTATAAATATGTTCAATGATCGAACCAAAAAAATGATGAGCTATTTTAGGAACTACCACACCGATTGTGTTAGACTTTTTCGCCGAGAGATTTCTTGCCATAAAATTTGGCGAGTAGCCCAATTGTTCTGCCATTGTTCTAACAAGTTGAGTCGTCTTGGGCGAAATGTCGGGATGACCGCGCAAAGCTTTTGATATTGTTACAATTGAAACATTAAGTCTCTTTGCAATATCATTTAATGTAATATGTTTGGACTGCATAATTCTTTCACTAATAATTTTTATAATCTAAAAGTTGAAATAGTTCTTAGCGTTTAGGTAACAAATATCCGAAATCATTTTACCGGCTAAACCAATATCATTAGGAATTAAACCCTGCTCAATTTCATTTCCAATTACATTGCATAATATTCTTCTAAAATAATCATGGCGGGGATATGATAAAAAACTTCTTGAATCAGTTAACATTCCTACAAAACGGCTGAGTAAACCCATGTTAGAAAGAGCATCAATCTGTTTTTCTATTCCGCTCTTTTGATCTAAGAACCACCATGCGCTTCCATATTGTAATTTACCGGCAACCGTTCCATCTTGAAAGTTACCAATCATTGTAGCTATCAGTTCATTATCACGGGGGTTAAGATTATAAATAATTGTTTTAGTTAATTTGGTTTCATTATCAAGCTTGTTTAAAAATCTAGACAACGGTTTGGCAATTTCAAAATCACCAATAGAGTCTGCGCCAACATCGGCGCCAAGTTTACGTATTAACCTTGTATTATTATTTCTTAATGCACCGAGATGTAATTGCTGAATCCATCCTTTTTCATAATTCATTACTCCTAATTCATACATCATCGAAGACTTAAATTTTAGAATTTCGGTAACGCTCAATTCTTTTTTCAATAATATTTTTGAAAAGATAGAATTAATTTCTTCCGCTGTAAAATCTTCGGCATAGGCAGTCTCTATTCCTTGATCCGAGAGTCTGCAACTGTTATTATGAAAATAATCATGACGTTTTCGTATTGCATCTATAAATAATTTGTAGTTAGAGACGGAGATACCGGACGCCGCTTCTAACTTATTTAGCCATTTACTAAACTCTTCTAAATTTTCAACTGCCAGAGCTTTATCCGGGCGAAACGTAGGAATAACCTTAGTGCCAAACGGCTTCTTCTTTATCGCCTGATGAAATTCGAGTGAATCAGTTGGATCATCAGTCGTACAAATTATTTCCACATTGAATTTTCCAATTATGCCTTGTGTTGAAAAATCATCTCTTTGAAGCTGTTCATTACATTCATTCCAGATACTTTCGGCAGTATCGGAATTCAAAAGACGATCAGAAATTCCAAAAGGTTTTTTCAATTCCATGTGGGTCCAATGGTAAAGAGGATTTTTCAAGGCGTGCGGAACAGTTTCCGCCCATTTGAAAAATTTTTCTTTGTCCGTTCCGTTTCCGGTAATAAATTTTTCATCTACTCCATCAGCCCGCATGGCGCGCCATTTGTAATGATCACCGTTGAGCCAAACCCGCGTAATGTTTTCAAATTTTCTATTCTCTGCAATTTCCTGAACAGGAAGATGACAATGATAATCTACAATCGGCTGATCTTTAGCATACTCAAAATAAAGTTCCTCTGCAGTTTTGTTGAACAGTAGAAAATTTTCCTTAATAAAAATGTCTTTCATCTTATCTCCAATCTGTTAAAGTGAACTATCACACACGCTCTAAATTTCCACCCTTTTCATTTTTGGCGCTAGAATGTTAAAAATAATCCACGCGGTTAAGTAAGCTAATCCGCACACGATAAACATTATATAGTAGCCTGTTGTTATGCTGTTAAGAGCTTTGTAATAATCAAGCAGGGCACCTGCTAATTTTGCAATCAAAATTCCGCCGACACCTCCGGCCATTCCTCCCAAGCCGGTAATTGAAGCAACTGCTTTTTTCGGAAACATATCTGATGCTGTTGTAAATATATTTGCCGACCACGCTTGATGAGCTGACGCAGCCAATCCAACAATTAGTATTGCATACCAATGACTGTATTGACCTAAAGCCTGAGCGGACACAACCGGAAGAACGGCTAATGCAAAGACAAGCATTGCTGTTCGACGAGCTTTATAAACCGGCCAACCTTTATTTATTAAAGCTCCGGAGAACCATCCGCCAAATACGCTTCCAAAAGTCGTCATCGTATAAACCAGAGCGATTGGAAGCGCAAGATCCGTTTGGGACATTCCATATTGTTGAAATAGAAACGAAGGAAGCCAGAAGAGATAAAACCACCAGATCGGATCGGTTAGAAATTTTCCAATGACAAATGCCCATGTTTGACGATAAGCCAACAGTTTAAACCACTTTACCTTCTCGACATTATTTGATACTTCATCTTTGTCGCTGTGGATATATTCGAATTCTTGTTTAGTTAATTTTTTATGCTTAGATGGAATTTCATAAACGACTAACCAAAAGATTAACCATATTAATCCGATGGCACCGGTAATGATGAAAGCCCATTGCCAGCCAAACGAAATTGCAATTAACGGTACGGTTAACGGTGCAATGATAGCGCCAACATTCGATCCAGAATTAAAAAGCCCGGTAGCAAGTGCCCTTTCTTTTTTAGGAAACCATTCGGCAACAGTTTTGATTGCAGCAGGAAAGTTCCCGGATTCACTTACTCCCAATAAACCTCTTGCAGCCATAAACCCAACTGTGCTGCGGGCAAATGCATGACCTATCGAGGCAAGACTCCAAATTGCCAAAGACAATGCATATCCAAGTTTTGTCCCTATCTTATCTATTACCCAGCCGGCACCAAGCATTCCCACGGCATACAAAATCTGAAAGACAACTATGATATTTGCGTAATCAGTTTCCGACCAGTGGAATAAAGGCTGCAGATAATCATCTTTCAATAAGCTGATAACTTGCCGATCAAGATAGTTTACCGTTGTCGCAAAAAATACTAATGAAAGAATTGTCCAACGGTATTTGCCGACTTTCATTTTCTCTTCCATCAGGTTTTCTCCGTTTTTAATTTGAGTTGCAATTAGTTTTATCGTTTTGTACCAATATTATTCTCATGCAACATTTTGCTTTTTCATTTATGTTTTGATTTAGAAATAGCTAAAGCTTCTAAAGTTATTTTTTTTATCTCGTCAAATTTTTTATTTGAAATCAGATCGCTCTTCACCATCCAGCTTCCGCCGCAAGCCAACACTTTTGGAAACTGCAAATAGCTTAGAAGATTTCTTTCATCTATTCCGCCGGTAGGAATGAATCTGAGATTTCCAAAAGGTGCAGATATGGCTTTTAAATAATTCAGACCGCCAAGTGATTCAGCAGGAAAAAACTTTACAACTTCTAAGTTAAATTCTAAAGCACGTTCTATTTCTGTAGGAGTAGCAATTCCGGGTGTTATCGGAATGTTTTTGGTCAAACAATACTCAACAACTTTAGGATTTAATCCCGGAGAAACAATAAATTTTGCCCCGGAATCAACCGCACTTTTCACCTGTTCAATTGAAAGAACCGTTCCGGCGCCTAATAACATTTCCGGAAATTTTTTTGCAATTTTTTCCATCGATTCTTTAGCCGCCTTAGTTCTAAAGGTTACTTCGCCTACCGGCAATCCGCCTCCTATCAATGCATCTGCAAGCGGAATAGAGTTTTCCGCGTTATCAATAATTATAACCGGAATAATTCCGTATATACCAATCTGTTCTAATATTTTATCCATATACTCAATTCAAAAATTTAAATTGATTATTTAATGTTCTTCATTTCAACAGAATCCATATCATCAAACACTTGATTCTCTCCACCCATTGCCCAAATGAAAGAATAATTTTGTGTCCCGCAGCCGGCATGCATAGACCAGCTTGTAGAAAGAACAGCTTGCCGATCTCTAATGACTATGTGCCGCGTTTCATTTGGCTCACCCAATATGTGAACAACGAATGCTTCCGGTTTGATATTGAAATACATATAAACTTCCGAACGTCTCTGATGTGTATGAGCGGGCATAGTATTCCAAACACTTCCTATCTCCAGGTCGGTTAACCCCATAGTCAACTGGCAAGTTTGGACCGTTTCAGGTAAAATGTACTGATTGATTGTCCTTTCATTTGCATGCTCTTTTGAACCTAACTTTTTATGAATTGCATCTTCAAATTTTATATGCTTCGTAGGATATTCTTTATGTGCAGGATAACTGACAAAATAAAATTGGGCGGGATATTTGCCTGCGGCACTTTTAAATTCAATTTCTTTTGAACCCCTGCCGATATAAAGGCAGTCACGGTAATTCATTTTATATTCTTTGCTTTCGATTATAATTGATCCTTCTTTACCGATATTGATCACGCCGATTTCTCTTCTTTCGGTAAAATATGCTGCTGCCATTTCTTTTTTAGCGGCCGTCAGTCTTAATGTTTTACCTGATGGAACAGCAGTACCTGTTATCGATCTATCAATGTCCGAATAGACCATCGGTAATTCATTGATCATAAATAGATTTTCCATCAAAAATGATTTTCGTAATTCTTCGGTGGTCATTTTCTTAAAACCATTTTGATCGGGTGAATATCTTAATTCCATTTTATTCCTCTTAGTATACTTTAACCTACGTTCGAGAGTGATTAAACATTATATGTTGTCGATGCAGTAGTTCCGCCGTGACCTGTCCAATTGGTATGGAAAAATTGTCCGCGAGGTTTATCAACTCGTTCGTAAGTGTGCGCGCCGAAATAATCACGCTGTGCTTGAAGAAGATTTGCAGGCAGTCTTCCATTTCTAAATCCGTCAAAGTAATTCAATGCAGTTGACAAAGCGGGAATCCAAATACCGTTCATCACTGATCTAGAAACTACTCTTCTCCAAGAATCTTGCGTAGCTTCAATTTTTTCTTTGAAGAACGGATCAAGTAATAAGTTCGATAGATTCGGATTCTTGTCGAACGCTTCTTTTATTTTTCCCAAGAAAGCAGAACGAATGATACAACCGCCGCGCCACATCAATGCGATTCCGCCGTTGTTCAAGTTCCAACCGTTTTCTTTTGCCGCATATTTCATCAACACATAACCTTGCGCATACGAAACAAGTTTGGATGCATACAATGCTTGTTTCAAATCTTCGATGAATTTCTTTTTGTCGCCATCGAATTTAGGTTTCGGTCCGCTAAGAATTTTTGATGCTTCAACTCTTTCATCCTTCGATGCCGATAAAGTTCTTCCGTAAACGGCTTCACCGATCAATGTAAGCGGCGCACCGAAATCAAGGGACGCGAGAACAGTCCATTTGCCGGTTCCTTTTTGTCCGGCTGTATCAAGAATTTTTTCGACGAGTGGTTTTCCATCTTCATCTTTATAAGCAAGAATGTCTCTTGTAATTTCAATCAAGTAGCTGTCTAACTCTCCTTCATTCCAATTCTTAAATACGTCGTGCATCTCATCGTAGCTCATTCCAAGTAGATCTTTCATGATTTGATATGCTTCGCAGATAAGCTGCATATCGCCGTACTCAATTCCGTTGTGAACCATTTTTACAAAATGACCGGCGCCGTTTTCACCAACCCAATCGCAACATGGCGTTCCGTCTTCAACCTTAGCAGCGATTGACTGAAATATAGGTTTAACAAACGGCCATGCAGCGGTTGAACCACCGGGCATGATTGAGGGACCTTTCAACGCGCCTTCTTCTCCGCCGGAAACTCCGGTTCCGATAAACAGAAATCCTTTGTCCTCCAAATATTTTGTTCGTCTTATCGAATCAGGGTAATGTGAATTGCCGCCGTCAATAATTATGTCGCCTTTATCCAAATGTGGAATTAGAAGTTCGATAAAATCATCAACTGCTTGTCCAGCTTTAACCATTAACATTATTTTTCTTGGCGATTTCAGACTTGCAATTAGTTCTTCTATTGAGTGCGTTCCAATTATGTTCTTTCCTTTGCCTCGTCCGTTTACAAAGTGATCGACCTTATCAACCGTTCTATTAAATACTGCTACGGTAAACCCATGACTTTCCATATTCAAAACTAAATTCTCACCCATCACGGCAAGACCGACTAATCCAATATCAGCTTTGCCAGAAAAATTACTGTTGCTCATTTGTTTTTCCTTTCATTATTGTAAAATCTTTCTTTGCCTGCCCATAAACCAAGGGCGGGGTTAGATATATAAAATATTTCTTCTCCATCTGGCATGATGTTGATGCCATCCTTTAATTTTTCGGGATTATATTTATCAATCATCTTGTTGAGATTTGCGTACGAAAAGTTAACACTCTCTATTTCTTCTTGAGTTAAATGTCCCGGGCAGTATGTAATGGTAAATCGATTTTCCGAGGATCCATGTATAAGGTGGGCGGCAGCGCTTAAATTATTTTTCAGATCGTTTTGCTTTTCAACCAATTCCAATATTTCGGGCGTTGTACTATATCCGTATTTTCTTATTAGTTCATCTATAGCTTTGTCTTCGCCAAACTCTCTTAATCCGGGTGCAAGAACAACAAGTTCACCCCCGTTATCTATTGCCATCCTCGTTCTGTAAACGCTTTTATTTCCGAGCCAGGTGCTCTTAAATTCGGAAGGATCTAAATAGACTACAACTTTTTTTAGCGGCTGTTCCAACATTTCAAAATTAACTTTTAAGGAAAGCGCCGATGCTTGTTCGAAACTTTCGTAATCATCTCCAATATAAAGACCGCGGACAACAAGTCTGCCGGTTTCATCTTTGCCAACAACTGTTAATACATAAACAATCGGCAGATGTTTGGCAAAATTATCCGAAGCATAATTCAAAACTCTTCTCACCGGCGTATCGGCTTTTCCCATCATTCTTTCCATTCCGTAAACGGCACCAAGAAAATGACTTTTATTGATTCCTTCCTGCCCGCCGGTTCCAACAAAAATATTTTTGTTGTAGTTTGCCATACCAACAACTTCATGAGGAACAACTTGGCCAATTGAAAGAATCAAATCATAATTTCCTTCAACAAGAAGTTTATTGACTTGTGCAGGCCAGCTATAACTAAGTTTTCCTTCCGATACATTACGGATAAAATCTGACGGAACTTCTCCGAGTGTTGTCAGATCATTTCTCCAGTTGTGCACACGGAACAAATTCTTTGGCACATCTTCGTACATCGTTTCGATTTCACGGTCCGTCATTTTGAAATGTGTTCCTGTAGCAGGCAGCACATCGGTGAGGGCTTCTTTATAATATTGATAAACAAATTTTGTAAGAATACCTGCCTGGGAATGATAACGCGTGTAATCCGGCGGAACCGCTAAGACTTTTTTCTTCTGTCCCAATTTGCTTAACGCCGAGTAGATTCCTTCACGTAAGTCGTCATAACTCAAAATGTCTTTCTCGCTTCCAAGTGCAAAATACTGCATTGATTATGTCCTTACTACCAAGAGGGATTCTCCGGCAGATAGCTTTCAAATTCTTTGATCAACGAATTCTCATATTCGCCTTTATAGGTCCCGTTGAAAAATTTATCGAGCGATTCCGTGTAAAATCTTTCCCATGATTTTTCTTCGTGACCGGGATTAACCGGATAGAACAACGCTCCGTTTGATTTGGCGGCATCAAGGTCGCCCGGTGCGTCGCCAATCATTAAAATTTTATCGGGGTGATATTTTCTTACGGCAGAATATTTCAAGTGCTCGGCTTTTGTACCGTACTCCTGACCGCAAATTAGTTTTACGTATTTATCGATCCCATGTTCCTTCCATTCTCTCACAAGAGCTTCAAGGGGCGTTTGAGAAACGACTATTGTATCTGCTCTCTTTACCATTTTCATCAACGTTTCATTAAAGAAAGGAAACGGCGGAATGTTGTGAACCATCTGCTCAATAACATAATTGACCTCCTTTGACCACTCAAGAGTCTTATCAACAATCGGGTTGTTAACTTCAGATGCAAATTTCTGAAGCGCGGGATTTCCAAGCTTTGTTTCTTTTCCCATCCAATCAATAATAGGGGTTAAATCCGGCAACTCCGCCTCCCTTGCTCTTACCTCTTTTCTATTTTTAAGCAGATTTATTGATCGAACCAAAGCTTTAAATCTATTAGCGCCGCGGGTCTTAGAATAGAGATTTACAAAATCCCAGCTTTCTCTTGCATACTTTGAAATTTTTTGCAACCCAAAATATTTTATATACGCCGGACAAAAACATTCTTTATGTTTTATTTCCATCGTATCGAATACGCAGCCGTCGGAATCAATTCCAATGAAAAATTCTTTGGAAGGTTTGAGTTCGTCTAAAATTTTATGAGGATTATTAATCACTGTCAATCAAACCGTTTTAATAGTACACTCGAAACGATCAGCGTTGAATTCGCGCCGATCCACCTTTAGCAAAAGCTTTTACTTCGTCAATTGTTGCCATTGTTGTGTCACCTGGAAATGTAGTAAGCAGCGCGCCGTGAGCCCAGCCAAGTTTTACAGATTCTTCCGGTGATTCGTTAGTCAGCAATCCATAGAAAAATCCGCTCGCAAATCCATCACCGCCGCCAACACGATCCAAAACGTTAAGCTCGCATGTGGGTGCAGAATATGTTTTGCCGTTTATCCAGGCTACGGCGCTCCAGCTGTGGTGATTTGTTGAATGAACTTCTCTCAAAGTAGTAGCAACAATTTTTACTTGCGGATATTTCGATGTAACCTTATCAATCATTCCAAAGAAAACGCTCGGATCAAGTCCTGCCTGTCCGGCTCGCCTCGCTCCCGCTTCGTCGGAGCGGGCAGGCATGTTTGATTTTGCAGCAACTTCCGGACCGGGGATTCCCAAACCTTTCTGCAAATCTTCTTCGTTGCCCACCAGGACATCAACATGTTTAACTATTCTATCAATCACTTCAACCGCCTTTTTTTCACCGCCCCAAATGTTCCAAAGTTTTGCTCTGAAGTTTAAATCAAAACTGGTTACTGCACCTGCAGATTTTGCCGCTTTCATAGCCTCAATTATTAATTCGCCTGTCGTTTCGGAAAGCGATGCAAAAATTCCGCCGCTGTGAAACCATCTAACTCCATTTCCAAAAATTTCGGTCCAATTAAAATCTCCCGGTTTCAATAATGCCGCCGCCTCGTTGGAACGGTTATAGAAAACTACCGGTGCGCGTATACCGAATCCTTGATCGCTGTAAACGGTTGCCATGTTAGGTCCGTTAACGCCGTTATGTTTAAACATTTTGAAAAACGGTTTGACTCCCATTGCTCTAACCTTTTCAGCGATCAAATCACCGATAGGGTAATTAACTATTGCGCTGGCTATTCCGGTATTCAAACGGAAACAATCTGCAAGATTCGCTGCTGCATTAAACTCACCGCCGCTAACATGAATTCTGCATTCGGTAGCTTTTCTAAAAGGGACAGTACCGGGGTCCAATCTGTGTACTAACGCACCGAGCGACAAAAAATCCAAAGCTCCGGCTGATTTTATATTTAAACCGCTGCTCATTTCTATTAATCCTTCTTAATTATGAATTCAATTTAGTCGTAAACAAAAACTACTGAACAAAATAATTCTAAACTCCGGAGTATGCGCCGAATCCGCCGTCAACGGGCACCACGATTCCGGTGACAAATTTAGACGCGTCCGAAGCAAGGTAAAGCAAAGTCCCTATCAATTCTTCCGGTTCGCCGAATCTTCCCATGGGTGTATTTGAAATAATTTTTTTCCCCCGTGCAGTCAGCTCGCCGGTTTTTTCATCCGTCAGCAAAAATCTATTTTGATTAGTTAAGAAAAAGCCGGGGGCAATGGCATTTACTCTAACATCTGCTTTAGCAAAATGCACTGCAAGCCATTGGGTAAAATTATTTACTGCGGCTTTTGCTGCCGAGTAAGCCGGAATTTTTGTCAATGGTCTGAAAGAATTCATAGAAGAAATATTGATTACCGAACCATTCCTCTTCAGCATATCTTCGGAAAAAATCATAATTGGAAGTAGCGTTCCGGTGAAATTCAAGTCAAAGACGCTTTTAAATCCATCGAGCGATAACCCAAAAAATGATTTTGATAAATCACTTATATTGTTCTCATCGATAAATTCATTTGCAGCAGTTGCACTTGGCGAGTTTCCTCCGGCAGTATTTACAAGTACATTAATTTTTCCGAGCTCTTTGTTAATTATTATTTTTGCCTGAACTAGGCTTTCTTTATCGAGGACATTTGCAACAGTGCCAAGAACATGTCCTCCGGTTTCTTTTTCTAGAGCGGCTGCTGTTTGTGCACATCTTTCTCTTTTATAATCAACTATTGCAACCTTAGCGCCCGCATCGAGCAATGCCTTGGCGAATACTCTTCCAAACACTCCAGATGCACCGGTGACAACACAAATTTTATCTTTTAAATCGTTAAATGAATTAATTGCCATTGTTCTTTCCCAAATTAGTTTTTTGCGAATGGTTCAAGATGTTTTCTAAAATGTTTTTCAATAAACTCATAATGGAGTTCTTCATTCTGTTTAAGACAATCAACGATTCTATTTTTGAAAAGAAAAAATCCATCCGGTGTCTTATCGCTAAGAACCTTTCCAAATGTTACGTGCAGAACTTGACGTACATCGTTGGAATCGAAAAGGCGAGGCAATTCGCTGTCTGCATAATCAGCGCCACTCCGAACTTTAGTAAGATCGGCTGTGACATGATATGATTTCTTTTCCGTATCATAAAGGCCGCGCGAAAAATCCAGAATTTCTTTGAATAAAGTCGGTTCTCTTGAAGCGACTACTTTCAGCGCCTCCAAATAGCTGGTGCCTGCGGTTTTAACGTGTGTGTGCGCATCTTTTAGCGAACCAATAATTTTATAAACGGTGAATTTATCACTGCCGGAGTGAAGACTGATTTTGTAAGTCCCAAAGTACTTTGCAACAGCAAGGTGTTTTAGGTATTCTCGACGGAATAAATTGACATCGCCTTTGTAGTCTATTCCCTTTTCAAAATCTCCGACGAATCTGGGCGCGAGACTTACAAATTCAACTTTCAATCTTTTCAACTCATTCGCAATAAAAAAATGCTCGAATGGGGTAGTCACAGATTCAGTTTCATCTACGGAAACTTCCACTTCAAATTGATAACCGGAATATTTGCTTTTGATGTGCTCGTACAACCGATTAATGTGCGCAATAGCGTTGCTGTATTTTACAACCGCTCTTTTAATTTCGATTTCTGTCGGCTGAATTGAAAAGTCTTTGGAAATTATGAAGTGCTTTCCATTGTAATCTGCCAGAAGATTTTCGAATTTTGTTTTTAGCCCGTCCCAATTTATTGTCGAAATTATTTTGTTCAATTCATTTTCGTCCGCAGAATCGGCTTTGTTATTAACATATTCGCTCGGGTCGAAAGTGTACATAGTGAATCCGGCTTTCATCAGCAGATCGATATCATCCGTCGTTTTCAAATGATCTGCATCGGAACCGAATCCTTCTTTATATCCTTCTTGCAGAACAGACCACACCGCTGCATCCATTACCTCTTCCGGTGTTCTTTGCGTTCTTGTTAGTTCACGAATAGATTGCTGCGCAAGAATTGGTTTAAAATGATATCCCCTTAAAGACCGAAGATGACCCGGGTTTGCTAAGCCAAGTCTGTCTCCCATGCCAATTGAATTTGTTAAACCTATTATTTGTGGTCTGGTAAAATGAAATGTTTCTTGAATCACTATAGAATTATCATGGATTAATTTGCACTTCTTCAAACGCAATAAATTGGTTTCCTGGTCTAACGGTATTTCTTCGCCAATTAATTTGTTCCATAAGGAATTTGCGGAATTACGATTCAAAAGAATAAAAAGAAATTTCTCGGCTTCTATTTTTGCTATGAAGACTACACCATCATCTATCGTGTTAACTGACAACGGGTAAACTTGTAACCCAAACGATTTTGTAATTTCTACAGTGTTTAGTTTGTTTGATACAGAGTTTTTTTGAATAGATAGATCCAGCAGATTGTTTTGATTCATTATATTCTCCGACATAAAAAAATTCAGAAAAAAAATTTATTAAGCCCGTTAGTATTACTGCGTTTTACCTACCCATCCAGCCGCCATCAACAGTAATAATAGTTCCGTTTAAATAATTGGAAGCAGGGGATGCAAGAAATACAACCGTTCCCATCAAATCGGTTGGTTCTCCCCACCTACCTACAGGAATTCTATCCAAGATTGCTTTGTTTCGTACCGGGTCTTCTCGCAATTGTTTCGTGTTATCGGTAGCAATGTATCCCGGTGCAATTGCGTTCACGGTCACTCCCTTTGAAGCCCACTCATTTGCAAAAGCCATTGTAAGCTGTTTTATACCGCCCTTTGAAGCCGAATATCCCGGGACGAAAATTCCTCCTTGAAATGAAAGCAATGACGCAATGAAAATGATTTTTCCATAACCTCTCATTGCCATATCTTTTCCGATTTCTCTAGTAAGTATAAACTGAGAGGAAAGATTCACTTCAATAACTTTATCCCAGTATTCATCCGGATGTTCAGCAATAGGCTTGCGGAGGATAGTACCGGCATTGTTCACAAGAATATCAATTTTAGGAGAATCGTTTTTTACTTTTTTTATAAAGCTGTATAAAGATTCACGATTGGAAAAATCACTTACATAAGAGGTAAATTTTTTTCCAACGGCACAAACTAACTTCTCCGTCTCGCTGAAATCGCTCTCGAATGAAACGCCGATAATATCCGCACCAGCTTCTGCAAGAGCCAATGCATAGTGTTGTCCAATGCCTTTATTAGATCCGGTCACAAGTGCAACCTTATCTTCCAGACGAAATTTTTCCAGAATCATTTTGTTCTCTACTAGTTTGATGAATTAAACAAAATTTATTTACGCATTTAGGCTTAAAGTTATCGTTAAAGTAACACTTCCAACAAATAAATTAGTAAAAGTAATTCCATTTGTCAATTTTTCCTTATGGGAAGACAGTCGCTAAAATTTGTAAGGTTATCCTTAAGAAAGTCAGAAAACGAAAAAATTTTCATTACTTAAACGATTAAGTTTGAATTTCCATTTTTAAAATCATACATTATCATCCCAAATTGAAGTCTTCTTACTTTTTTTAAGAAAGAGCAAGACCTTCGTTTCACAAGTTCTTCGTCCCTAGTTCGAAAAGTAAATTCTAAAAAGGAGTGACTATGAAAATTCATTATTACATGTTGTGTTATAGGTCGGAGGCTCTTATCGCTTCTCACCTTGACCCAGAGGCATTTGGTGTTTATATGGCTGTAGGAACACAAAAGAACACTCGCGGCAACGTGTTGTTTTTTGAAATCAATGAAAATTTGGTTAGTCATTATTTTCACCTGAAAGACATTGAACAAAGATGTATTCCTCATCCCGACGGAAGTCCTAAACGAAGTAAATACATTTCCATCTACAGGGTTTTGGAACATTTGGAATTGCAAACTTTCAAAAAACTTTATCTTGTAACTGCAGACGGCCGCATTATGTCTCTTGAAGAAAGTCAGTACGAAACTGCTGCCGAAAAAAACGGTCTCAACCTTTACCAAGAGCTATGCCCTGTTTCTCCAATGGTTGTTTCAGAGTTAGCGCCAGCAGCTTTTGTTAACTTTATGACCGATCCCCAAAATCATGTAAGTGTTCCAAGAATATTTCTAGTTGACATGTTACTGAGTTTAGATGAAAAAGGAAAACTTGCAGGTCATCTGCCTTATGCAAATCCTCACCACATTACTGATTGCTTGAACGAGCTAAAGTCGCCTCACAAGAAATCAACAAAAACAGTTTCGAGGACTCCCCACTTTCAAGGATTCTTTAGAACTATACGCAAAGGCTTTTTTCTAGGTGATCAAACCGGAATGAAATTTTACAAGTTTCCCGATAGACGGGAACTTGAGGTAGAACATTCTAAATGGTGGCGATCGGCTTCCGAGAGTTTAATTTCTTAATTCATTTGAAGCAGCAAAATATTATCCCTTAGGAGAAAAAAGAAATACTATGAACAGATTGAAAAAATTATTCTATTCAAGAACAAGGAAGCGTAATTACTTGATCTTTATGATGATGGTCTTTGCAGCTGGTTTTATTTGGATGCCAGTTACAAGCCAGGTTAAAGAAAATTCGGTTTTAGCTGAATCAAAGAAATTCATTCCATTTTCCCTATTTACAGATCCCAAATATTCTTTAATGGAAATTATTAGTTTATTGTCAGTTCTTGGAATTGCAGTCTTGGGATTGTTTTATGCAGCCTATTTAGCAAAGCAAGTATTGAAAGCAGATAAAGGTACAAAGAAGATGCAAGAAATTGCATCCGCAATACGTGAAGGTTCTAATGCCTATTTATCTGCTCAGTTTAAAAAAATCGGTCCGCTCATTATCATAATTACTATTCTTTTGTTTGTGACATACTCCGGCAGTGAGAATGCTTTCAGGTTGGGTAGATCTGGTGCATTTCTAATTGGTGCAGTGTTCAGCTGGCTGGTTGGTTTTGTTGGAATGCGTTTAGCCACCACTGGAAACCTTAGGGTAGCTTCGGCGGCAACACGAAGCTATGGCGAAGCAATGCAGCTTGGTTATAGAACCGGAACGGTAACAGGAATGTTGACAGACGGATTAGGATTGTTAGGCGGTACTCTAATCTTTTTGCTCTTCGGAGATATGGCTTATGAAGCTCTTCTCGGATTTGGATTCGGAGGAACTCTCTTAGCATTATTTATGCGTGTAGGTGGTGGCATTTACACAAAAGCTGCCGATGTTGGAGCTGATCTTGTTGGCAAAATTGAGAAAGACATTCCTGAAGACGATCCTAGAAATGCAGCCACAATTGCTGATAACGTCGGAGATAACGTTGGGGATTGTGCTGGTATGGCTGCAGATATCTTTGAAAGCTATGAAGTAACTATTGTTGCCGCTATGATCCTGGGGATGTCTAGCTTCGGACACAAAGGCGTTATTTTTCCCCTTCTTGTAAGAGGAATTGGGGTTTTGGGTTCAATAGTTAGTACTTACACTGTGAAGGCAGGACCTCACGACACATCGGACACTGCACTTCGTAGCGTTCACCGTGGATTTTGGATTGGGTCTATTATAAGTGTAGTTGGTTTTTTTCTGCTCGGTTTCGGCTACTTGCATTTCGACGCAAATTACCTTTCGTTAAATCCAATGGCAAAAGCCGGTTTTCCGAATGGTGATCCAAACTCTTTAGGTTTTCTTGCAAACTTTGGAATACAAGGTTTAGATTTGCGTCCGGCATTAACATGTTTGATTGGTGTATTCCTCGCAATAGCGTTGAACAAAGTTACAAGTTATTATACGCATACGGGGCACGCACCTGTTAAGTCTCTTGCAAGATCTTGCCAGACTGGTCACGCAACAAATATCATTCAAGGATTCGCCGTTGGTTATGAAAGCACAGTAGCAACAATCGTTATTATTTCAATCGCAATATTTCTTTCAGTTTTGACCTACGCTGGAACTCCTCCTCTATTTGTTGCCTACGGAATTGCGATGACCGGGATTGGAATGCTTACACTAACAGGGAATACAATTTCTATGGACGTGTTTGGACCTGTTGCAGACAACGCAAACGGAATAGGTGAAATGGGTTATGATCCTATTGAAATGGAAAAAGAAAATCCCGGTAATTACAAACGTTCCCGCCAAATATTGGCAGATCTTGATGCTGTTGGCAATACAACAAAAGCCGAAACAAAAGGAATTGCAATCGGTTCGGCAGTTATTGCTGCTGTCTCTTTGTTTGCGAGTTTTATTGCCGTAATTGCTGTTGGAAGTGAAGACAAAATCAATCAGATGAGCGTTGCACAATATTTCGAAGAAGCCGGCAAACTAACTGTTGCTAATCCTGTTGTCTTCATCGGATTTTTGATTGGCGGCGCAGTTCCATTTTTATTCAGCAGTATGCTTGTCCGTGCCGTTGGAAGAGCGGCTTTTTATATTGTTCATGAATGCCGCATTCAATTTAGAGATCCGCACATTTGGGATGGAACAAAAAATCCCGATTATGGGCGTGTAGTAAATATCTGTACTACAACAGCACAGAAGGAATTGATTGGTCCAGGCTTCCTGGCAATTCTTGCGCCGATTTTAGTTGGATTTCTACTGGGTCCATATGCTCTTGGAGGATTTTTAGCCGGAATGATTTTAGTCGGGCAACTCTTGGCTGTTTTTATGTCGAATGCCGGAGGTGCTTGGGATAACGCAAAGAAAATGATTGAAGATGGAATTTACGGCGGCAAAGGCTCGGACGCTCATAAAGCGGCAGTAACCGGAGATACTGTTGGTGACCCGCTGAAAGATACAGCCGGTCCCGCCATTAATCCGCTCATCAAAGTGATGAATATGGTTAGCCTGCTTGCACTTGGATTAGTTCTGAAGTATAATTTATTTTTACCTAAGATTAGTACGCTTGGTTCGTTTATAATTGGGATTGCCATTTCTATTGCTGCTTTGGGGACAATTGTTTGGGCAATCTGGCAAAGCAAAAGAGAAGATGAAATTCAAAATCAGTATGATTCCGGTGAATAATTCTTAAACTAAACAAGATGCCGTCTTTTATGTTGAAAGGCAACTTCTCATGTTAACTTTATAGAGTTGAGAGTATATAATCTCTTGGCTCTCTCTGGAATACATTCGTCCTTTAATACCGAATTTGTTAAAGAAGCTTCCGCAAATGTTGGAGGGTGAAGTTTATGAAATTAGTTGAATCGACTACCGATACTTTTCAAAAGTTCATTCGCAATGTTTGAACTCTCAAGCCGCATGATACTTTCTTCAGCGTCGCCGAAGCTAAGTAGATTTATGCTTCCGTACCAGACTATCCTTTGATCGATTACCGCAAACTTTTGATGGATATTCGGTTTGATTAATAGTTGAATCCCTAAATTTTCCAATGTGTCGAGAAGGCGTTTCAAAACAAATTTATCTTTCTCTCTGTATTCTTCAATTGGTCTTGTCGTAACAATAACTTTTACATTGTTACTTATTGCATGCTCAAAATATTGAGTCATGTAATCAATTCGCCTCTTACTTATAAAAGGACTAACGATGAAAATTTCTCTTTGAGCGATAACAATATCATTTCTGTAAACCGGCAAAAAACTACTTTTGTTATAGATAAAATTTACCGGATCCTTTATATCCAAATCCCCTTTTGTTTTATATCCAAGCGAGGCATAACCTTTAAGTCGTTTGTTGTACATTTTCTCGAGCATTCTCACATGGATATCAATGTAGTCATATACGTGTACTTCTTTTTTCTTTTCATAAATTCTATTTAGCCGTCCTACATACTGCTGCAAGGTTCCTTTCCATGAAATGGGCATTGCCAAAAAGAGTGTATCAAGACGCGGTTCGTCAAAACCTTCTCCGATGTATTTGCCCGTAGCAACCAGTGTCAATTGTTTACCTGCCGGTGTATCGGATATTTTTTTCAAAGTCTCTCTTGTTTTCTTAATCCCAAGTTTGCCGGTAATAGTAATTACATCCGGGATTTTCTCACTTATTTTCTTTGCAAGTAATTCAACGTGAGCGGTTCTTTCGGTTAGAATCAGCGATTGTTTCCCCGCTTCATAATTTCTAATGACATCATCAGTTATAAGCTGGTTCCGGGTTTCATTAACTGATATTTCGGAATACAACTCTTGAATCGTTAATTCTTTTTCAGCTTTATCTATCGGCAACCTAAAACTTGTAAATCTTGGAATAACATAATGTTCAAAAGGACTTTTATCAGCTTGTGCTTTAGCGTCAACCTTGAATCTTACAGCTCCGCAATGCATAAAGATAATAGGATGATGCCCGTCCTGTCTAACCGGCGTAGCGGTTAATCCATAAACATATTTTGCATTAACAGTTTTAAGTATCTGTTCAAAGCTGAAAGCAGGAACGTGATGACACTCGTCAACAATTACCATCCCGTAATCTTTGACTAACTCCTTAACGTCATTTTCGTGGTATAAAGACTGCATGATTGCAACATCAATAATACTGGTTAAATTTTCTTTCCCTCCCCCGATTTTTCCAATCAAGTTTGGATTTTTCTTTCTCACCTTCTTTTTCTTTTGCGCTGATAATTTTTCCTTCACAACTAAAAACTCAGATAATTTATTTATCCACTGCATCATCAATTGTTGTCTGTGAACCAAAACAAGCGTATTCACTTTTCGTTCGGCAATTAGCTTTGCGGCAATAATAGTTTTACCAAATGCAGTTACTGCCGAAAGTACACCGTTATCAAACTTCATTATTTCATTGAATGCTTTAAGCTGTTCTTCCCTCAACTTTCCATTAAACACAACTTTAATGGTTGTGCCTGGATTAGTTTTATCCGCAATTTCTAAATCAACATCACATTCATTCAATAAACTTTTTACATCTTCTTCACATCCTCTCGGCAGACATAGATATTCTTCTGTTTCATCGGAACAAGAAATAATTCTCGGCTTGTTGTAAGTTGGCAGACGCATAGCTTGTGCTTTGTAAAATTCCGGATTCTTAAAAGCCGCTAAACGTTTCAAAACATTTAATGCTTTTTGAGAAATATTTTCCTTCGGTATGTAAATCATATTGGCTTTTGCAAGAGTAATTTTACGAGGGAAATCATTTATTGTAAGATGAACAGACGGAATTTTTTCCCACGGTCTGCCGGATTCATCATCATCCTTTCTCAATATTCCTAATTCGTTTCAATGGCTTAAAGTTGTTATTAGCGATTCTATTCTTTCTTCCGATAATTTTTTTATTGAATTCAAAAAGTCCCATTGATCTGCATACGGTTTAAAGTCCTCACCAACAAAAACGCTGTTGCCGTTTTTTCTTGCAGCCATCTGTAGCGGCATGGCAATCAAATTTCCAAAGCCGCCTTTTGGCATTGTATTCTGGTTTGGGAAAAATCTATCATAAGATTTGAACTTAATTTCATGCCGCTTGCTCATTGAACAGGTAAGTAACGATGTTCCAAATTTCCGTGCTAAAGCGGCGGATATTTGATGTTCAAAAAAGAACCAAACATGAGCGCCGTTCCCGGAACGCGAACGTTCAATTGCAACCGGGATATCAAATTCGCCGCAGGTGTTTCTCAATACGGCAATATCTTTTTGCCAATCATCCCCGTCAAAATCGATCGCAAGGAAAGAACAAGTATCATCCGTACACATCGGATACAGTCCAACGACCATGTTTCCTTTGAGATGATCTTCAATAACTTCTTCGTCTAAGCTAGTAAAGGATTTGTTGATGCAATCCGCGCATTTTATTTTGGGCTTGTTACATATTCCGGGTTTCCATTCATTCAAACAAGCCGGCGAATACCCCGATTTACCTTCCTTGTTTTGCCATCTTTTAGCATAGACATCGTCTCTGCCTTTAAAGAGAGACATGAACAATTTAATCTTTTCTTCTGCTTTGAAATTTTTAGTAGCAACGTGAATGGGTTTTTCGTTATTAACAACAGCAGAAGGATCTGTTCTGGGGTGATCAAAACCAAGCTGCGCTTTTAATTTTTTGTTCTCAGCTTTTAAGCTGTAATTTTCTTTGAGCAGCGCCTGGTACTTTTCCCACAATGATAAATTGAATTTTGTCCTGTCAGCCATAATTTTTTAATAATGCTTTGTAGTTAAAACCAAAATAACTATTGGCTCGTTCTTTTGCTTGTTTTGTCGATATAAATCATGGGGGTTTCGAGAAAAGAGGCATTGATTTTTCATTATCAACGGGGTTGAGATCATGAGAAATAAAAACTCTGTTTGCATCTTAGGTTATAGTATCATAGTTTTAATAACGGCTGGAGTTAGATAATGACATACAAAGGATATACAGCATATATCGAATTCGACGATGATGCCGGTATTTTTCATGGCGAAGTTTTAGACACTAAAGATGTTATCACATTTCAAGGAACCTCGGTAACCGAATTGAAAAAGGCATTCAAAGATTCGGTTGAAGATTACCTTGCGTTTTGTAAAGAACGTGGTGAAGAACCGGATAAACCTTTTTCGGGAAAATTTATACTTCGCCTACCAAAAGAATTACATCGGAAAATATACATTAAAGCAATAAAGAACGGCCAAAGTATTAACAACTACATCACTAAAACCCTTGATTCTATCGCTGAATAATTTGCGGACGAGAAATCATTAAAAAAAATTATGTTGACTCGAAGGTTTCTCAGGAGAATGATTGCTTATAATGTATATTTAGGAAACTTATGTTAACAAGAGATTCTACTATGACACAAATACCAAAGCAATTACATACGCTCTTTTGGGATGTGAACATTGCATCATTCGATCCGCTAGAACATCCGCGATATACTATTAGCCGCGTACTTGAACTTGGCGATAAAGAAGCTATAACATGGATGAAAGAACATTTCACAGAATCGCTGATTGAGGAAACCCTTAAAGTGGAAACAAGGCTCTCTCCTAAATCTGCTAACTTTTGGGCAATCATATTCGGCGTTCCTTTTAACGAAGTCGCCGCCTTAAAACATTAATGAGGGTACCAAAATGAATACCTCAATGTGGCATCAAGAAATCCTTCCTTCTGCTTCTCACAAGGTCATACATGAACTCATCGGCGTACTTCCGCTTTCCGAATTTTATCTAGCAGGGGGTACAGGTTTGGCGCTTCTGTATGGTCATCGTTTCTCACGTGACTTCGATTTTTTCAGTACTCAGCTGTTTGATGAGGATTCATTGATACAACGTATGCAAGGATTAAACGATCTCACTATTATTGCAAAGAGCGAGCATACGGTTCACATCACCTACAAAGGACTTAAAGTAAGTTTCCTTGGATATACCTATCCGTTACTTTATCCTACGAAGCAATATCAGCCGGAAGCAGATATTTCAATTAATGTTGCCGACGAAAGAGATATTGCATGTATGAAGATTAGTGCAATCAGCAGCAGGGCGACAAAACGAGATTTTATTGACTTGTACGAAGTTGCCCGGCAGTACCCGTTGCCGGAACAGTACGGATTGTTTCAAAAGAAATTCTCTCTTACTCCTTATAACAACCTGCATATATTGAAATCACTCACGTACTTTGCCGATGCGGAATTAGAGCCTATGCCGGATATGCTCATCCCTCTTTCGTGGGATACGGTGAAGCAATTTTTTGTGTCGGAAGTTCCGAAGTTATTGTAAATCTTCATTACGTAGAAAGCACCTAAAGATAATTTATTCAATAATACTGTAATACTGTTTTAGAGTAGGCTCACGAATTCTTATCATCCTTTTTGTAGCTCCATCACCACTTCATTCGATAAGGAAAATATTTCCCCTGGTTTGTTAACAACTTTGAGATGCTGGTAGTCTGGTGTTCTAAAATTTGAGCTGCGGATAAATTCAACGAACGCCATCTAATTTTCTTGTGCCATCTTTTTGAGAATGATTTTGCTAACAACTTTTTACTGTTAGTTTTCAATAAGCCCGAATTATTTATTTCCGGTTTGAATCCGCGTCCAAACATACCTACAACGATTCTATCTGCAAAAGGTGAACGGAATTCTTCAATGACGTCAAATATCATACTTCCGCCATCCCTCTGTGAGCCATGAATAAAACCGAAATATGGATCGAGACCTGCTTTTACTACAGCATGCCAAACCTCACCGTATAATAATCCATATACATAATTGAAACATTGATTCACAATATCCCTTGCTGTCCTAGTTATTCTTCCTACAAAATCAAAATCACTTGGCAGTAGCTTCTTTATATTTTGCCAGTAAATTGAAGCCGCGTGTCCTTCATATCCCATTGCAATTGCTCGTACATCTTTGTTATTATGATCCAATTCAGTTATCATTTTTGCTAAGTCTTCCATACTACCAATATCTTTTTGAATCTGAATCAAAGAAGTAGATTCTTTTCTTCTTCTATATTTGTAAAAATATTTTAGTAGGGAAGCTTGATTAGAAACCTTTGTATTCAACATTTCCAAACCGGTTGAAATAACATCCTCATCATCCCGTCGAAGATTTAGATGGGCAATCCCTTCTGAATTCGTTCTCAACTCGTTCTCGTTCCGTCCCGCCCGGTATATAAATAGATCATAACAAAATAATAAGGAGTAATGAAATGGCTTTCATAAATGAGAATCCGCTTTTTTCGATTAATGGAAAGGTTGGCAAGTATGTAGTACGAAAATTCAATGGCAAAAAGATAATTGCTCTACGGCCGACTCATTATAAGAAAACTAAAAGCAAACGAGTGCTTGTGAATCAAAATAAGTTTGCAATGGTTAGTAACTTGGCTAAGGTCGTTAATTCTAATCCGCTCTTATACGAAATCTGGAAAAGTTCGCGCTTGAAAGGATTTTCTCCGTATCATAAAATTATTAAAGCCAACATGAAGCATGCAACCGAAGATGGGCTTAGTGTTTGCAATATTATTGTTCCGCCGTCG
The DNA here is from genome assembly GCA_021820065.1 of Bacteroidota bacterium. GTDB lineage: Bacteria > Bacteroidota > Ignavibacteria > Ignavibacteriales > Melioribacteraceae > Fen-1258. The sequence goes on along the minus strand of JAKAEE010000001.1, from coordinate 41,465 downwards.
CAATTCAATTTTGTTGGTGACATTCTGCTGTAGAATAAATTTCTCAACTGTAAGCTGTGCGATGTCGATAGGTTAACGAAATCGATTAAAAATGGTCGGCTACATCTGATCATTGTTTGGTCGTTTAGCAAGTCAACCGAATCAAAAGGGGGAAAACACAGTATAAAACTTGTTTCTAATTCATTTGCTCTCCCTTGTAATTCTGTAGCTTCTTACCTTCAAATCTTGCTTAAAGAAGATATTGTTGCACTTATAAAAATTCTACAAGATGTGTTCTCTTCATTGCACTAGCTTGGCATTCATGCAAAAAATGGGAATGGAACGCTTACTATGCAAAAGTGATCTGAGAGATCGTTCCCAAATTGTTTCAACACACACATCACCGCAACAAGTACGAATTGTAATATAACTAACTCGTAATATGGAAGATCGGGATAAATGCTTCTTGTCCGAACTCGGCAGAACATTTGTTTGGCTTGTTACTCCTTTCTGTTTGTTTTAATTTTACAATCCTTTTGAAAGCGTTTATGTTAATATCTGAAAACGAAGATACAATAGTTGCTCTTGCAACCCCGCCTGGCGTTGGCGCAATATCGGTAATAAGAATCAGCGGTCCAAACAGTTTCATAGCAACAGATAGAATTTTCCGTGGACATTCTAAAATTTCCGAATGTAGCTCGCATACAATTCACTACGGTCATATATTCAGCAGTCAAAACGAATTGATTGATGATGTTCTCGTTTCCGTTTTTCGAACTCCGAATTCATATACAGGTGAAAATTCTGTTGAGATCAGCACGCATGGAAGTTCTCTCATCGTAGAAAAAATTATAGCATTGCTGCTCGAAGAAGATACTAGATTGGCAGAACCCGGTGAATTTACAAAACGAGCGTTTCTAAATGGCAAATTGGATTTAGCGCAAGCCGAAGCAGTCGCAGATATCATAAACTCACGAACCGATGCCTCTTTACGTGGCGCGAGAAATCAACTTGATGGGCTATTGTCGCAAAAAGTTGATTCGTTGCGAGAATTATTAATCACCACTTCGTCATTAATCGAGTTGGAATTAGATTTTGCCGAGGAAGATCTAGAATTTGTATCGTTAAAGGAAGTTCTCCACAACATTTCAGTGATAAAAGAAGAACTTGAGAGATTACTTGAGAGTTATTCGTTCGGGCGCATTATTAGAGATGGTGTAAACGTTGCACTAGTTGGAAAACCCAATGTTGGGAAATCTTCGCTTCTTAATTATCTGTTAAAAGAAGCTCGTGCAATAGTTAGCGAAGTCCCGGGTACAACAAGAGACATAATTAGAGAAGAACTTTCTATAGACGGTATTCTTTTTCGGCTGTTTGACACAGCAGGAATACGTTCAACAGAGGATACAATTGAAAAAGAGGGGGTACTGAGAAGTCGTGCAGCAATAAAGAATGCCGACATTGTCATACTTCTAGATGATGCGACAGTTGATTTTAGCTCCGACCTACTTCAAGAAGTATTAAACCTGACGGATTCGCAAAGAATCTTGAAAGTTGCAAACAAGGTTGATTTGAAAAAATATAACCAACAACAATATGATTTGGGAATTTCAGCTAAAACGGGCGAGGGGATTGACATTCTATTCGAGAAATTGAAAGAGAAGGCGCTTGGCTCACAAAGCTACTCGGAGAAATCGGCTATAGTTTCCAACTTACGACATTTTCAAGCGCTAAAAAAAGCGAAGGACTGTTTAATAGATGCTGAAAGGTCTATTAAAGAGAAGCTTACTGGTGAATTTATCGCGACTGATCTGCGAAATGCAGAGAGCTCACTAGGGGAAATTATAGGAAAGGTAACATCTGACGACATCTTGAACAATATTTTTTCGAAATTCTGTATTGGGAAGTAGAGTAGTTTCACGTGGAACCAGCTTTTAGAGAAATGAAATGGAAATGATCAGTTTCACGTGGAACCGATCAGTCTTGATAAGACTAAGTTTTGGCGGAAAGGTAATAAAGAATGAGGTATTTTGATTTGATTGTAGTCGGGGGCGGACATGCGGGAATTGAAGCAGCTGTTTCAGCAGCAAGAATGGGCATTTCTGTAGCAATTGTGATTATTGAAAAGACCGCTTTTGGCAGAATGTCATGCAATCCGGCAATAGGAGGTAGCGCAAAGGGTCATCTTGTCCATGAGATTGATGCACTTGGTGGTGTTATGGGAACGATTGCCGATCAATCTGGCATTCAATTCCGTACGTTAAATAAATCTAAGGGACCTGCAGTTTGGGCCGGTAGAAGCCAAAATGATCGAAGTATCTATTCCTTAGTCGCATCTAATGTTGTCATTTCGCAGAACAATATTGAGATAATAGAAGATTCTGTCACCGAGACTATTGAAGAAAATAAGAAAATAATTGGCGTTAGGACGAAAAAAGGGGATGAGATAGGATGCAAAGCGTTAGTTGTCTGTTCTGGCACTTTTCTTAATGGACTTATGCACACAGGACTCAATGCCACGAAAGGCGGCAGATTCGGTGAACAATCTGCTGTTGGACTAACGGAATCCTTAGTGAAACTGGGATTCGAGTCTGGAAGATTGAAAACCGGTACACCACCACGACTTAGAAAAGATTCAATTAATTGGAGCGTTTTGAGCGAACAGTCTGGTGATGTTCCTCCAATTGCGTTCTCGTTTCGGACGCCAAAGAATGAATTTCCTTATTTGCCGCAACTGAGTTGTTACATAACTTATACAGATCCAACAGTCCATAAGATATTGGAAAAAGGATTTGATAGATCTCCTATGTTCACGGGTTTGATTCATGGGGTCGGTCCGCGTTATTGTCCTTCGATTGAAGATAAAATAAATAGGTTTTCAGATAAGGAACGCCATCAATTGTTTTTGGAACCAGAGGGGTTGGATTCGGATTTAATTTACATTAATGGTTTTTCAACATCACTCCCTGAAGAGATTCAGTTTAAAGCGCTTCGAAAAATAAAAGGTCTTGAAAAAGTTGAAATGGTTCGTCCCGGCTACGCTGTTGAGTACGACTATTTCCCTCCTTATCAAGTTGATTTAACGCTGGAAACAAAATTGATTCGGGGGCTCTACTTTGCAGGGCAGATCAATGGAACTTCCGGATATGAAGAAGCTGCCGCTCAAGGAATAGTTGCCGGCATCAATGCAGCTTTGAAAATTCAAGGAAGGAAAGAGTTCGTTTTGAAAAGAAGCGAGGCATACATCGGCGTTCTGATTGACGATCTTGTAGGCAAATCAACAGATGAACCTTATCGCATGTTTACATCGCGTGCAGAGCATCGACTCATTCTTCGGCAGGATAATGCAAAACGTCGTTTGATGAAATACGGATATGAATTTGGTTTGATCGAAAAAGAATTCTATGATGAACATGCGCGTCGCGAAATCTTAATTACGAAATCGAAAGATATTTTGAGCGAAAAAAAAATTCATCCATCAGTCATTAACTCGTACTTGGAATCATGTAACACGGATACGATAAGTAACTCAGAAACATTGGACAAGCTAGTCAAGCGTCCAGAGGTAAAACTTTCAGAAGTTATGAAAAGAATTCTTGAAAGAGAGGGAGTGCTAGATAATTTGTTAGACGATTCAGAAGCGCTTGAGCAAGTTGAGATTGAAATAAAATACGACGGTTATATTCAGCGACAAATGGAATTGGTGGACAAGATGGAAAAATTAGAAAACGTTTTAATTCCATTAAATTTCAATTACACTAACTTGAAAGCTATTTCTACTGAAGGACGGGAGAAATTGAGTAAGGTAAAACCCAGATCTATTGGACAAGCAACCAGGATTTCGGGAGTGACACCTTCAGATATATCTGTTTTATTAGTATATTTGAAACGTTAATTCGAGGATGTTTATTGGATCATCACGAACAGTATTTACGCGAACTGAAAATGCTTTTCTGGGAAAACAGTATAAATCCCGATGAATACCAGCTTGAAAAACTCGCTAATTTTGCCGTCCTAGTATCACAAAAGAACTCTAAAGTCAATCTTATCTCAAGACGTGATATACAGAAGGTAATTGAGAATCACGTTTTTATCTCTTCATACATTTCTGAATTTATTCCTCCAAGAGTAACTAAGTTTTTGGATATTGGTACCGGCGGTGGATTTCCAGGTATTCCACTTGCAATAACTCGACCGACGTTGCGTGGTGTTTTAGCTGATTCAACTACTAAGAAAATAGAAGCTGTACAAGAATTTATTAGCAAACTTAAATTGAACAATGTTGTTGCAGAAAATTTTAGAGTAGAAAGCGATGAGTTCAAACAGAAATATGCCGGTTCATTTGATCTTGTGGTTAGCCGGGCAACGGTTCCATTGATAATTCTGTTTCGTTATGCGTTACCTTTGATAAAAGAGAAAGCATACATAGCAGCAGCAAAGGGGGGCGACTTAATTGAAGAATTTAAAAATGCTGAACTGAAATACAAAGCCTTCATCAAGAAATCAACAATTTTTGAATTGGCTTACAAGCCTTCCAATGCGAGAAACGAAAAAGGGAAGAAACTAATTCTCATTGAAATTACAAAATAATTTTCAATTACTTGAAGTATTGTTAATCGAATTTTTTCTTTGTTCACTTTAGAGTGACAACTTCCGATGTCTGCAAAAACCGAAAAATTTCTTCAGTATCCACCCAACAGAGATATAGTGTTTGTATTAGGTGCTGGTGCGTCGCATGCTGATGGAGTGCCGCTTCAGCGTGATATTCTTCCGCAAATAATTTCCGGAATAAATATAGAAATCGACAGTTCAGAGATTGGGAAGATTGTAAATGATTTCATAAAGGACAACTTCAAGTTTGATATCCCCAACAATAGCTATCCTCAACTTGAAGCAGTCTTTGGATTCATTGATTATTTTATTCAACAGAATGAGAGCTTGAGCGCAAAATATCCATACGACACTCTACGAAACATTAAAGAATACCTTATCAAACTTATCCACTACATTGTAAATCTTGAAACGGATAAGAGTAGTTATCATTACAATCAGTTTTGGACACAAGTTGTTAAGCGGAACACAAACGTTTCTATCGTAACATTGAATTATGATACGCTGCTTGAACAATCTTTCGATTTCTTGTTTAAAAATCATGGGTACATTGACTATTGTATTCCGCTGATGAACTACCAAAGAACGCCGCAACTTTCACGCTTCAACTTTTGGGTAAATCCGCGTGAACCGGTGAAGGTTGAAGCCGGAGAGAACCCTGTTCCGTTTAAGATTATAAAACTGCACGGTAGTCTTAATTGGAAATACTGCAACTGTTGCGATCAAACTTTATTGACGCCGTGGGATAGAAAAATTGATTTGAATCATGGAAAATTTGTTGGCTACACTTATCCTGAAAAGGAAGAATATGAATTGGTTTGCCCGCTTGACAAAACTGAGTTTCAAACGCTGATAATGCCGCCATCATATATTAAAACGCTTCATCATCCGGTAATAACACAATTGCTGGGGGAAGCAGCACGCGAAATAAGATCAACAAAAAAATTGGTTTTTATTGGATACTCTCTATCAAATGCCGACGTGCACATCAAAGCGTTTCTACAAAAACATGTTCCGTCTGATTTGGAAATGATAGTTGTAAATCCCAAGAAGAAAGAATCGATGGAGTTGAATTATCGTTCTCTTTCTAGAAGCATTGATTTCCAGTATGTATCGTTCGAAGAGCTTGTGCAGGATCAGTCATTGCTGGAATCCATCTTTACATTAAAAGCCAATTGACATTCGAAAATCCATCCTCTATCTTTAGAGTACTTTAATCGGGTAGTGAAAGAATAACATGCTATCTAAACTTGCGACACTCATACTTGGAATTCTTGCCGAACAGGAAAGAAATCCTTACGACATAACAAAAATGTTGAGTGAACTTCAGACCAAAAAATGGTTGCCTCTTGCCGACTCGACCGTCTATGCTACCATCAATAATTTGAAGAAGAGAAATTTGATCACAGGTCGAATGGAAAAATCCGGCAACCTTCCCGAGAAAACAATTTATTCAATAACTGCTGAGGGCGAATACGAGTTGCAGTCTTCTATAACTTCTTTTCTAGAAGAAGACGCCTCGAATTCCAGCGGATTTGACATCGGCATATTGTTGATGTACAATCTTAGCAAACCGGAAATCTTAATTAAGCTCAAAAAGAAGCTCGAGCGATTGGAAAGCAATTCTTACAATCTTCGCAAACAGATTTTAAATCTTGAAATGGATGCATCCAAAGTAGCGTTCACAAGTCTTGCAATGCTAAAACACAGAATGCATCTTATTGAAGCGGAGATGAAAACGATTCGTGAATTGATAAAAGAATTAAATGTGAGAAATACTATCTCCGAATTGTCGCCGTTCGATATGCGGATGCTTCAATCAATTAGTCAGCAGTAACTACATTTCAGTTTGTTAAAAACAGAACCAGCTCACCGTCTTAAGCGGTAATTTCTATTTTTGTTTCTGCGTTAGGTAATCATACGTTTTTTCAAGATTCATTTTTATCATACCGTCTTTCTTATCCAAAATATTTTTCGCTCCAGGTATTTCTGAAGCTAAAGCAATCTGCTCTTTGGTTTTGCCTTCTTTAATTTCTTTTGAAACAAAATTGATTAGCGCGGTTAAATAATCCCGCATCGCATAAACATCCCCGGCTTTGCCAATACACATTTCTTGTGATTGTGAATGACCGAAAATGTAAATCGTATCTTTGTCGAAAAGCGGAACTGTTTTTTCAATGAATTCGATCCATTGGTAAAGTGAACAACCGCCGGGAAGATCAATGTATGGATAAACTTTATTGAAAACGATGTCGCCCATGTGAACGACATTTGTGTTTTGAAAATGTATTATAGCATCGCCGCCTGTGTGCGCCGGACAGAAATGTTTCGCCCAAACTTTTTCTTTGCCGAGATCGAGCGTCCATTCATCAGCAAAAGTTACAACCGGATATGCTTGCGGTTTTAACGGATCGTTGCCGTAGAATTTTTGCTGAAGCGCTTTTGAATTTTCGTGAGCGGCAATTATTGATGAATAATCTTTTAGGTAAATATTTCCCGAAGTGTGATCGCGGTGATAATGAGTATTGAGCAGCAAATCAATTTTTCGATCGACCTTCTTCTTGAGTCCGTCCATAAAATGTTTAGCGGTTTCGGGAAATTGTGAGTCAACAACAATCAGTGCATCTTTGTTTGCAAACCAGCCGATTGTTCCGCCGTACTCGTTATAAATTCCGAAATCGCCGCGCACAGTTCTAAATCCGCTTGCTCGATCTTGCAACGCAGATATAATTTTATTGCCTTGAAAAAACATACCCCCGGTTAATATTGCGCCGGATTTCAAAAACGTTCTTCTTGTAAACCTCATAAACTTACCCTTCGATTTGTTTTGTAATCTAAGAAATCTTTTTCATAATTTGCATTCAAACAGCGGTGCATCGTTTTTAAATGGAAACAAAAACGTCTTTTCAACTCGGAATAAAGTTGGAGCCGTTATGATTTGCGAATTCAAAAAGAAAGACTATGTTATCAGCACCAACAAAAGAAAATTGCAGATAAAAACCGTTCATCATTTTCTTACACGCTCGTATTGGTCACAAGGAATTTCAATCGAGAAAGTCCGAAAGTCTATTCGCCATTCGCTTTGTTTCGGGGTGTATTACAAAAAAGAACAAATTGGTTTCGCGCGTGTAATAACAGATCGCGTCAGGTTCGGTTATATTGCCGATGTTTTTATAGTTGAGAAATACCGAGGCAAAGGACTTTCAAAGTGGCTGATGAAATGCATCATGGAACATCGCGAACTAAAAAACATTCAGGCGTGGATGCTTGCTACACGCGACGCACACGGATTGTATTCACAATTTGGATTTGAGCCGCTGGCAGAACCAAAGAAATATATGCGTAAAGAAAATTATCAATTTAAATTCGGCGGTTAAAAATTTTTTTTGGAACGGCAAAATGTTGAAAAGAATTTTTGTTTTACTTGTATGCGCAACGCTTTCTATTTATTCACAAGAAAAAGTGAATATCACTTTCCGTGTAGAAGCTCCAACGCTTAACGACAGAGATAAAGTTTTTATTGTCGGAAGTATTCCTGAACTGGGTTCATGGAATCCCGGTCTGGTTGAACTGGAAAAAATTTCAAAAGGGAATTACCGGAAATCATTTGTTCTTAACAAGGGGATTAGAATAGAGTATAAATTCACGAAAGGAAATTGGCAAACGGAAGCACTTCATGACGACGCGACTATTCCACAGAACTCAGTCTTGGTTGCTAATCACGACACGACAGTAAATGCAGTGGTAAATAACTGGCGGGATAAATTTAATTTCAAAATCCCTGGACAAGTTACCGGCAAAGTTGAATACCACAAACATTTTGTTCTCGACGGATTGAAACCGCGCGATATCATTGTCTGGCTTCCACCGGATTACGACAAAAACAAAAACGAGCGTTACCCGGTTTTTTATATGCACGATGGGCAGAATCTTTTCGATCCGAGAACTTCAAGTATGTTTGTTGACTGGCAAATGGATGAAACAGCGGACAGCTTAATTCGCAAAGGCAAGATTAAGCCGATTATAATTGTAGGTATATATAATACCGATGACCGCATGGCAGAATATGCCGACACACCGCTTGGTCACCTCTACATGAAATTGATCGTAGAAAAAATTAAACCGTTTATCGATTCACTTTACAGAACCTTGCCCGATAGAGAAAACACAGCGGTTGGCGGGTCATCGATGGGCGGGCTGATATCCATGATGTGCGTTTGGGAATATCCAAATGTGTTTTCAAAGGCAGCATGTTTCTCGCCTGCATTTAAGATCGAAGACATTGATTATGTTAAGAACGTTTTGGCTTATGTCGGAAAGAAAAAGGAGATTACGCTTTATATTGATAACGGCGGCGTTGATTTGGATGCTAGATTATTACCCGGCGTCAATGAAATGGTAAAAGCTCTGGAAGAAAAAGGATTCATTGAAAACAAGGATTTATTCTTTTTTGTTGATAAAACTGCAACTCATAATGAAGCGGCTTGGGCTAAGCGCGTTTGGCGTCCACTCAAAATATTTTTTGGTGTTAAATGAAAATACTTGTCGGCTCAAAAAATCCGGTGAAGATAGCTTCGGTCAAAGAAGCATTCTCAAACTATTTTGAAGAACTGGAAGTTGTTGGAGTTGAAGTTGATTCCGGCGTTTCAGTTCAACCCGTGAACGACGAAACTTTTCTTGGCGCACAAAACCGTGCAGTTAAATTGCGCAAGGTAAATGAAAATGAAAAATTGGGCGGAGAATTCTTTGTCGGCATCGAAGGAGGAATTGTAAAGCAGTTTGAGAGATGGTTTGCATTCGGATGCATGTGCATAATGGATAAAGATGGAAAAGTTGGATTCGGAATGTCGCCGCATTTCGAGTTGCCGAACTCTGTTGTTGAAAAACTTTTGAAAGGAGTCGAACTTGGTGACGTGATGGACGAAATTATGAATCAGCAAAACACAAAACAGAAACACGGCGCCATCGGTTACTTTACTAACGGTGTGATGAACAGAAAAGAATTATACATCGAAGGGTTGAAAGTAGCCGTTGTTCCTTTTCTACATAAAGAAATGTTTTTTAGCTAATATTAAAAATTTTCTTGATCTTGCGCATGATCTTGCTCTGCTTCCCGTTTTAACGTTTATTAATCATGAAGAAGATCAAGATTGAGATTAAGAGCATGAGCAAGATCATGATTAAGGAGAATCACATGAAGTTACCAATCTATCAAGTTGACGCCTTCACATCAAAAGTTTTTAGCGGAAATCCGGCAGCGGTTGTCCCGCTGGAAAAATGGCTGGACAACGGGACTCTTCAAAATATTGCGGCAGAAAATAATTTATCCGAAACGGCTTTCTTTGTAAAAGAAGGAGAACATTATCACATTAGATGGATGACGCCGTTGAACGAAGTTCCGTTATGTGGACACGCGACGCTTGCTTCTGCTTTTGTGATTTTCAATTTCATCGATAAGAATTCCAACCAGGTTAAATTCATATCGAAGAGCGGAGAGTTGGCTGTAGATCGAGAAGGAGAAATGCTTTCATTAAATTTCCCGATTAACAAACCGCACAAAGTCGAAATCAACGAAGCGATCAGAAAATGTTTTGACAGAGAACCGGTAGAAGTTCTTGAAAACGGTTTTTACAAGTTGATAGTTTTTGATTCGGAAGATTACATTATAGCAGTTCAACCTGACATGGGGTTACTAAAAAAGATTCACCCGCACGGTGTTATCATCTCTGCAAAAGGAAATGAAGTTGATTTTGTCTCCCGCATGTTTGCGCCAAACGAAGGAATTGACGAAGATTCGGTTACGGGCTCGTCGCACACAGTCCTAATTCCATATTGGGCAGAGAAGCTTGGTAAGAAAAATTTTCGTGCTCTGCAAGTCTCAAAACGTGGCGGAGAGCTGTTCTGCGAGCAACATGTGAACCGTGTCAAGATATCGGGCAAAGCCGCACTTTATTCGGTAGGAAACTTATTTTTGAGTTTATAATTCATTATTTTATCTGCATATTAGCCGTTGGTTTTAAAGCTTTTTGAAAACTTAAAGAGCCATTGTGTTCGAAATTCTCTTGGGGGTAATTATTCCATGAAAATTTTTCGCAGTCTATCTGTATTACTTCTTTGTGTCGGATTGTTTTCTTGCGACGCGCCGCGGTTGAATCCGCTTGATCCTCAAAATCCGGATTATCAGTTTGCTGCTCTTGATGGTTTTGTTAAAACTGTCACCGGACCCCCGCAGCCCATCGCTGGCGTAAGTGTTTTTTGGAAATCGCAGAATATTTTATTAACGACGGATGCAAACGGATATTTCAAACTTGATAATCTTCCGAAGCAGGACGGATGGCTTTATTTTCAGAAGGATGGATTCAGCAGCGATTCAACGTTGGTTCAGTGGAATAATCAAAAAACCTTTCATGTTGACATGTTCCTGCACTCTATTCCACGGCTCGATAGTTTGGCGATCTACACAAGCGTTGAAAACCGTTATCCTGACGTTCAAAAATATAAACTCACTATCCAAGCGGGTATTACCGACACCGAAGGAAATGTTGATTCAGTATTTGTCGTAGCGAACCAATTACACTTTAATAAGCAGTTGAATTACAATCCGTCATCGCGTTCTTACCAAAATGATTTTTCTCAAACGGATTTGGGACTGCAATCGATGGATGAAGGAATCGGGAAAATTTTCAACATCATTGTAAAAGATAAACAGAAAAGAATTTTTAATATCGGGTCATCAACTATAAAAAGAATTATCAAGCAGGAAGTTTTGCCGGAGACTCCGTCAAATAAACAAACTGTCGGCTCAACTCCAACGCTGCGTTGGACCAGATTTCTGCCGGGATTTAATTTCCGCTACATGGTTCAAATATACACGGATGAAGTTTCTCCGGTTCTTGTCTGGCAGAAAGACAATATTTCCAAGGATGATATTCAAGTGATTTCCGGCGCAACTCTTCCTGCCGGAGATTATTTCTGGGTAATCTGGAGTATCGATGATTTTCAGGACAGGTGCCGCTCGAAACCGGCATCCTTTGTTGTTCAATAATCGGTCGAGGAATAGAAAGAAAATTTTTTACAGGCATTTTATAAATGAATAATTTTTTTGCAGACAACATTACTCACATTAAGAATCTTACTAAAGACGAATTCGAATCGCTTTTCGAATTCACAGAGATTTTAAATTCTGCCACACGTCAAGAATCATTAGTCGAAGATGCTATCGATATTGTGATCAAAGTAATTAATGCCGAGCGTGGTCTTTTTGTAAAGTATGACGAAGTCAATGATAGTTTTTCTATCGTTACCGCTCGCAAAATTTCGAACGAGAGTATAACCGACTTGCATGAATTTTCTTCAGGCATTCTTCAAAAAGTAATTAAAGAAAAGAAACCGCTACTTTATCACGATGTAATGAGCGATCCGCATCTTTCGCAGTTTGAGAGCGTGCAGATTCAGCGCATCAAATCTGTCATCGGCGTTCCAATTGTTCGCGATGGAAAAGTTTGGGGCGTTATTATTGCCGATAGCCAGCTTGACCGGCGTGAATTCACTGAAGAAAATCTTCTGTTCCTAGGATTCTTTTCCAACTTGGTATCGCTGGCTCTAGATCGAATTATAAAATTAGAAGAGCTTGAAAAAGAAAATCAGATTCTTACCAATCGGCTGCAGTCTGTTTTTGAAATTCCCGATATGATAGGCGAAAGCGCCATTATGCACAGCCTCTCGCAACTCCTTTATAAAGTTGCGTTGACCGATACAACGGTTTTAATCACGGGTGAAAGCGGAACTGGAAAAGAAATTGCCGCAAAAGCAATTCATGATTTAAGTAAAAGAAACGATAAACCGTTTCTTGCACAATTCTGCGGATCGATTCCGGATAATCTTCTTGAGAGTGAATTGTTTGGATATAAAAAAGGCGCGTTCACCGGCGCGAACACGGATAAACAAGGTTTGCTGGAAGCCGCCGACGGCGGAACATTTTTCTTGGATGAGATCGCCGATATTTCCATAGCTCTTCAAGCAAAACTTTTACGCGTGCTCGAGAACAAAGAAATCATCCGGCTGGGAGATGTGAAGGTAAGAAAAATTAATGTTCGAATCATTACCGCAACCAACAAAGATTTACAAGCGCTAGTGAAAGAGGGATTGTTCCGCGAAGATTTGTTTTATCGATTAAATGTTTTTCCGATTAAAGTTCCTCCGCTAAGGGAAAGAAGAAGCGACATAGCTTTGCTCACAAGTTTCTTTATTAAAAAAATGGGCAAGAAAGATATGTCCATAGATCCTGCGGCAATAAAAAAACTGGAAAGTTATTATTGGCCCGGAAACGTTCGTCAGTTGATAAACATAATTCAGCGCGCGTTAATTCTTTGCGACGGAAATAAATTACTTGCCGAGCATATAATTCTTGAAGAAGCAACCGATATGGAAAACTTTCAGGGTACGCTGAGGGAATTTGAAATGCTTCTTCTCAAGAAGCGTCTTGAAGAACTTAACGGCAACAGAACACTTACCGCAAAATCACTGGATGTATCCGTAAGATGGATTCAATTGAAACTCAAGGAGTTGGGCGAGCAATAAAATGACATCGCTTACTTCCGAAATATTATTCGAGAAATTCCAGATAATTGAAGTGCTCAAGAAAGACGAGCATGCGGCAGTCTTTCTTGCAAATCACATCTACCTTAGTAAAAAAATTATTCTCAAAGTTCTCAACACACAAAAAATTCCCGATCCTTCCGTTGTAGAACGTTTTAAGCGTGAAGCAAAAATTCTTGCCAGGCTCGATCATCCGAACATTATCAAGGTATTGGATTTCGGAACGAGCAAAGAGTATTTCTACATTTCGTTCGAGTACATTGAAGGCGAGTCGCTGCGCAATGCGTTCAAGACCAAGAATTTAACGCTTGAACAAAAAGAACATTTGATGATTCAGCTTTTGCGGGGACTGGGTTACGCGCACGCAAATCAAATTATCCATCGTGATATAAAGCCGGAAAATGTTTTCATCGATAAAAACCTAAACGTAAAGCTTGGAGATTTTGGACTCGCGTTATCGGCCGAGGATAATTTTGTAACGAATCCGTATTCAATAGTTGGAACGCCCAGCTACATGTCGCCCGAACAGGTGAGAGGCGCAAAACTCACTGCTCAAAGCGATCTATTTTCTGCCGGCGTTGTTTTGTTTGAATTGTTTTCAGGAAAAAATCCGTTTCTGAAAGACAACGTAAGCATGACGCTGAATGAAATAATCGGCATTAACGAATCGTCCCTTCAAGGAAAGCTGAACGAGATTCCGGAAAAATATAGAAACGTACTTTTGAAATTGCTGAAGAAAAATGTTAATCAGCGTTATCAGACTGTTGATGAAGTTTTTAAGGACTTAAATATTCAGCCGGATCAGGCAACTTTGATTCTGAACAATGTTTACAAAGACTCCGGAAGAACAAAGCTTGTTGCTCTGGTTTTGGCTGCTGTCGTGTTGATCATCGCTGGAATTGTTTTTATCCCCCGTTATGAAAAGAACCCAAGCAATTCGATACAGGAAAAACCGCAGCAGGTATCGAATCAGGGTAACGAGACTAATCAATCTAAATCTATTGCTTCTGAACCGGATCTTAAAAAGGATCAAGTCGATTTAACAAAGACTGATAAACCTTTGGTCGGAAACGAAACTGTTCAGCAGCAAAATCAAAATACAGCAGTTCAGCCGCCTGTAAAATCCATTGGATATGGCGCATTGTTGATTGATAGCCAACCGTGGTCTCAGATTTCCATCGACGGTCAAGATTTTGGTACAACGCCCACGACCAATCCTATCAGACTCTTAGAAGGAGAGCACACTGTTAAGCTGGTTGCGCAGAATTATCCTCCGCAATTTGAAACTGTATTGATCAAAGCGGATAAACCGACTAAACTTAATTTTTCCTTCGATTCCAAAATGGGCTTCATAAGATGTTCGGTTTTGCCTTGGGGTGATGTATATATAAATGGTGAATTAAAAGCCGAGGTATATGCGCCGAAATTGATAAGAGTTTTACCTCATCCTGATTGGGTGCACATGATAATCCGGAATCCGGGATTTAAGGATATCGATACAACCTTTAGAGTATCAAAGGGGGATACGGTGAATTTAAAATTCGACTTTTTGAAAAAATAATTGATTGGTATGGAAGTTGAGTTAAATAATTAAAAAACAGTTTAGAAATGAAAAAATTAATCTTTGTATTACTTGTTATTTTTTGTGCTGTCCCCCTGAACGCGCAATTTAGATGGAAGATTGTCGGTAGAATGTTGTATCCCGTTTCCGGCGGTCAGCTTGCTTTCGATCTTCAATCGCCCAGCAATAAAATTTATATCCTCGGCGGTTATTCTGATTCCCTACAAAGAGCAGTCAATTGGATTCAGGAATATGATGTGGTTCAAAACACGTGGCGAATCGTCGATAGTATGAAGCAAAAACGCCAGCAGTTTGTTGCAGATATTTGGAATTCGAAAGTTGTGTACTTTGGAGGAACGGCAGATACTTCCACAAATAAAAACACAATAGAGGGGTGGAATTTTAAAATTACACCTTCGGCTCCATCCGTACTTGATGTTCAAAACAATTTCGGTAGATCGTTTTCCACCGGTCAAATTGTGGGCGATAATTTATATATCATAGGCGGCGATCCTTCAACCGTTGGTGCAACGCTTCCATACATTGTTGAATACAACTTAGCATCGAAGCAAACCGTCTTTACGTTTAACTCGCCGTCACCAGATCCGCCACGTCAGCACATGACATTTATTGTAGGTGATAATATTTATATCTTTGGCGGCGTTACAAATGGGGTAATGAATTCCATTCAGCGGTTTAACATACCGACACAACAGCTTACAACCTTACCGAACAAACTTATTGAGGCAAGAGCCGGGGGAGTGGCAGTTTACAATCCTATTAGTCAAAAGGGATTTATAATTGGTGGTTACAATGAAACCAATAAAGCCTTGGCCAGCGTTGAACAAGTTGTAGTGAATCAAGATGGTTCGATTAGTATAACATCTGACCCAAAGCTAAAGTTGAATAAAGCCAGAACAAACTTAATGGCGGTTAATTACAAAGGAACTGTTGCTGTGTTTGGTGGAAGAGATGCAAATGGGAAAGTTGTTCCTGATGTAGAGGTTCTGGTGGATACAACAGCGCCAACGGATGTTCGCGCAGAGAATATATTACCCGTTGAAGATGAATTGTACCAAAACTATCCGAATCCATTTAATCCAAGCACAACAATCACTTTTCAATTAGCAAAAACTGCTTCTGTCTCACTGGTTATTTATTCTGTGATCGGTCAACATATTGTAACGCTGTCGTCCGGAGAGTTTTCCGCCGGAACATATTCTATTCATTGGAACGGTGAAGATAAATTTAACAATCCCGTGCCAAGCGGAATTTATTTTTTGCAGATGAGAGCAGAAAATTTTATTCAAACAAAAAAAATGGTCCTTCTCAAATAATGAAAAAACTTCTCTTTGTAATATTTCTGTTGACCGGATTATCATGCACGTTTGCTCAAGAAACGTCATTCGATAAAGTCAAAAAACTGTTCGAAGCTTTTGATTATAACAACGTAATAAAGTCATCTGAAGAATTGCTGCAGAAAGGAAACCTTAGCGATTCCTTGACTATTGAAGTCCACTTGATGCGGGCGATTGCATTTTATTCTAGCGGAGATGAACTTTCTACAAGGAAGAGTTTCGAAAACATTTTAAAGATAAAAAAGAACTTCACGCCCGACCCGTCGAGAATTCCTCCGAAGCTGATCCAAATTTTTGGCGAAGTAAAAACCGAATACATGAGAAATAATCCTGACATTGAGGTGCCGCGAGATACTACGCAGGCGAAACAAGAAATCAAACATGAAGACTTTGGTGCAATGCGAAGTGCTACTATAACAAATTTGCTTTTACCCGGAGCCGGTCAATTTCAACTTGGCTATACTACTAAAGGGTGGATCAATTCTTCGGCTTCGGTTTTGAATCTTGGAGCGATGATTTATTTTATACTTGATACGAAGAAAAAAGAAAACGATTATCTCAATGAATCGAACAGAACATTAATTTCGCAGAAGTACGATGACTACAACAAATCCTACAAAGTTAGAAATGTTTTAATCGCCACTTATGCCGCACTTTGGATTTACAGCCAAATCGATCTACTGTTTTTAGATGATCAAAATGGCGTCGCAAACGAATCACAAAAACTGTCGCTAACACTTGAAAACTATTCAGCGATCAGTACAATAAACCTAGGTTTTAGGTTTAAGTTTTAATCAGATAGACGGAATAAAATTCGTTTGCCCCGAAAAAAATTCGTGGTAAGGAATCGCTCCAGCGGTAGTTTAAAGAACGAAGCCTCCCAAGACGCTTTGAAAACAAGCGAAATTCGGACATTCTTCATTATAATTGTCTGTCCCCGCAAAAAACTTCATGTGGCACCATAGTTGACTAATAAGAACCACACACACAAATGGACTCCGTCCTTAAGGTTGGCGAAGGGTGAAAGTTTGAAAAAGGTCCTTCGCCTTCTTTTTTTTAAATAACCCCCTTTGAATTTAACAGTTGAATAATCATTTCAAACAAAGACGAATTCTTTTTCTGACTTGTCTGCCGACTCAATTAATTTATTACACCGAAATTTTTTGCGATGGTGAGTAAATGACCAAACCATCAAGATTTTAATTCAGTTTTCTAATTAGAGACGGAATTCATATATTGCTTACAGTTAAATAGTCAGAATAAAACGAGTAATTACTCATTATGGATTTCAAATCGGAAAAGAACGGCGACATTGTAATCATACATGTTTACTTGACTAGAGCGACGTTAGCAAAAGCAGTTCAGTTTAAAGATTTTGTAAATGAAATTATTCAAGCGGGAACAAATAAGATTATCATTAACCTAGGCATTTGTGAATATATAGATTCGACTTTTCTCGGCGCGATGGTTGCTCTTCTTAAGAAAGTAAACACGATGAACGGCGATTTGCGTCTGGTCTATAATAAGGAAATGCCTTCATTGGTTTTCGTTCTTACAAGAATGGATAAGGTTTTTAAAGTGTTTCCTCTTTTGGATGAAGCACTGGAAAGTTTCGGCAGGGGAAAACCAAAACTCTCTTGGAAGTAAATCAATTTTCCAGAAAGACAATTTTATAAACTTTGTCGTTTTCTCTTACTTTTGTATTGCACTCGAAAGTAATTGTGTTGCCTTTTTCTGCGGTTTGAAGTTCTAACCCATCATGCATAAAGCGGGTTAGCTGCATTTCAACAACTCCCGTAGTGCTACCGATAATATAAATTGAATCTCCGATCGAAAGAGTTTCCGCTTCAAGTTTAACGTGTGCAATGCTGTTCTTCTTATAAAAGTTTAGAACTTTACCTACGAAAACTTTGCGAGTTGTTGCCGTGCTTCCGTATGTATCTGCAAAATTTTCGGATGCAGGTTGACCGAAATAAAATCCTTGAGAAAACCCTCTGTTATAAACTTTTTTCAGTTCTTCAACTAACTCTTTTTTCAGTTCAGTCGTTAGATTCTTTTCGAAATACGAGTCAATAGCTTTGCGGTAAGTTGAAACAACTTTGGCAATGTATTCGGGACTGCGTTTTCTACCTTCGATCTTGAACGCATCGATTCCGGATTCAATGAGTTGATCGATGAATTCAATTGAACACAAATCTTTGGGCGATAGAACGTAATCCGTGCCAAGTTCAAGTGAAAATTTTTCATCCGTGTCAACTATTTGATATTCTCGTCGGCATGGTTGGAGGCACTCACCGCGGTTGGCGCTTCTACCAAAAACTTCATGACTCATAAAACATCTTCCGCTAACAGCAACGCACATTGCGCCGTGCACAAAAGTTTCAATCTCAATGTCAGTTTTACTTTTTATTTCTTTTATTTTATCTAAAGTGCATTCACGAGCGAGCACAATTCGTTTTGCGCCCTGACGCTCATAAAAATTTACTGTTGCAGAATTGGAAGCTGATGCCTGTGTGCTGACGCAGAACGGCATTTTGTATTCAATACACTTATTTATTATCGAAAGGTCCCAGCAAATTATCATTTCAACGCCGGAATTTTTAGCCGCAGCAACAATAGAATCCAACTGCGAGAGTTCTTCTTCAAACACTATGGTGTTTAATGTAAGATGTGCTTTGACATTATGTTGTTTGCAGTACTCAACAATTTTCGGCAGTTCAGCAAGAGCAAAGTTGTTGGCTGCAGCGCGCATGTTTAGATTTTTCAATCCGAAGTAAATTGCATCCGCGCCGGCGGTAATTGCGGCATTCAACATTGTCCAATTCCCTACGGGCGCCAATAGTTCGGGTTTTTTAATTTTCTTTGTTACAGTTGTTTCCAACTTACATGTCCACGTAATGTGAGCGTTAATCAGGGTGCAATAATAATAAAAGTTGTATAATTATTTAGTTGAAGGTTGTCTTTCAGTATGTTTTCGGGTGAAAAACTAATAAGCAATGTTGTCGTAAACATGAATTCACTTGTCGGAACAATAGCAACTAGTCTCAACTGCTTTGTGTATGGTCTTACCCTTATTAATAGGCATGAGCAACGTGTTGGTCTATATATTTCCACGAGTGAATTTATTATCTTTTAATATCAATTAAGACTTCTCAATTTATTGATGAACGAAGCGATAGAAAAAACCCTTCAAAAAATTTGCCGATTTGCCAAAAGCGAAGCTGGTTGCATCGTTGACAGTTCCGTTAAGGGAGGGATTTCCATATCCGTCTGCGGCAAATTGGATAATAACGAAAAAAGTCTTCTTGCGGTTATCAAACTGATCATTGCGAAGAAGGAACCTTCCGTTACTCAAATAAAACAATCCAAAGCTTTTAGATCATTTGTTGCCGGAAAACAGTTCAAATCATTCTACAAAGAAAAACTTTTTGAAAAAGACGATTCGCGGTACTACTTGCTTCTGTTTTCAAAAAATAAATTGCCGGACGCACGGACTCTTCACCAGAAAATTGTTTCCATAACGAAGGGTCTCGCTAAAGAGAATTCCGTTGAGGCGCAAAAGAAAACAAAACCACCGCAGAAGAGTTTTGAAATTAATTCCGAAATCGTTCCGATCTTGTTAGAAACAATTAACACTATAAATGCTGTATTGTATTCTACAAATGCCGAAGGTTCGGAGTATAATTACATAACCGAAGCAGCGCGAACCTTGTTCGGTTTCTCCCCGGAAGAGATTTACAAGGATACGATTCACGTTCTAAGAACAATTGCACCGGAACATTTTGGCGAGTTTAAAGAGTTTATCAAAAAATTACGTGCCGGCGAAGACAATGTTATAGAATATCGAATGAAGGACCGTTTTGGAAAAGAACACTGGGTTCGTCATTCCGGTATTCCTATTATCAAGGATAACAAGATCGTCCGAATCGTTGGCGTAATTCAGGATATTACTGAAGAAAAGAAAACGCAGTTGCATCTCGAGCGCTCGGAGGAACGGTTCAGACTTCTGATAGATACTGCCGACGATTTATTATTTGTTCTGGATGGATTTGGTTATTTCGGTATGGTGAATAAGAACGGAGCGAGTGCGCTCGGCTACACGCCGGAGGATATGATCGGAAAGCATTTCCTTGATTTTGTAAGCAAAGAAGATGAAGCCAAAATTGCAGAGGCGTTCAGCAAAATATTAAGTTCCAAGGGAGTTACCACTGTTGAAACAAATTTTCTGGATCGGTTCGATAAAGAAGTTGCGTTCGAAATCCGTTCCAACCCCATGATTTCCGATGGCGAAGTTTCCGGCATGCTTGGTATCGGCAGAAATATTTCAGGTAGAAAATTAGACGAACAAAAAATTAGAGATCTTAACGCCAAATTTATTGAAGCAAACAGAATTATATCTATCGAGCGGGAAAGAGCGCGGCACAAAATAACCGTGCTTGAAGAACTGAACAAATTGAAGAGCGAATTCATCTCGAATGTTTCGCACGAGCTTAGAACACCGTTGGCATCCATCGTTGGTTTTGCAGAGACAATTCTATCCGACACCGAATTGCCCAAAGAGACGGTTCTCGAGTTCAGCCAAATTATTCTGGCAGAAGGAAAGAGATTAGCCAAGCTTATCAATGACCTTCTGGATTTTTCAAAACTTGAATCCGGTGAAGAAGAGTTGAGCAAAGAACAGCTCAACCTTGTAGAACTTCTGGATGTGGTTGCGAAAAGTGTTGAAAGGCAGTTAAACGAAAAAAGTCTTATCCTTTCCAAGGAATATCCTTCGGAAAAGATTATCATTAATGCGGATAAGGAAAGACTCACAAAAGTTTTTGGAAATTTACTTTCGAACGCAACAAAGTTTACTAATAACGGGGGAAGAATTTCTATCCTTGTTCAAGATTTTGGAAAGGAAGTTGAAATCGCAATTACGGATACGGGCATTGGCATTCCCGAAAAAGATTTAACAAATCTGTTCCAGAAATTCAGTAAGGTCCAAAGACTAACAACGCAAATCGGCGGAACAGGATTCGGCTTGGTAACCGTAAAACAAATTGTAGATTTACACAAAGGATTTATCAAAGTACGCAGCGAAGTGAACAAAGGCACAACATTTATAATTAGATTACCGAAATAGAAATTCTATCGAGGCGAATTTGGAAAAACTAATCTTCATCATTGATGACGAAGACTCAATCTTAAAAATGCTGACTCATTGGGTTAAGAACCAGTGGGAGTATAACACGAAGACATTTACGACCGGAGCGGAAGCTCTTAATTCGTTGCATGAAAATCCTGATCTTATTCTTTTGGATATTATGCTTCCGGATATCAACGGCAACGAAGTGCTTGGACGCATTAAGCAAAAATATCCCAACATGCCTGTTATAATGCTTTCTGCGCAGGGCAGCGTTGAAGTTGCATTGGAATCGATTCGTCTTGGCGCATTTGACTATTTTCCGAAACCAATCGATAAAAATAGACTTGAACCGGCAATCAGAAATGCAATCAAAAATTACGATCTGGAAAAAGAACTTGAAAAGTTAAAGGAAAATTTACAGCGCGAATACAGCTTCGATAACATTATCTCCGCCGATCGAAAAATGCAAGATGCTTTCAAAATGATTTCAAAAGTTCTTGATAACGACATCACTGTTTTAATTACCGGCGAAAGCGGCACCGGAAAAGAATTAATTGCACGCGCAATTCATTTTAACGGGAAAAGAAAAAACGCTCCGTTTGTTGTTGTAAACTGCGCATCAATTCCGCGCGAACTTCTTGAAAGCGAATTGTTCGGGCACGAGAAAGGTTCTTTCACCGGCGCTCATCAAAGAAAGATTGGTAAGTTTGAACTTGCCAAAGGCGGAACAATCTTCCTCGACGAAATCGGCGAAATGGAAATGTCGCTGCAAGCAAAAATATTGAGAGTGATTCAGCAGAAAGAATTTGAACGAATCGGCGGCAACGAACTTATTAAAACAGATGTGAGAATTATTTCCGCGACTAATCGGGATCTGAAAGCTGCGGTTGAGAGTAAAAGTTTTAGAGAAGATCTTTATTACAGGTTGAGTTCGTTCCCGATTCACATACCGCCGCTTCGCGAGCGGAGGAGCGATATTGTTGTGCTGGTCAATCACTTTATCGAGCACTTCAATCATAAACTTGGAAAGAAGATAAAGGGCTTTGCCAAACCGGCATTGAAAGTGGTTTATGATTATGATTGGCCCGGCAATGTACGCGAGCTGGAAAATACTATTGAGCGATGTATGATTCTTACCGATAAAGAATTAATAGATGTTGATGTTTTACCGGCAAACTATATCTCGAATGCCGGAAATAGTAATCTCGGTTCCAACGCGGTTTTATTCGGCGAGGAATCTCCGGTAATTCCTTTTGAGAAGCTGAAGGAACAGGCAATCCGGCACGCACTAAGAACAACTAGCGGCAACATTGTTGAAGCCGCTCGGAAATTGAAAATCGGGCGCGCTACACTTTACCGGTTGATGGATAAATATAAAATTGAATCTCCCAAAGAATAATTGATTTTAAATTGAGGAAACATATCGATGATAATTATTGAAGAAACCATTGACGACATTGCCGTTGAAATAGTGAATATTGACAGAGCTACGCTGCATGAAGCCGAGGAACTGAAGTTGAACGTGGGCGAACGAATGTCGGAAGGATACAAGAAAATTATTATCGATCTTACTTCCGTTGAGTTTTTGGACTCCACTTTTTTAGGCGTTATTGTTAACACGTTGAAGAAAGTTGCAAAACTAAATGGAGACTTAAAATTAGTCGGATTCAAACCCGCAGTACGCTCTATGTTTGAATTAACCAGATTGTTTAGAGTGTTTGAATCTTATTCTAACCTGCAAGACGCAATAAAAAGTTTTAGCAAATAGAAAATTTAACGGGGGTGAATTAACAACAAAAATATTCTGGATTAACCGTGGTACAGCAAAGCAACGACAAGAAAAATGGCAATATCCTTCTCGTAGAAGACGAGTTTAATATAGCAAAACTTTTCAGCTTCAATTTAGCCAAAGCTGGTTTCCATTGCGAAGTTGCAACCAACGGAAGGGAAGGATTTGAACTTGCGGAAAAGAACCACCCGGATTTGATTATCAGCGATGTTATGATGCCCGAGGTTGACGGTTACGAATTCAGAAAACTTCTCCTGCAAAATCCGGAACTAAAAAAAATTCCGTTTGTTTTTCTGACTGCAAAAGGGGAAGAGGAAGACATTCTTCAAGGGTTTGATCTTGAGATCGAAGATTATATCATTAAAACTTCAAGCCCCAAAGTTGTGATTGCAAAAGTATCCGCAATACTAAAAAGTCTGGAGAAAGAAAGAGTAAAAGTTGTTGATGAAGTTCAGAAAGCCGCCGACACTATGGGCGCAAAAGTTGTCCCGGATGAATATCCGAAGTTCGACGGATTCGCAATCAAGCACTGGCACATGCCTTTCAAGAACGTTCCCGGCGGAGATTTCATAGATTATTTCATGATGGATGAAAACCATCTTGCAATAATAATGGGCGACGTGATGGGCAAACGATGGGGCGCTTGGTATTTTGCCGTTGCCTATGCGGGTTACGTAAGAAGCGCCGCACGGTTTGTTTTGGAATCCTCTAAAGATTACATGCCGAGTCACATTCTGCACAAGGTAAACGAATCGGTGTATAAGGACGAAAGAATTTCGGAAGTGTTCATCACGCTTTCGATAATTATTATTGATAACCAAAATAAAACAGCGCGCTATTCCGGCGCCGGCGACTTGCCGATGATTTACAAATCTAAAACGGTTGAAAGAATTATATCAAAAGGTGTTCTACTTGGGTTCAGCAAATCGGGCGAGTACGAAGATCACGAAATTAAATTGAATAGCGGCGACGAGCTCTTTTTGCTTACCGATGGTGTAACCGAAGCGCGCAACAAAGAGGGTCAGCTTTATCAAGAAGAAAGACTGGTTGATTTTCTAGGTGCCTTAAATCCAAACGAAGACTCAATTGAACAGTTGAAAAAGGAAATTCTTTCTTACGCCGACGGAGAACTTGAAGACGATGTAAGTGTGATTGCTATAAAAACGTTGTGAGTTATAACCGGTAAGCAGTTTAGAAAGTAAACGCCTCGCCTAATTTCTTCCGCAAAAATTCAAAATGCTCTTTTGTAACAGTGATCTGTTTGAATATATCGATTATATCGCCGCGGGTTATTTTTTCAAAATCTTCTTTACGGGGAGTTATAATCAATCCGCATAAATCCACTGCCGCCGGACTAATAAGCAGTTGATTTTCTCCTTTAGCGAAAAATTGTTTTGGTCTGTGAACATTGCGCGGAAAAACAAAAACCTGCCAAATCCCATGCTCAAAGGAAGCGGTTATGTTCATCATCGGTTCATCTTCCAAAGGAAAAGCTTTTTTCGTCGCATTGAGAAAAACGAAAAAGGTTGAGAGTAACTCTCGTTTATTTCTTGATTCAAATGAAATAAAACTTCGCAAGCTGTCTTCAATTAAATGGATTTCAGTATTTCCGTTGCTGAAAACCGCCGTTGAGTACTTATTGATAATACCGTCGAACTGCCGTTCCAACGGCATAATGTTTTTTGTTGCTGCTTGAAAATGCAGATGATCCGGCGCCGAAGCCCCGCAACGCGGCCCGTTGTAAAATAACGTGTAGTACTTGCCAAGTTCATGAGAAAAGTCTAACAACTCCTCGAAAGAATTTTCGATCAGTTGCGGCTCGTGATTTCTTCTCGCTATTGTAAAATGTTCGGGAAAGATTGGATAAGGATTACATAGAATTAGAAAGTTGTTCGTCGCAAGTCCGTTTTGTTCTTCCGGTAAATTTTCCAAACAGAGGAAACATTGCCGCTCTTTAATTGCTTCAGTAGAAACATCGGCGTTGGATGATTTTATTCTCTCGGGATTGAATTGCACTTCAACTTCGAATCCGTCAAACTCAAAGCTGCGGGTTTGAACGGACGATAAGGTTTCGTAGTTTTTATTTAGTAATGGCCAAGATTTTTTTTGATCTGACAGCAACTGTTTTGTCTGCTCGGCTAACCAGTCAATATTTTTATTCTTTTCTGGTCGGACTTCCAAAATCATGTTTTATCCGCTAGATTCATTTTTTGTCGTGCTAATATTTCGTTTGTGCGCAAACCGTCTTTAAAAGTATTATGCGCGTTTAACTTCCCGATATCGAGTTCGGCATCGGTGTTCCCTTCCCAACGACGGCAATAATAAATAGAATTATAAACTCTGCCAATTTTATAATTCCGCGAAATTGTAATGCCGAGAAAATAATCTTCGCCATAACTCACATTTGGAATACTAATCTTTCGAAGCAGCGGTGTATAAAACGCCCGCGGCGCGCCAAGACCGTTTATTCTAAGCGCGTTATTCGGTCCGTTATCGGCGCTCCATTCCCTGTGGTCAATTAATCCGGGCGGTATTTCGTTCAAATCAAAATCTGTTAACGTGTACGAACCAATAACCATTGCGCATTTCTCTTTCTTAAAAGTGTCGATAATTGTCTGCAAGGTGCTTTCATCTTTATAAACGTCATCGCTGTCTAATTGTACAGAAAATCTTCCGCACAACGGATTGTTCACCGCCTCACTCCAGCATCCGCCGATCAACAAATCTTCTCTGCCGGGGATTAAATGAATTATTTTTTCGTTTTGGGTAGAAAGTTTCTTTAGCAATTCGGCGGTTCCGTCATCGGAATGATTATCAACAACGATGATGTTGAACTTAAAATCTGTTCTTTGTTTGAGCGCGGAAGAAACCGCATCGCCGATAGTTTTTATTCTATTCTTTACCGGGATAATCACGGAAGCTTCAGTTTCAAATTTTTCACTTGTCAAATCAATTTCGTTAAACGGAGGTTTCACAAAAGAGTTTATCTGCTTTAGATGATCTGTTGCCGCGCTCTCCATTTCCAGTTGAACGTTTCGATTCTTTGGGTTAACGTAGTCAAACTGCTTCTCGCCGGATTTTCTAAAATCTATTTCTTCAATGTTGTATAACGGTTCTGGAATTCTTTGAATCTTCTTAGTCTGGGAAATTCTTAAACGCATATCGTACAATCCGGCAAACTGGTATGACTTCCCGGAAGACATCACCGCATCTTTGAAACTTTCCGAATGGATAATCATTACTGAGCCAAAATCGAAGTCGTCACGAATACTTCCAAGCTGATAATCGCATGTTGGGTGAACAAGAATTTTTCCAGACTTCCTTTCATAGAAATCTGAGTAAATTATTCCCGCATCTGATGCCGAAACAACAGTCAGAAAACGACCGAGTGAAGATGGGGAGAACGATATTCCAGTCTCTCTGATGCTAAGAAGCAAGTATTCCGTCCTTAAAATACCGGCAATTGTCCGAAGCGAAACCGAGCTTTGAATTGAATCAAGAATGAGGTCCTTGCAGTTGGGCAGTTTAATACCGGAAGGAAGAGGAG
Organism: Bacteroidota bacterium; assembly: GCA_021820065.1. GTDB lineage: Bacteria > Bacteroidota > Ignavibacteria > Ignavibacteriales > Melioribacteraceae > Fen-1258. The sequence continues at coordinate 14,894 of JAKAEE010000001.1, read as the reverse complement.
AGTAAATGAAGATTTCTTCCACCTGGTCTGATTCGTTCAACTGACGAGCCAATTCGGAGGTCGTTTGAATTTCGGTAAAAGGTATTACGGCTGAAAAAACTCTCATGATGCGGCGATTTTTATTTGTCAAATTATGAAAAAGCATTCAGAGTTGAAATCACGCACTGGATAAATCAGTCAGTTTACTTTGATGATCTTGTTCTAAGCCGCCTTCCAAAGTAGTGTTCGAGAACAGTTATGTGTTTCAAAGTTGTTGTCTCTGGAAGCAGGCAAATGTCTTTTGTTGTCGCCAAAGAAGGAACGATTACCGTTGCATACAGACTCAGCATTTTTTAAAAATTGCGAAAACAGTCAATTTTCAAACATTTCCAATTTGGTGATGGAACTTTGTTCCTCGAAAGGTTGTCTTGTATTACAATAATTGCCTAAATTTAGTTTAGAAGATTTTGGTTAGTCTCAATAAAGTGGTTTAAATTGAAAGTTAAAAGCTTTACATACTTAACGATTCTGGTTTTCTTCCTTTCGGCAGGCATTGCTTCGGCAAAGTCAACGTCGCTCAGTCAAAGAGATGGCTTCTCCTATAAAATTGCTGTTTCGGTGAAAGTCATTCCAAGTGATATTGCTTGCGACAATGTAAATGAATTGTCGAAAATGACTAGTATTGTTAAAAACCTAAAAAATCACATCTCTTTGGAAGCTAGCAATTCGTTTTCACTAACTTCTCTAAATTTCATTTTTTCCCATAATGCTCTTCTGCCCGGCGAAAATGTTAGACGAACCGATATTTGGTTCACGTCTAGATTTAAAATATAACACTACTGTTTTCCGCCTAGGGTTTTCTTTTTCTCGAACTTAAAGGTATGTCTAACTAATTAAGAGGTTAAATTTGCGTACGTTAAAAATAGTTTCCATTATACTTATAACCGCCTGTCTTGCGTTTGTAGATTTGAGCGATACAGCTGCGGGCGAGAATAGTGGCTTTACTAAAATAACAATAAGCAAAGATGCAAAACCGAATCTTACTTCTGTTGAATATAATGATATTGGTATTATGACGGCATCTTGGTACGGACCGCGCTTTCATGGAAAGCTAACAGCTAATGGAGAGATATATAATCAGATGGCTCTAACGGCGGCGCACAAGTCCTTACCTTTTGGAACTGTATTGAAAGTAACAAACATTCGTAATGGAAAATCTGTTATTGTTAGAATTAACGACCGGGGACCATACATTGATGGTCGCGATCTGGATCTATCCAAAGGTACAGCCCAGGCTTTAGGCATGATAAGTCGGGGTGTAATAAAAGTAACAGTCAAAGAAATTGCTCTCAAAGATACAAGTCCAATAAGCACATTGAACTGATAAAAAAGCCCCGACTAACTCGGGGCTTTTTTGTTTTTTGTTTTATGGATTAATTCTTCTAATTCAAACCGAACATCACACCAGCAATGATCTGAAATCCTGTAGTCTTTATAGACTGGTCGCCGCCATACGCTTGCTTTCCTTTGTCGTTAAGTATATTTGCTAGACCCAGAGAATAACGAACATCTAAAAGGATTGTAGTTAACGGGGCTACCTTAAATCCGGCGCCAGCGCCAAAATCCAGAGCAAAGTTTATGGAGGATGTTTGATCTTTCCAATCGGTTTCTTGAGATTGACCGCCCGCTTCAAGCAGCGATTTTGACGATAGAACCAAACCCAAATTTGGTCCGACAAATGCATATGGTGTAACTGAACCGGCTACGGGAATCTTAACTTTGAATAAGATTGGAATTTCTATAAGAGATGTTTTAAAAGTGAGCTTTCCACCGGGTCCGCTAAGTTCACTTCCGCCGGTTGAAAACATCGGTTCGACTTGAAGAGCAAACATTGGTGCAAACCCAACTTCAAGAGCGCCGCCAAATTTGAATCCGGTTCGTGACGATTTAGTGACTCCGGTTGCTACATCCGGATCAAAAGAAAAATTGGCAATGTTTAACCCAGCTCTTGCGCCAACGCTCACTGTGGTTTGAGCCTGCATATTGGTAGATGCAATAAGCAGTGTTGCTGCTAAAATCAGTACAAAAATTTTTTTCATATTGTAACCCTCTCAGTTAGTTAATTATTTTATGGGAGTTCATATCTAATGCCGGTTGTTATGCCAATATAGAATATTGTTTTTGTTGATGAAGTTGTAGTGGGCTGAAAAGTGTTGTAATCAAATCCGGCAGTTTTTGTGCTGTAAAAAATAGGACCAATCTGAAGATCTGCCGGGATGTAGAGATTGTTGGCAACTTTGAAATTAGCGCCGCCGCCAAACCGAATTGCAAAATACGGTCCGTCAGTAGCAAACCACAAACTTAGTCCGGCATTTGCATATGGTTTTACAGTGGAACCGGGAATGTCAAAGTAGTACTTAAAATAATCTGCCCATTCAACCGGTGTTCCGCTAAAGGTATTGATGTTTAATTCTGTTCCAACCGCCATATTTTTGTTAAACAAAACTTCAGCCATTGGGCCAATTGCTAATCCAACTGTGGAACCGCCGAATCCGCTTCCTATTGCCATACCAATTCTTCCGCCGATGATCCAATTTGTGCCGGAACCTGCTGCGGGAGAACTAGACATTGAGGCAAAACTTGAAGAGGTTTGCGCATGAGTTAAAACTGCCGTGAACAAGAAAAGAAAAACAACAAGAACGGTCTTTCTAAAACCGACTAATCTTGAAGCTGTTTTCATTTTAACTCCTTTTTATTTTGTGAGAGGATTTGTGTTATTGTGTTTATTTGATTGATATCATTTCATATTGTTAAAAAATACTACTTAGATTTTCGATTGTCAATTTAAAGAACGTGTTCAACAAATCTGCTTATCCTATGTCACAAACAATTCCTGCCGATGACAGAAAAATGTCAGGCTATCGGCAAGGTTAATAAGAAAGTTGTTTTGTCGTTGAGGGCGGACTTTACGTCAACATCGCCGCCATGAAGATTCATTATAGATTTTACGACGGAAAGCCCCAGACCAACGCCTCCGGTATGTTTGGTTTGAGGTGTATCGGCGCGGTAAAACCGCTCGAATATTTTGTTAATTGATTCCTCCGAAATTCCTTCACCGTAATTGGTAATGTTTATTTCAAAACTGCCGTTGATTCTTCTTGTGTTAATGGTAACGGTTGTGCTGTCTGTCCCAAACTTGAAAGCATTATCCAGCACGTTTGAAAGCGCTTGAGTAAGTAACGCGGGGTCTATATTAACCTTTAGTTCGTCTTTAGCTGTGAAAACCAGATTCATATTTTTATCATATCCCAGTATTTTCATGCTGTTCACAATATTATTTAAGAAGGAATTCAATTCCACTTCCTTCTTTTGAATGTTGATTAAAGCATTGTCGCTTTTTGAAATGAAGAAAAGATTATCAACTATCTTTATCAACCGGATTGTTTCTTCGTAATTACTCTTAAGAACTTCAGTGTATTGATTGGGAGTTTTGGGAGACTTAAGAGCAAGCTCGATTTCACCGCGGAGAATTGTTAGCGGAGTCTTTAGCTCGTGAGCGGCTGATACGGAAAATTGATTCATATAATCGACGGATTTCTTTATTCGTTGGATCATTTCATTCATCTTGTTAACCAGTCGTCCGTATTCATCGTAATACTCGCCGCCCGGAATCGTTTCATCCAAACTTTGAGCGGTTATCTCTTCCGTTTTCTTTATGATGGCATCGATTCTGGAAAGCGATTTTGATGTGAGCAGCCATCCTCCTAGAAAAGAGATTATAAGAAATACAGGCGCCACTCTGATGTAGATGCTTCTCAATCCGTTCAAAGTTTGTTCTATAAATTCCTTTGGATAAGCAACAACGACCGTATAGCGTTTCCCTTGCATCTGGCAAGCTCGAATGACATCTTCGGAAAGATCACCATTCCGAAAATCGAATATGGATTCTTTTACTTTGTGCTCGGAGAATGGAAGATTAATGTTTCCGAGATTGGCGGTTTTAAAAACTATTTTATTCAACGTGGAAATTTCGACATAGGTATTGCGGCGGTTGAATACTAGCGCATCGTAAATGATATCCCAAATCAGTTCGTCCTCGCTTCTGTAAACCGGTCCCGGTTCAAAAGAATCCAGATCAACATGTTTCTCTTCAACAACCCGCAGAATTGCTCTTGCCTGCGATTTCAATGTTAGATCTAGATTTGTGTGCGATGATTTACTGAGATAAAAATAGATTGAAATTCCTAATAGAATTTCCAGCAAAAGGAATAGCGAAGAGTACCAGATTGTGAACTTAAATCTTGTGGTGCTAACAAAAGGTTTTAGTTTAGCAAACATGTCAGAGTCAATTCTGTTCTTTTATTATGTACCCCGTTCCCCGAACAGTTTGAATTAGCTGCTTGGCAGTATTTTGGTCTATCTTGGAGCGCAGCTTATTGATATAGACATCAATAACGTTTGTGCCGCTGTCGAAATGAAAATCGTAAACATGCTCAATTAGTTTTGTTCTGGAAACAATTTTGTTCTTGTTCCTCAGCAGATATTCGAGAATGGAATATTCCCGCGGCGTTAAAATAATTTCTTTATTGTCCCTCAACACTTTATGAGCCACCAAATCCATTCGCAGATTATCGATTGTTAGCACATTGCTCTTCTGGGTCTCTTTTCTTCTTAACAGCGCTCTAACACGCGCAATCAATTCTTCAAACGCAAAAGGTTTAGTTAAATAATCATCGGCGCCGCTGTCGAGTCCGTCCACTTTGTCTTTTGTGCTGTCTTTTATTGTAAGTAAAAGAATTGGTGTCTCAATGTTATTGCCGCGTAGTTCCTTTATCATTTGAATGCCGCTCATCTGGGGCATCATTATATCGCTGATGATTAGGTCGTACTCTTCATGAAGTGCGCGATCTAAACCTTCTTTTCCGTTGCCGGCAGTATCTACCTGGAAGAGTTCTTCCTCCAAACCTTTTTTTATAAAAGAGGCGACTTTTTTTTCGTCTTCAACTACTAATATTCTCATATCGTTATGTTTAATGAATAGGAATGGTTGATAAAAAAATTATTTTAGCAACACCATCTTCTTTACCTCAGAATACGAACCGGCAGTCAACCTATAAAAATAAACGCCACTCGGTAGAGACTCGCCGCTGCGAGTCTCTACATTAAACTTCACTTCATAATTCCCCGGCGCTTTTTCTTCGTTAACAAGCGTTGAAACTTCTCTTCCCAACAAATCGTAAACTTTCAGCACAACGTGTTGTAAAGACGTTCCATGGTACGTCTCTACAGAAGGAACAGAAAATTTTATTGTTGTACTAGGATTAAACGGATTTGGATAGTTCTGATAAAGCTGAACATCGTTTGGAATACTTGATGTTTCTTTTTCTACCGAAGTGACTGTTGATTTATTTCGTAAGTAAATTCCGCTTGAAAGCGATGAGCAATAAATTTTACTCCCCCCGGATTCAGCGAGCGAAATTATATTTAAATCCAGCAAGCCATCATTCTCCGTCCACCAGACATCTCCATCGTTGGACGATGCATATACGCCTTCACCGTAAGGCGCAACATAAATTGTATCACCTTGCGTTACAAGCATATCATAAATATCCGTATTAAAGAAAGCTACCTCCTGCCATTTGTAAGGCGTAACCGATTTCTGTGCGCGGTAAATCGATCCGTGAGTTGCGGCGAACAAATAATTTGTTGTCTCGGCAAGTTTCCAAACATTTTTTGAACCGGCACTATTTAATCCCCAATTATTTTCTGTCCAGCTTTTGCCGCCGTCGTCGCTAATCAAAACGCCGCTTGATTGGTGTCCCGCCAAAAGTCTTGTTCCTGTTTTGTGAAAATTATTAACAAAACCGAACGCCATCACGCGAGAACTGTTCCATGTTGTGCCGCTGTCGTTTGAATAATAAACAAGCGTCTCGTCAAAATTATCAACGCCGCCGGCGCAGTAGTTCTTGTTATCGACAAATAAATAACTGACGGTTTGGTTCAACGTGCTTTTTACCCAGTTTGATGAAGTTGTCGGCGTCTGATAAAATCCGTTAAGTCCGCCGGCAAAAAGTTGCCCGTTATATTTTGTTATGAATGTAAATCCTTTAAAAGTCTTCAGACCGTTACTCATTAATTGCCATGTGGTTCCGTCGTCGGTAGTACGATAAATTCCATTGTCGTTATTCATCAAAACGAAAAGTTTGTTCCCGTCCATCGCCATATCTCTAACGCTGTTTTCCACCAATCCGTTATTTGCCGCCGCCCAGGTCACTGTATTATCGGTTGATAAATAAACCCCGTATGTTTTTGTCCCGATAAATATGTTGGAGCCGTTAACAAGTATTGCGTTAACCCACCGATCGTAAATGCCGGCGTTAGCGCTTACCCAGAGAGGATCGACATATTTTACAATGCCGTAACCTTTTGTTCCCGCAAGCAAATTGTTTCCTGAAAATGAAAGCGAAGCTACCGGTAAATAAAATCCGCCCAAAGTTTGCCATGAACCGTTAATATTGTTGGCGTCGCTGTAAAAAACGCCAATATCTGTCCCGGCGTATAGAACGCCGCGATACTCGACAAGAGCGTTAATGCTTGGCGGAGAATTCTTCATCTGTTTCCAAGTGGCGCCGCTATCTGCGGAAGTAAAAATTGAATTCGCATTGGTGCCTGCAAATACTGTACAGCAGGAAAAAGCAAATGAAGTAACGGTCGTATCAAATCCAAAATCTTTTATTTTTTTCCAGGTAGATCCGTAATCCGCGGATTGATAGATCGAATTGTTAACGCCAGCGTAAGTTTTAGTTCCGCAAATGCCCAGAGAGTAAATAGTTGGCCCGCCGCAATTGCATATATTAGCAGACAACCAATTTTTTCCTTTCAGCTTGAAAACGCCGCCGTATCTCGTCCCAGCTAGGACATTGCCGCCTGAGTTTATCAAAGCTGTTATGTTATAGTCTGATAACCCAGCGTTATACCGTGCCCATAGATTTCCGCTGTCGGTAGAGTGATAAATACCTTTGTCGGTTGTTCCGACGAAAATCTCACTTCCCAAATTTGTCATTGATGTAACATCGATACCGGAAATTGGACTTAAATTTTTCCATTGAGCGTACTGAGAAAGAGGAAAGATAAGTAAGAATGACGTGAGCATTAGGATTTTCATAATAATGGTTTTTGGTGCGGAGGATTTCCGATCTCTCAAAATGCCCACCTTTCACTTTATTGAAAAGTTATTCGGTTATAAGGTAAAATAGACTGATAGAAATTTCAACTAAAATATGTACTCGCGGTGCAAACCGGCAAGTAAAAGACTTTGAACCATCTATCAGTCCGGAAATAAAAAAGGAGAGCACATGTACTCTCCTTTTCTTCAACTGTTAAAAGATTCTTGTGAGAAGAATTATTTTGCAGCTTCTTTCTTTGCAGCTTTCTTTTCTTTCTTCTCGGCTTTCTTTTCAACTTTGGCTTCGTGTTTTTCTTTCTTCTCAGCCTTCTTTTCAACTTTGGTTTCGTGTTTTTCTTTTTTCTCAGCCTTCTTTTCAACTTTGGCTTCGTGTTTTTCTTTCTTCTCAGCTTTCTTTTCAACCTTCATTTCTTTCTTTGCTTTGCCTTCAGCTTTCTTTTGCGGTTGAGCTTGAGCGAAAGCGTTAACAGATACAAAAGCGAGAATTAATAATATTGCTGCTAACTTCTTCATTAGGTACTCCCTTGTTAATTGATTGTTATTTACTTATCGACAATTGAAAATTTATTGTGGAAGTAACTTAACTGCTGGTTCATTAAGGAACCATTAAAGACAGATTAAAAAATTTTAATGCAATTGGTTTGATAATGCCAAAAATTTCTCAAAATTTATCCTTCCGATAAACTATATTTAATCTTCAAAAATTAAGGGGGCTTAATGACTGTATTTTTCTCTAAAGCGTGCGAGCTTGGTCTTCAGGCTGTTTTGTATTTATCTGCAAAAGAAAAGAGAATTTTCAACGCAGAAGAAGTTTCCGGTGAATTAAAAGTTCCAAAGGAATTTGTCTCGAAGGTATTGCAAATACTAACGAGCAGCGGAATCATTGGTTCCAAGAAAGGAAAAAAGGGTGGGTTTTATCTAGCAAAAGAACCGAGCCAAATTAAACTGATTGATATCGTTGAAGCAATTGACGGTCTCGATGTTTTCAAATCTTGTGTTCTGGGTTTTCCGGGATGCTCGGTTGAAACACCTTGTCCGGTACATGAAAAATGGGGCAAGCTGCGAGACGAAGCGTACCGGATGTTAAGCGAAGAAACACTGGAACATTTGAAAGAAAAAACATTCAGCAAAATTTCTTCTTTGTAGAATTATTTTGTAGCGGTTATAAACATATCTTTTGATTCAAGCTGATCAAAATTCTCTCCCTCGAAATTTTTTGAAAATTTTATGCTAACAAATCCCGCCGATTTCAGAAACGAACGAATTTCGTTTTTTCTATGCGGGTAATGCCGCGTTGTAACCAACCGAAAGTTTTTTGGCTCTTCCACTTTGAAAGATAAAATATTGAAATTAAGGTGCTGCTCGAAAAAATCGTAGAACCGGATTATTGTCACTCCATCGCGGACTGCTATGTTGTTAACTCTTTTGTTCTGCTTTCTAATAATTTCATAATTTAAAATGTGAAGAAATAATTTCCCGCCGGGTTTTAACAGTCCGCAAATTTTCTTTAACACGCTCTTCAATTGTGTACTGTTGAGATGAGCGATAGTATTCCCGACACACACGATGTTCTGGAAATTATTTTTGTAAGCAGCGGGTATTGATTCTAGCGAAGAAACTTCCGTTTTTATTGTTAGCCCAAACTTGGCGGCATTTTTTTGCGTTTCGTCAATCATCTTTGGCGAAATGTCGAAAGCCGTTACGTCATGTCCGTTCATCGCGAGCGCGATGGAATCCAAACCGATGCCGCAGCCCAAATCTGCAGCAGCACCGACTCTTTCAAAAATATTCTTGTACGCTTTTACTCTAAGCTGAAGATTTTTCTCGAAGTCGATCATCTTTTCATAAAATTCCGAAACGTCGTCGTAAAAATTTGCGGACGATAATAATTTGTTTCCAGTTTTTTTCATCTTCATCTCAAATTGACAGACTATAATTTAAGCAGTTCCTCTTCCAACTCAATGGCTTTCGGAAACAAAATATTGTTTTCTAAGTGTATGTGTTTATGAAGATCCAACTCGAATTCCTTCAGCTCTTCGTAAGTGACTTTGAAAGTTGTGCATGCATCCTTTGGCAAGGTATAATTATTGGTCAGCTTTTTCATGGTACTTAAGACTTCGCCGGCAGAAGAATGTTCTTCTTCCATTCTTCTAATAGGATTCTTGATCGTTCCGTATCCGCCGCTTTTCGGGCGTTCGTTGAATTTTTTTGTTTCGGTCAAATAGTGTATTAAAGGAAAAAGAATGTTCTCTTCTTTCATCATGTGAGAAGTTAACTCTGCAGCGATTGAGTCGAATGCGGCTTCAACTTCAGCTAGATAAGAATATTTTTTCCCGTGAGCGTTTATAACCTTTGCCAAATGCTCTTTTATTTGCGGAATCGATTTCTTTACATAAGCGTGATGTGTGTTAACAATAAATTGTGCGAGAAAATCTAAATCCCATTCTGAATATTTATTCGAATCGTCGCTCCCCCGTTCTTCCAAAGCATTTAATTGATTATGGATTTCACTGACAGCAAGATTTTTCTCTTGAAGCGCTTCGCCCAATTGGCGATTGCCGTGGCAGCAGTAATCGATTCCGTATTTTTCAAAAACCTGTGCAGCTCTAAAGTTTGTCGCAACAATGTCTTTTATTTTTAAGTCGGCAAAACCGACCGAACTTTTTGTGTGAGTTTCTGATGTTCTCATTTTAATTCTCCAGTTATTTTAATGAATTTAAAACGTCTTGAACGCTTTGATTGAGTCCGAAATGTTGAAATGCTATCTCACCGTTTTCATTCAAGACCGAAATTATGTTGGAATGTGAAAAACTTCCGTCCTTTTCTTTTTTATACCTAAATCCAAGCACGGCGGCTAATTCACTTACTCCGTTTTGGCTGCCGGTAATTAAACGCCATTTGTTGAGATCTAAGTTGTTTCTCTCCGCAAAACTTTTTAAAACTTCCGGTGTATCCCTCGCGGGGTCTATGGAAACAAGCAAATAATTCACATCCTTGCTTTTTGTTTGTGATTCTATTTTTTTCATGTCGTTTAGAATCAACGGACAAGCATAAGTGCAGCTTGTAAATATCATCGCCATTATTTGCTTTTTCCCTTTCAGAGCTGCTAAAGAAATTGTTTTGCCGGATTCATCGCGCCATTTTGAATCGAGTTGGTAAATGGAATTATCGCCGACTTTACCATGATCGATTTTCAAATCAGCACAGCATAATTTTTCTTTCTGATTCTCAATTGCAGCATTGCCGCTTTTCTTTTTCGAAGCCGTGATGTTCATTGCAAAGTAAACCGACAGCGTTAGAACAAGGGCAGAAACAGCAATGAACGGGATAATTAATTTGCGCTTCATTTTTCATTACTCCTTTGATAAAAATCTTTTGCGCATCTGAAGCCAAGATTATTTGTCGTGTAATTTGCTTTTAAGCTGCTTCTGAATGCGAACCGCATAAATGCGGGATAGTTTTTAAAATCCGACGCACCGACAGAACCGCTTCCGCAAAAAAGATTTCTTTCCAGCCCGCTGTCTCCACGCGATTCTCCTGTTACCATCGCACTAAAAAAATCCGAAGTCCATTCCCAAACCAATCCGTGCATGTCATAGACTCCCCAAATATTTTTTTCATTTTGACCTACGGCGGGAATTATTTTTTGCGTTGGCTTTGAATACCATTCTAATATCTGCCGGATGTAATTAGGATCTTTTGAACCATCGGCTTGTTTTGCGCTTGCCTGCGCAACCAATTCCCATTCGGCAACCGTCGGCAGTCTCTTGCCGTAATATTCGCAGTAAGCTTTTGCTACAAACCACGAGACATTTGTTACCGGTGCATCAGGCAGAACATTTTGACCCAATTCTAAATCACTCTTCCAATTTTTCAGATAATTTTCATCCGCAAAAAGTTTTTTCACATTTGACCGGCGCCAATTAGGATTTTCTTTAACAAATTGCAGAAACAATTTGTTGGTCACCGGAAACCGATCTATGTAAAATGGCGAAACACTTACTTCATCGGAATTATTATTTGCGCCGTAAAGCGGTTTATATTTCCCGCCTTTTATTAATGCCATGTCTTCATGACTATCCGATAGCTTCCCGTGACCGATGATCGGCAGATTTACCACTACGACTAATATTAGAATTGAAATTCGTCTCATTGATTTTGCCGTTGTCTGTCTAACATTTACTCTCAAACTCTTATTTCTTTTGGGCTCGGATTTTTTTCACTTCTTCCGGCGAAATATTTACATCCTTCCCAATAAATTTCTTATAGACGTACGTTAAAACTGCCGCCGCATGAACATCATCAAGATTCTGTGAAGGCATAATCCCGTTATATTTTTTTGAGTTGACTGAGATCTCTCCGGTTTTGCCGTGAACAACGTTTCTTATTGCGTCTTCTTTCGAATTCTTTTTTAACCAATCCGAATTTAAAAGCGGTGGAAAAACGTTGGGGATTCCATTTCCGTCAGCTTGGTGACATGCGAAACAACTGGTGGAATAAACTGATTGTCCTAGACCGAAAATATTCCCGGGAGAAGAATTTTTTGCACCGGTTTGCGCTGCGGTCTTTATCAAATTTCCATCTATAGCAGGATCGCCGTTGGAATATTTTGATGAGTACTGTTCGTTACCGTTATTCCGATTCAATTCACCGGTAAAAGAATTTACTTCTTCGGTACCGGAAGATGAAGCTGTGTAGATTTCGTCCGCTTGTTTTCCCGAATAAATTGTTTTGTTATCCGGTCCACTTACAGAAAGCATTCCCAATGCGCCTTTGTTGAATGCGCGAAAAATGGAATGATCAACCATAATATAATTTCCCGGCACGTCAACAGTGAATTCTACTATAGATGAACCGCCGGCAGGAATTAAAGTTGTTTGAACGTCCTTCTCGACCGAGCTAAAACTTCCTTCTCTGTGCACAACATCAAGTATTTCTCCTATCACATGAAATGACGACACCAAATTTGGTCCCCCATTTCCGACAAAGAACCTTACCCTCTCGCCGACATTTGCAATCAACGCTTTATCACCCACCATTGATCCGACAGAGCCGTTGAAAACAACGTAATCCGGTTTCTCGGCAATTGCTTTCTCCATGCTAAAGGGTTGAAGTCCAGCAGCGCCGTAATTACCTTCGGTGTAGAATTCACTTTGCATCAAATAATATTCTCTATCAACCGGAGGAAGTCCTTCTTTCGGTTCAACTAAAATAAGTCCGTACATTCCGTTGGCGATGTGCATACCAACTGGCGCTGTTGCACAGTGGTAAACATATAGACCCGGATTCTTAACAGTAAATGAGAATACAGAAGTGTGCCCGGGCGCAGTGAACGATGAAGTAGCTCCGCCGCCGGGACCAGTCACGGCATGCAGATCAATATTGTGCGGCAGTTTGCTTAAAGGATTGTTATGAAGATGAAATTCAACAAGATCACCTTCGCGCACGCGAATAAATTTTCCGGGGACGCTTCCGCCGAAAGTCCAAAAAACATATTCAACATCGTCCGATAATTTTTTTACTAACTCTCGTACTTCTAAATCAACAATCACTTTTGTTGCATGTTTACGCGTGATAGGCGGAGGCACATAAGGTGCGTCTGTTAGTTGAGCATGTTCTTCCCCAATTACTTCATCGGAATACTGCTCGCCGCATCCAACAACTATGAATGCTAATAAAAATAAAATCCCAAGTGACTTAATTCCGAGCAACCCACCGAAATTTTTTATACTGGAACAATTTGTCCGATTTAACTGTACTGCGATTGTTTTCATTTTTCTTTATCCAAGATATTGCAGATTTATTTCTCTGAATTAAAATATTTATAAGTGGATAGATTGTCAAGTTAATTCTTTTGCGTGTCCTTTTTATCCGTTTTTGCAGTAAAAGAGCACTTTTTGATTGATAAGCAGAATTATTTTTCCGATATTTGAGATGTGTTATTTTGCGCTTTTGCAAATCAAAAAAGTTACAGAAGTATTTGAAGTCTTGGAGTTTAGAAAATGAGTTTGAAGTACAAAAAAAATAAAGACGCGTCGATCCAAAAAATTAGATTTGGTGTGCAAGTAGCTTTCGCTGTTCTTTGTATCTGGATTGGAATTGAGTTTTCGCAATTCGTTTCTTATCTGGAATCAAACGGCGCTACAACATTTCATCAGCGTCCTCCCGGCGTGGAAGGGTTTCTTCCGATCAGCGCATTGATGAGTGTGGTTTACTTTTTTCAAACCGGTCAAATTCACGATGTCCATCCTGCTGGATTTTTTATTTTGCTTGCAATAGTCGGTGTGTCGTTTGTCTTCGGAAAATCTTTCTGCAGCTGGATGTGTCCGGTAGGTTTTATTTCCGAAATGATCGGAGATTTTGGCGAAAGAATTTGGAGAAAGATTTTCAAACGAAGAATAAAACTCCACAAGTTTATTGATTATCCCCTTCGTGCGGTTAAATATTTTCTGCTTGCATTTTTTGCTTTCGCAATTTTTTCGATGAGCACGACTGTCCTCGCATTTTTTCTTGGAGGACCATATAATATTTCAGCCGATATAAAAATGTGGTATTTCTTTGCACACATTTCGCAGTTCAGCTTGATTATAATCGGTGTTCTATTCCTGCTGTCGATATTCATTAGAAACTTTTGGTGCAGATACCTGTGCCCTTATGGAGCGCTGCTTGGACTGATTGGTTTCTTGAGTCCTAACAAAATCAAACGAAACGTTACAAGCTGCATTGACTGTGGACTTTGCGCTAAGGCGTGTCCTTCATTCATAAAAGTTGATAAAGTAAAAACCGTTATATCCGACGAATGTACTTCTTGTCTAAGCTGCGTTGATGTTTGTCCGGTTGCAGATACGCTGGAAGTAAAAAGTATTTTCAAAGAGAAAAAGGTGCCGAAAAAAGTTATAGCATTCGGCGTAGTTCTCATCTTTATCTCAGTAACGGGGCTTGGGATGCTTACCGGACATTGGCATAACAACATTTCAAAAGAAGAATACATTACAATTCATAAAAACCTTAACGCCATTGGCCACCCAACAAGCACCGCCGAAATAAAGGAGCTTAATAAAGCCGCAGAGAAAAAAGCTAGAACGACAAACTAATTTTTCGGTTGCCCGCAAACATTTTTCTCTCTATGTTATTCGAAGAGAATTTGCAGGCTATCCAGATGAAGAAACTATTTTCGCTTTTAATTACACTCCTTTTTATTTCCAACTTCTCTTATGCTCAAACAGCAGTTCAAAAATTCTTTTCGGTTGATTGGAACTCATCATACAAGTCGATTCAAACTCTTTTTCCCAAGATAAAATTCACTGAAAAAACATTTCCGGATGTGAGTGAAATTTCTTTCAATGAAATAAAATTAATGGTCTCTGTTCAACAAGTCATCAAAGCCGAAGAAATACTGCGTCAACTGGAAATTCTTCATTAAAACATTTTTAAGGGAGAATCGAAATGGACTCTCAACCGCCAAACCGATTTGGAATTGTTCCCGTCGTCAGTGATCTTAACACCTTGCCGCTTGAAAGTATTATTGGTCAGTATGTTCTTCCTTTAAAAACACTTGGCGGCGAAGTATTGGAGAATCCGCCCGAGGAAAGACAAATGCCTTTTTTTGTTTTCGTTGCCACAGGTGGAACCGAAAAGAAAATTTTGGATTTATGGGAATCGCGAAAACACTCTAACGGACATCTTCCCATTTACTTGATTGCGCATCCGGGAAACAATTCATTGCCCG